>CALMAQ010000401.1 GCA_937859745.1 uncultured Verrucomicrobiota bacterium | reverse complement strand
TGTTCCCGCCGGGAATCGAACCCGGATCAAAGGTTTAGGAAACCTCTATTCTATCCGTTGAACTACAGGAACTGTTTCACAACAGGGACTTATGATGACCGGGACTCGCAGAACTGTCAAAGTTCCCAATTGTCCGCTGCCATCTGCGAGAGTAGTAGCACGTCCGACGAGTGGTTTCCAACTTAAGGAAATTGAGTTGATCGGATATGGCGAAGTTCCGTCTGCTTGATCTGGCGGCGGAGAGCGGGCCGAGTTGCTGCGAAGCGCGAGGATCGTTTTGCCTTTCCTCGCGCGATGCAGTGTCGGAAAACTCTCAAACCCTGTTTGCCGCTATAGCCATCGTTGCCCCGTGCGCGGAGACTGCGCCCGCTCGTGCATCATCACATCGGCAAAAGTGCCGCCCCGGCACCAGTGATGTAAGGCGTAGGCTGGATAATTGCCGCTCCGCGCGTCGCCGGCTGGGTCCGGCGGACACCAGTTCAGCCCAATGGTGCCGTGCTCGACCAAATAGGCATATCGCCGCCTGCGTTTGGCGTACACGCTTTCCATGAGCCGTGGAAACTGTTCCTTTGGCTTGGGCATGATTTTGAAAGCGCGAGCGATTGTCTTCAAGATCTAACCGGAGGGCAAGTTTACTCGTTATCCACCGCTGCTATTGTTCGCGTTCGGGTTGACGGCTTTCAGGTCGTAGGCGGCGTCCTCGATTCCCTGCGCTTTGGCTTCCAGTCCGCGAATTTCGCACTTCACGCGCAACGACGTGCTCTCGCACGGCCGACAACGCTTCGGCGAAGTCTTTGGACTTCTTCAACGCCGCTTCGTTTTCCTTCAATCCGGCAAGTTCCGCGCGTGGTGCGGCGGTTCGCGCGCGGATGGTAACGCCCGGCACCGCTCCAACTCCGGCGCGCTGCCTTGACTGCCCATGCCCCCACCTTGCCAGGCTCTTTTCCTCTTGCTTTCCTGAAGATCAATAGTCGGCCGTCCGCCTGGATGCTTCCAAGACCTGATGGTAGGAGCGTTAGTCTTCATGAGGCCAAAAAACTATCGGACAGGATCGAGCTGAAAAGCAGCTCGCAACCACAACCCGAGGTTTTCAAACGCTACTCGGGCAGCGCCGTGGGCTGGCTGAACACCTCGCCTACGTGGTTGCGCTCATCGCAGATGACGACCCGCGCGCTGTGCGAAAGCGCGCTGGAAAGCTCGCAGGAGACAAAGCTCATGATGATGACGCGGTGCCCCACCCCCGAGAGCAGCGCCGCGGCACCGTTGATTTCGATGTTGTCCACCCCTGGCGCGCCAGGAATGATGTAGGTCTCGAAACGGTTGCCGTTGGCGGCATCCGCCACCAGCACCGCTTCGTTGGGCAGCAGGCCGCTGGCTCTGAGCAGGTCTCTCGGAATGGTGATGCTCCCGTGGTAGTCCGGGTTGGTGTGGGTCACGGTGGCGTGGTGGATTTTCGCCCTGAGTAGTTTGATCTCCATCGGTCGGTTCTGGACGGGGGTTTGTGGCTCGAACACCAGGAAACATACACCCGTCGCCAGGAGTTGCGGCGAGAGCAGGGCCAGTCAGAAGGCTGCGTCCTGCCCCCATCTTAAATCCGACCGGGAGGTGGTGTCAAAACGACGGACCGTCCCAGCGGGCCTCGGTCAGGGGTTGACCCGCCACGTAGAAGGGTGTTTTATCCCGCCATGCCCCTTGATCGACAACGCTCTGCGCTCCAGCAGGTGCCGCCGATGATCCGGGAGCATCCTGGCGAGGCCTGGGCAGCGCCTTTGTCCCTGCGCCCGGCGCAGACGCCCGCCCAGCAGGAACTGACCACCCTGCTGCTGGCGGTGAACTACGAACTGCTCGGCTACCCTCCGGCGGAGGCCTGGATGTTCGCTGACCGGGAGATGTCCACCGCGTCCGGTTCCCTCGACGGCTGACCGGCGGCCGGGACCCGGTTGCCCGAAGAAAGCCAGGTTTACAGGGTGAACCGGCCCTCGAACACGCCCTGGATGCGCGCGTCCTCGCTCCAGGGAATCGGGGCGTAGGCCGGGTTGAGGCTTTCCAGCCGTGCGCGGCCACGGTTCTTCTGGGTGAAGCGCTTGAGCAGCATCTGCCCATCGATCACCGCCGCCACGAACTGACCGTTGCCCGCAGTCTCCGCCGCGCGGAACACCGCGATGTCGCCGTCGCTGACCATCGGTTCCATGCTGTCGCCCCGCACTCTCACCGCGAAGTCGCCGTGCTTGGACAGGCTCGCGGGCAGGCGGACCTTCTCCGGGGGCGCTTCGGCGCTGACGGCGCTCGGATATCCCGCGCGGATCTCCGTGTAGAGGCTGACCTCGCGCTGGTCGCGCCGCAGCTTGCCGCCGATCAGGTGGGCGGGCTCGGAGAAGGTGGCCTTGTGCTCGCGCAGCACGCGCGCCGCGCGCACGAGCAGAGGCACGCGGTCCTCGCCGCTTTCCAGCATCTCTAGGATGGCGGCGGCACTTTCCAGGAGGATTTGCCCCTCGGATTTGTCCAGGTCCTTGGCCAGCTTGAGCAACGCGGGGCGGAGGTCTTTGGACGGGCGCACGGTGATCGTGGGGGGCACGGGATTTTCCATGCGGCATCTGTAACACAAGTAACACCGTGGGCACAAATCAATTTTCCCGCCAGCCTGCTCTTCCCACCGCGGCACCGCCGTTGCCGGACTCTTCCCCGCAACTTCCGCTCGCGTTCTGTCCGGCTTCGGCTCAGACTGCCGGGCTCCTATGTCCGACCCCCTGGAGGCCGCGCCGCCATCCAACGCGGAGGCCCATGCCTTCGTCACCGCCACGCTGCCCGCCACGGCGGAACCGCTCGCCTCGGGATGGTCCCCGCTCGCCAAGCCCGTGGGCGCGTTCCGCGTCCTGCACACGGCGGACTGGCACCTCGGCAAGTGCCTGCTGACGCGCTCGCGCACGGACGAACACGCGCGCTTCCTCGCGTTCCTGCTGCAGGCGATCCGCGAGAACCAGGTGGACGCGCTGGTCGTGGCGGGTGACGTGTTCGATTCGCCCAACCCACCGCAGGCCGCCGTCAAGCAGTACTACGATTTCCTTTCGAGCCTGCGCGGCGCGGGGGCCTGCGCCGCCGTGATCGTCGCGGGCAACCACGATTCGCCCGGCCACCTGGAGGCCCCGCGCGAGGTCCTGCGCTCCCTTTCCTTCCACGTCATCGGCACGCTGGCCGCCCAACCGGCGGACTGGCTCGTGCCGCTGCCCGGTCCCGCCGCCCCGCGGCTGGTCGTGGCCGCCCTGCCCTTTTTGCGCGACGCCGACCTGCGCGTGGGTCTCTCGGGCCAGAGCGTGGAGGAAATCCGCTGCGCCCTGGTGGCAGGCATCGCGCGGCGCTACCAGGAAGCGGCGCAGGCGGCCGGGGAGTGGCGGGCGCGCGGCGTGCCGGTGCTGGCCACGGGCCACCTGACCGTCGTCGGCGCGACCGGCAGCGAGAGCGAGCGCGAAATCCACATCGGCGGCCTGGGTGCCGTGGGCGCGGACTGCTTCCCGGAGGTGTTCGACTACGTCGCGCTGGGCCACCTCCACCGGCCGCAGGCCGCCGGGGGGAAGGGTCGCGTGCGCTACGCCGGGTCGCCGCTGGCGCTGAGCTTCAGCGAGGCCGACGACGTGAAGGAAGTACGCCTCCTGGATTTTGAGGGCGGCGCGCTGACCGGCCAATGGTCGCTCTGCGTCCCGCCCGCCCGCCGGTTGACCCGTGTCAGGGGCAGGCACGAGGAACTCGCCGAAAAGCTCGCCGCCGCTGCCAGCGAGAACGCGCTGCCGTGCTGGGTGGAAGTGACCGTGGAAGCTCCCCCGCCCTGCGACAATCTTTTCGATCTGATCCTCCCCCTCGTCGCCCCGCACGGCGGCCTGGAACTCATCCGCGCCCGGCCGGGCGGCGCGGGAGGACCGGCGGCGGGCGGCCTGGGCGGGGAGGACGGTGAGGACTGGCTGACCCACCTCGACGATCCGGCCGCCGTGTTCGCCCGCCGCCTGGAAGCGGACGGCAGCGGCCTGTCACCCGACGACCGCGCGGCCCTGACCGACGCCTTCCGCGAGCTGCGCGAGTTCCACGCCGAACGCCGCCGCAGTCCGGACGCCGCCGCCCCGACGCGATGAAAATCCTCCGCGTCCAGTTCCAGAACCTCAACTCCCTGCGCGGCAAGGAGCCGCACGAGCTGGACTTCGAGCGGGAGCCCCTGCGCGGGGTCAGCCTCTTCGCCATCACGGGGCCGACCGGCGCGGGCAAATCGACGCTGCTCGACGCCATCACGCTCGCGCTCTACGGGCGCGCCGCGCGCTACGGCGACGAACCCAACCCCGGGGACATGATGAGCCGCCACTGCGGCGAGTGCCATGCGTCCGTGGACTTCGAGGTGGCCGCCGGGCGTTACCGGGCGGAATGGCACCTGTGGCGCGCGCGCCGCCGGCCCGACGGCGAGTTGCAGAAACCGCAACGCCGCCTCTACAACGCGGCGGGCGAGACGCTGGCGCAGAACGTCCGCGAGTCCGACCGGCTCATCGAACAGATCATCGGCCTGGACTACGGGCGTTTCCTGCGCTCGGTCATGCTGGCGCAGGGCGAGTTCACGCGGTTCCTGAAGGCGGGGGCGAACGAGCGCGCCGAGTTGCTGGAGTGTCTGACGGGCACGGAAATCTACTCTGAACTGGGCGCGCTGGCCTACGAGGAAACCACGCGGCGGCAGGCCGACCTCGACCGGCGCGAACAAACGCTGGGAACCATCCGCCTGCTCGCGGCGGAGGAACGTCAGGAACGCGAGGTCCTGCTCGCGGCGCGGCGGGACGAGGCGGACCACGCGCAACGCGCGCGGGCAGACTTGTCCCGGCAACTCGGCCGGGCCCGCGAACTCTCGAAGGCTCTCGCGGACGAACGGGAACTGGCGCGCCAGCAGGCCGCGCTGGAGGCACAACGCCGGGAAGCGCAGCCGGACATAGACCGCTTGGGGGCGCATCGGCGTACGCTGCCCTTCGCTGATGCCCTGAGCCGATGGGATGCCGCCGGCGAACTGGCGCGCGCCCAACACGAGAAGCTCGCCCTGGCGGAACAGGCGCAGGCCCAGGCCGCGCGGGAACACGGCCGGGCGCTGGTGGCGGCGGCGAGGTTCGGCGCGGCGCTGGTCGAAACGCAACGGCAACAACTCGGCGCGCAGCGGCAGCAGGTCGAGGCGCAGGCGGCCCACTGCCGGGTGATCGCGGATTGGCTGGCGGCGCGCCCTCACGACGGAGCAACGCTGGAAGCGGCGCTGCCGGGATTGATCCGGGACCTCAACCAATTGGAAGCGCAACGCGGCAAGCTGACGGCCAGCCAGAAAAGGGTCAGCCAACTCACCGCCGATCTCGCCACGCAAATGGAAGTGGTCCGGCGGACACAGCGTGACCTGGAAGCGGCCCGCGCCAACCTCGCCGACCGCACCGCGATCAAAACTTCGGCGGAGGACACCGTGCGGTTGCTCCTGGCGGGCGGCACCACGGAGGGTCGGCAGACGGAACTCAAGCGGCTCCGCCACCAGATCGAATCGCTCCGCACGCTGGACAGGCAGGCCTCCCAGCGCCGGGAGCGGGAGGAAAAACTCGCCGCCGACCGCCAGCGTCTGGCGCGGGAGGAAGGCACCTTGGCCGAGACGACGCGGGCCGTGGCCGAGTTGGAACATCAGCGCCTGACCGCCGGGGAGCAGCGTGCCTTGCGGGAGGATCATCTGCGGCAATCCCGCGCGTGGCAGAGCTTCGAGGAGCAGCGCGCGCGGCTCCAGCCCGGCGAGGCTTGCCCGCTGTGCGGCGCGACGGACCATCCGTTCGCCCACGACGATTACCGGCCGCAGGTCAACGCGACGCAGGTCGAGGCGGCCCTGGGGGAAGCCGTCGCTCTTGTCACGAAGTTGGACGCCGTCCTGCTCGGCGCGCGGAAAGCGCAAACGGGTGCCGCCACCCGCCACACGCTGTTGCTGGACGGCATCCGCCGCAGCGAGGCCGAAATCGCGGCGGCCACAACAGAAACTGCCGGACTGACCGCGAGCCTGGACCTGCCGGACGACACGCTCGGCACCCTCCAGAGCGCCACGGCGGAGGCTGCCGACCGGCAGAAAGCTCTCGAAGCGGAACTGACCCGGCTCCAGGAAGCGGAGAAAGCGGTGGGTGCGCGGGAGATCGAACGTCTGACCGCGAAGCACGCGGCGGAATCAGCCAACACCGCCGCCGAAACCGCGGCGAGGCGGCAACAAGCCCTGCAAGTGGACGCGGCCAACGAAGCAGAAATCCTTCGCAAATTCGGCGAGGAAATCGCCGCCGCCGTCGGCGCGCTGGCGAGCCGGTTGCTCCCTTTCGGCCCTGCGGTTCCCGAGGCCGGCGGCGAATCCACCCTGAGCCTGAAGCTGGGCGAGCAACAAACCCTCTACCGGATGCAGGAACGCGCCCGCGACGCGGCGGACGCCGACCTCGCCGCCGCCGGACGCGACGTGGCTGCCTGCGAGACGGCCCTGGCGGAACTGACCCGCAGCGCGGATGAACTCCGCGCGGCGGCGGAGCAGGTGGTGCCGTCCGACCACCCGGCGGCCGGGGGAACGCCGCCTGCGGATTGGCGGGGGATCGATGACGCCGCGAAGAGCGTGCGGACCCACCACACCGCGCTGGAAGTCGCCGCGGCGGCAGCCGGGCGGCAGCGGCAGGAAGCCGCGGAAGCACAGGCGAGGGCGCGATTCCTGGCGGACGCCCTCACCGCCGCCCTGGCCGCCTCGGATTTTCCCACGCCGGACGCTCTGCGGGCCGCGCGCCTCGACGAGAAAACGGCCGCGCGCCTCGACGCCCGGGAGCGCGAATTGGCGCGGCTGGCCAGCGAGTGGCAGGGCAGCCTGGAAACCGTCCGGGGCAACATCGCCGCCTTGCGCGCCGGAGGGGCGGAGACGGACGGCAGCGCCGCCCTAGAGGAAAGCCACGCCGCCGCCGAGCGCCGGTGCCGCGACCTGCTGACCGAGATCGGCCGGCGGCAGGCGGAACTCGCGCAGGACGACCGCAACCGCCAGCAGCACGCGGACGGCGCGGCGGCCCTGGCGCGGGACCGCGCGCGGCTGATCGTCTGGACCCGCCTCCAGACGCTCATCGGCTCGCACGACGGCGCGAAGTTCCGCCGCTACGCGCAGGGCATCTCGCTGGATCTGCTCGTGCGCCGGGCCAACACGCACCTGGGCCGCCTCAACGACCGCTACCAGTTGCGCCGCCGTCCGGGTGAGGAGTTGGACCTGGATATCGTGGACCACTACCAGGCGGGTGTCGCGCGCCCGCTTGCCAGCCTCTCGGGCGGCGAGAGCTTCCTCTCCAGCCTGGCCCTGGCGCTCGGGCTGGCGGACCTCGCCGGGCGCAACGTGCGCATCGAATCGCTGTTCATCGACGAGGGCTTCGGCACGCTCGACGCGGACAGCCTCGACGTGGCCATCGCCGCGCTCGACGGCCTGCGGCGCGACCGCAAGACCGTGGGGGTCATCTCCCACGTCGAACTGCTCAAGGAGCGCATCCCCACGCAGATCGTCGTGGAAAAAGGGGCGGCGGGCATCAGCCGCCTCGTCGTGCGGTCCTGATCCCCATGCCCGTGCCTCCCGCCGACGCCGCCGACCGCAACTGGCGGCGCTTCGTGTGGTTCCGCGTCCTGTTCAACGCGCGGTTCTACTACCCCGTGCTGGCGGTGCTGTTCCTGGACCTGGGCCTGAGCGCCACGCAGTACACGCTCTTGAACTTTGCCTGGGCGCTGGCCATCGTCGCGGTGGACCTGCCCGCCGGGGTGCTCGCCGACCGCATCGGCCGCCGTCCGCTGGTCGTCGCGGCGGCGGGGTCCATGGTGGTGGAGATGGTCCTGCTCTGCGTGGCCCCGCGCCACGGCGGCACGGCGCTGTTCCTGTGTTGTCTGGCCAACCGGCTGCTTTCCGGCGCGGCGGAGGGCATGGCCAGCGGGGCCGACGAGGCGCTGGTCTTCGATTCGCTGGCCGAGCGCGGGCGCGCCGGGGAATGGCCGCGCGTGCTCGACCAGGTGATGCGCTGGCAGTCGCTGGGCTTCGTGGTGGCGATGCTCTTGGGCGGCGCGGTGTACGACCCGGGCTTCCTCAACCACCTCCTCGGCACGCATCTCGGACAGGGAACGACGCTCCGGTTCCCGATTTACCTGAACCTCCTCTCCGCCCTGGCGACGCTCGGCGTGGCGCTGGGCCTGCGCGAGCCCGACCAGCGCGAGACCGCCGCCACCGACGCGCTCAAGCACCTGCGGGCGGCGGGCGGCTGGATCGCGCGCACCCCGCTGGCGCTGTTCGCCATTCTCGCCGGGGTGACCCTCGATAGTGTCGTGCGTTTATTCCTGACGTTCGGGAGTTCGTATTACCGCCTGATCGGCCTGCCCGCCGCCAGCTACGGGTTGATCGGCGCGCCAGCGGCGACACCGCCCGCCCCAGGCCGCCGAGGCCCGCGCCTATC
>CALMAQ010000400.1 GCA_937859745.1 uncultured Verrucomicrobiota bacterium | reverse complement strand
ACGAGCAAGGTCGCCGCCCCCGTGGTCGAGCCCAACGTCGTCGCGCCTGCCCTCGTTCCCGGCGACGTGCCCGCAGCCACCCCGCCGGTTGTCACGCCGATGCCGCCGGGCTCCCTGATCGAACCCAAGACCACCGAAATTGCCGCTCCCCCGGGCGCGTCCGCCGCGCCCAGCCCGTCCGCCACTCCCGCGGCGACGCCCGCGGTCAAGGTCGAGCCGGTGATCCTGCCCGACGCCCAGATGAGCGCCCCGGCCATGACGCCGGAAGCCTCCGCCACGCCCGTGCCTTCGGCCGCCCCGAGCACCACGCCCACCCCGACGCCCGACGCCGCCGGGTCCTCGCCCGCCCCGACGCCAGTACCGGTAGCTACCCCGAACGACGTGCCCGCCACGACGCACTAACCACGTCCCACGGACCCGATGGCGCACTGGCGGTTCGCGGGGGCGCTGCTGGCTGGCACCGCGCTGACCCTGCTCACCGCGGGATGCGGCAAGCAGGACCCACGCGCGGACCTCGTCTTCATCAACGGCGCGGAGCCCGAAACGCTCGACCCGGCGCTGATGTCCGGCCAGAGCGACATGCGGCTGGCCTACGCGCTCTTTGAAGGGCTCGTCGCCTTCGACGCCGACGGCCAGCCCCGGCCCGGCGTGGCCCAAAGTTGGGACGTGTCGCCCGACGGCACACAGTACACCTTCCACCTGCGCCCCGACGCCCTGTGGAGCGACGGCGCGCGCGTGACCGCCCCGGATTTCGTCGGGTCCTGGCGGCGGGTGCTGACCCCCGCGAACGCCGCGCAGTACGCCGGCCAGTTATATTGCCTCAAGAATGGGCAACGCTTCAACGATCCCGCCGCGCACCTGACCGACTTCAACGAGGTCGGCGTCCACGCGCCGGACGACGCGACGCTGCGCGTCGAACTGGAGCACGCCACGCCCTACTTCCTGGACCTGTGCTGCCTGCCCGCGTTCGCGCCCGTGCCGCCGGGCGTGGTGGCGCGGTGGGGCGACGCCTGGACGCGGCCCGAGCACATCGTCACCGACGGGCCGTTCACGCTGGAAACGTGGCGGCTCAACGAGCGCATCCGCCTGCGGCGCAACCCGCGCTACTGGGACCGCGCCGCCGTGCGCCTGGAGACCGTGGACGCGCTGCCGATCAACCAGGCCAACGTCGCGCTCAACTTCTTCGCGGGCGGGCTGGCGGACCTCATCATGGACAAGGGGCTCGTCCCGCCACACCTCGTCGGCGAACTGCGGCGGCAGGCGTATTTCCATTCCGCCCCGTTTTTGGGCGACCTGTTCCTGCGCTTCAACTGCACGCGCCCGCCGTTCAACGATCCGCGCGTGCGGCAGGCGCTCTCGCTGGTGATCGACAAGCGGCTCATCACGGAGAAGATCACGAAGGCGGGCGAGGTCCCGGCGGATGGCTTCGTGCCGCCCGGCACCGCCGGGTACCGGCCGCCCGGGACGTTTCTGGGTTACGATCCCGACCGCGCGCGGGCGCTGCTGGCGGCGGCGGGGTATCCGGGCGGCAAGGGTTTCCCGCCGTTCGCGTTCCTCTACAACGAGGGCGAGCAGAACAAGTACATCGGCATCGAACTGAAGAGCATGTTCGAGCGGGAGCTGGGGATCGTGATGGGCCTGCGTCCGCTGGAGAACAAGGTGTACCTCAACAGCATGGGCCGCCTGGATTACGACGTGGCGCGGTCGAGCTGGGTGGGCGACTACGACGATCCGAACACGTTCCTGGAGATGTGGGTGACGGGCAGCGGCAACAACCGCACCGGCTGGACGGACCCGGGCTATGACGCGCTGATCGCGCAGGCGGCGGCCGAGACCGACCGGGCGCGGCGGCTGGAGATTTTCCAGCGCGCGGAGACGATCCTGGTGCGCGACCAGACGCCGATCTGCCCGCTGTACTACTACGTCGGCATCCAGCTCTACGACGACCACAAGCTGGGCGGCTTGCGGCCCAATTTGCTGGACGTGCATCCGGTGCGGGACATGGAACGGAAAAGATGACCAACGAACAGGGAACAAGCCTCTGGACAGCCGCGCAGCGGCGGTCGTGCCCCGGTAGGGATGGCCCTCCGGGCCGGTCCCAAACTGTCTGCCTGATGGACGCGCCACCCTCTCACACCGGCCGCAAGGTCTTGCCGCACGACACTCCCTTATGGGTGGACCCTGACGCCAGCGAGTTCTTCATCACGATCAACTGTCAGCGCCGTGGAACAAACCAACTTTGCTTACCAGGAATCGGCGAGTCATTGCTGGCGGCAGCCCGCTTTTACTACGAGCAGCGCAAATGGTTCCCGTCACCGTTTCTCCTGATGCCGGATCATCTCCACCTGCTGGTGAGCTTCGGGCGCGGGCACGAAATGACCCGGGTCGTCACCGCTTGGAAACGCTACGTTGCCACGCCACACGGCATCGAGTGGCAGTGCGGATTTTTCGAGCATCGTTTGCGCCGGGCAGAAAGCGCGCGGGAGAAAGGCGAGTACATCCTGCACAACCCGGTGCGCGCAGGGCTCGTGGAGGATGCGGCCAAGTGGCCATACTGGTTCAAGCTGAACGACCAATGAATCGCGCGCGGACATCCAGACAGTTTGGGACCGGCTCGGAGAGCCATCCCTACCTTGGGACGACCGGCCGCCGCGCGGCCTGACCAGATGGACTACGCCGCCTACCTCCTCTATCGCGGGTTCACGCTGCTGGTCGCGGCGCTGCCCCTGGGGATGGTCTTCCGGCTGGGTCAGGCCCTGGGATGGGTCGGCTACGTTTTCGCGGCACCGTACCGGCGGCTGGCGGTCCATAACCTGACCATCGCCTACGGCGGGCAGAAAACCCAGCGCGAAATCCGCGCGCTGGCCCGCCAGCATTTCCTGACCCTCGGCGCGAACCTGCTGTGCAGCATCAAGACCGAGAAGTTCGACGCCGCGCGGCTGCGGCAAGTGGCGGACGTGGACGGGATGGAAAACATCCTGGCGTCGTTCGCGCGGAGGAAAGGCATCGTGCTGGTCATCAGCCACATCGGCAACTGGGAATTGTTCGCGCAGTTGTGCCAGTACCTGCCCGACGAACAGTGGGGTACGGTGTACCAGCCGCTGGGCAACCGCTACATTGAGGCGCACATCCAGCGGGCGCGCCGCAAGGTGCAGCTTTTCAACCGCCACAAGGGCTTCAACGCGCCCACGGCGTTTTTGCGCGCGGGCGGCGCGCTGGGCGTCCTGGTGGACCAGCACGCGGGCGACGGCGGCGTGTGGACGCCGTTCTTCGGGCGGCTGGCGTCCACCTCCACGCTGGCCGCGCTGCTGGCGCTGCGCACGGAGGCCGACCTGCTGCCCATGGCCGTGCAAACCGACGGCGTCGGGCGGTGGCGGGTCGTCATCTCGCCGCCCGTGCCCCGGGCAGGCGCGGACGGCGCGACGCTGGGGGCGGACGCGTTGACCGCGCGGCTCAACGGCGTGCTCGCCGGGCAGATCGACCGCGCGCCCGCCGACTGGTTCTGGGTCCACAACCGCTGGAAAACTCCGAAGCCGAAATTTTTGCTCGCCACCTACCGGCGGGGCATCATGCTCCCCCCGGAAGTGCCCGCCGACACGCTCAAACCGTTCCGCGTCCTCGTCCGCTCGACGAACTGGCTCGGCGACGCGGTGATGACCATCCCCGCCGTGCAGGCCATCGCGCGCGGGCGGCCCGACGCGCGGGTGACGATCCTCTGTCCGGCCAAGCTGGCGGACTTGTGGAAGGTCGTGCCGGGCGTGGCGGACGTGCTGCCCATCGCGGCGGATGCGGGCGTGTTCGGCGTGGCGCGCGCGGTGAAGGCGGCGGGGCCGTTCGACGTGGCGGTGCTGCTGCCCAACTCGCTGCGCGCGGGGCTGGAGGCGTGGCTGGCGGGCGTGCCGCGCCGGGTGGGCTTCGCGGGGCACCGGCGCGCGAAATTGCTCAACCAGGTGATCCGGGAACCACGCACGGCGGACAAGGAGGAAGCGGAGCCCTTGCCGGAAACGGTGCTGCGCTGGCAGGGCCGGGAGCATCAGTCGCGGCGATACGCGCACCTGGCGACGGAAATCGGGGCGGCGGAGGTCGCGCCGTACGGCGAGCCGCCCGTGTTGACCACGGTCAAGCGGGAACGATACGGCTGGCGGCGGGTGGGCATCTGCCCCGGGGCGGAATACGGCCCGACCAAACGCTGGCTGCCGGAGCGGTTCGCGGAGGCGGCGCGGCTCGTGGCGGCGGAGCGCGCGTGCGAGTGGGTGATCTTCGGCGTGGAGAAGGACCGGGAATGGGGCGCGCCCATCGAAGCGGCGCTCGCGGCGGCGGGCGCGAAGTGCGAGAACCTGACCGGCCAGACCACGCTGGCCGAACTGATGACGGCCCTGCGCGGCTGCGACGCGCTGCTGACCAACGACACGGGCACGATGCACCTCGCGGCGTACCTGGGGGTGCCGGTGGCGGCGGTGTTTGGGTCCACCGACCCGACGCTGACCGGCCCGCTCGCGCCGCCCGGGCGCGTGCGGATTCTACGGCATCAGGTGGAATGCAGCCCGTGTTTTTTGAAGGAGTGCCCGCTGGATTTGCGGTGCATGAAGATCGTCACGCCCAGCTCTACCTCGTTTACGAAGGATTCCGCCATTCGATCACCGGTTCCACCGTGATCTCCGTCTTGACGCTGTTGGCGATGTAACATTCCCGGTGCGCCAGTTCCACCAACTGCCGCACGCGCTCGTCGGTGGCCTGCGCGCCGCCCGCTCCGGCGGTCAGCGTGATGCGCGGGCGCAGGCGGATGGCCGTGATCCGCACGGGCAGGTCGTCCCCGGGCATCTCGGCCTCGGCGTGGTCGGCGTAGGCGACCACGTCCAGCCGCGCGCGGGCCGCCACGGCCAGGAACGACAGGAGCTGGCAGGAGGACGCCGCCATGACCAGGAGCTGCTCCGGGTTGAGCCGCGCGGGGTCGCCCCGGAAGGCCGGGTCGGAGGAAAGCTCCAGGACCGGCGCGGCGGGCGGGGCGCTGATGCGGTGGCCGCGCCCGTATTTCTCGTAGCCGACGCCGGTCGAGCCGTCCCATTCGCAGCGGACGGAGTAGTGGTGGATGCGGTTGGTCATGAGGGAAAAGGTTCAAGGACCAAGGGCCAAGCTTCAAACAAGTTACAGGGTACAAGGTGGAAGGTTCAAACCGGAAATTCCACCCTGACTTCCTCCTTGAACCTTTGACCTCGAATCTTCCTTGAAGCTTGGCCCCTGGTCCTTGAACCTTTTCCTCATGCTCCCTCCGCTCACCTCCGAATCCGTGACCTCCGACGGCCTGCGCTGGACGTTCACCGTGCCGCCGGACCTGCCGTTTTTCGAGGGCCACTTCCCGGGACACCCCATCCTGCCGGGCGTGGTCGCGCTGGGCTGGATGCTGCAAGGAGCCGAACGCTTGCTCGGCCGCCCCCTGGGAGCCGTGGAACTGCTCAACGTCAAATTCCAGGTCGTCATCCTGCCGGGGACGGAACTGACGCTGACGCTGGAGCCCAAGGCGGGCGGGCGGCTCCAGGCCGCCGTGCGCTCGGCGGAGGGGACGCACGCTTCGGCCTTGATTCCGGCGCAGGACGGGTAAATTCATGCGACTCGCGGCCTTGTCCCCGCCGAAGCGCAGCCCTAGAGTCCCCACCCGCTTTCCATGCCTCCTTTTTCCTTCGTCCCGGCGTTGCGGC
>CALMAQ010000399.1 GCA_937859745.1 uncultured Verrucomicrobiota bacterium | reverse complement strand
GTGGCACGTCCTCGTCAACAACGCGGGGATCATCGGCCCGGGGGAGCGGCGGCTGACCGTCGATGGTTTCGAGCAAACCTTCGCCGTCAACCACCTCGCGCCCTTCCTGCTGACCCGCCTCCTGGGCGACCTCCTGCCGTCGGGCGCGCGGGTGGTGACGGTTTCGTCCGACGCGCACCGCGCCATGCGTCGCGGGATGGAATTCGACAACCTCCAGGGCGAACGCCGCTACAAGCCGTTCCTCGCCTACAGCCAGTCCAAGCTGGCCAACGTGCTGTTCACCTACGAACTGGCGCGCCGGCTGGCGGCGGAAGGCGTCATGGCCACCTGTCTGCACCCCGGCGTGGTCCGCACGGGCATCTGGCAGGAGGCGGGCGGCGTGCTGGGATGGCTGGGCCGCTTGGGGCAGGGATTGATGATCTCTTCCGAGAAGGGAGGCAGCTACGTGGCGCGTCTGGCCGCCAACCCCGCGCTGGAGGCGGCGACCGCGCGCTATTATTGTTGCGACCGCGAGGTCCATTCCTCCCCGGCGTCCCACGACACGAAAGCGGCGGCGCGGCTGTGGCAGGAGAGCGAGGGGATGGTGCGTCCCTTCGGGCTCGAGCGGTGAGAAAGGCAAAAGGCCGATGGCGGATGGCACTGTGCTCTCCCAAAGTTCTGTCCTCCTGAGCGCAGCGAGTCCGCGAGCGCAGCCGAAGGACCTGGCCAGGGGTACAATCCTTCTCTTCACCAAAGGGTCGTCACAAAGAAAACAGGCACGCTGCCTGCCAAGCTGGTGGAGCAAGGAAAGCGGGTACCCCTGGCAAGGTCCTTCGACTGCGCTCGCGGACTCGCTCCGCTCAGGATGACAGAGCTTTGGGAGCCACGCGCCTTCTGCCTTCCGCCTTCGCTTGATTTCCCTCTCCGCCGCCCGCATGCTGCGTGCCTGTTTCGCTACCGATGACCACCTCGCCCGTCGCCCGCCACGTCCAGAGCATCCCGCGCTCGGGCATCCGCGATTTCTTTGAAGTCGTCCAGACCATGAGCGGCGTCATCAGCCTGGGCATCGGCGAGCCGGATTTCGTCACGCCCTGGCACATCCGCGAGGCCGCCGTCTACTCGCTCGAACAGGGCCACACCGGCTACACCTCCAACCTCGGCCTGCCCCGGCTGCGGACCGAGATCGCCGCCTACGTCCAGAAACATTTCGGCGTCGCCTACGACGCGCAGACGGAGGTGCTCGTGTCCGTGGGCGTCAGCGAGGCCATCGACCTGGCCCTGCGCGCCCTGCTCGACCCGGGCGACGAGGTGCTCTACCACGAACCCTGCTATGTATCGTACAGCCCGAGCATCGCGCTGGCGCACGGCGTGCCCGTGGCCGTGCCGACGCACGCGGCGGACGGCTTCGCGCTGCGCGCCGACGAACTGGCCGCACGCCTCACGCCGCGCTCGAAGGTGCTGATGCTCAACTTTCCCACCAACCCCACGGGTGCCACGATGGAGCGCGCGGAGTTGGAGCGGATCGCCGCGCTCTGCCAGCGGCACAACTTGGTCGTGCTCAGCGACGAAATTTACAGCGAACTGACCTACGACGGGGGCAGCCACACCTCCATCGCCGCGCTGCCCGGGATGCGCGAGCGGACGATCTTCCTGCACGGTTTCTCCAAGGCGTTCGCCATGACGGGATTTCGCGTCGGCTACGCCTGTGCGCCCGTGGAACTGACCGAGGCGATGATGCGGATTCACCAGTACGGCATCCTGTGCGCGTCGATCACCAGCCAGGAGGCGGCGGTCGAGGCGTTGCGCCACGGCGCGCCCGACGTGGCGAAGATGCACGGCGAATACGAGGCGCGGCGCAACTACATCGTCCACGCCTTCAACGAGCTGGGCCTGCCCTGCCACAAGCCGCGCGGGGCGTTCTACGTGTTCCCGGACATCCGCCCCACCGGCCTGACGAGCCAGGAGTTTTCGCTGCGCCTGCTCAAGGAAAAGAAAGTGGCCTGCGTGCCCGGCACCGCCTTCGGCCCGAGCGGCGAGGGCTACGTGCGCTGCTCCTACGCGACGGGCCTGGCGAAGATCAAGACGGCGATGGGGTTGGTCGGCGAGTTTGTGCGCGAGGTTGCTACCCGATGAGGCTCGGGCCAGCGGCCAAGATAGAAAAGTGCGTCGGCTCAGGCCTTGAGCTTGCTCTCGTGGCTACAACCAAGCCATAGTTTATCCATGTCAGAAGTTCCCGCACTTACCGTCGCAGAATATTTCGCGGGTATTGGACTTATGCGGCTTGGTTTGGATCAAGCGGGCTGGAAAACGGTGTTTGCCAACGATATCGACCCAAAAAAACAGGAAATGTATCGCTGCCACTTCGGGCAATCGCCGGAGTTTATTCTTGGCGATGTTCATGTTCTTGATGCCGCCGCTGTTCCAAATACCGTTCTAGCAACTGCCTCCTTCCCTTGCAACGACCTCTCGCTGGCAGGCGCGCGTGCCGGTCTGGCCGGTGAACAATCATCAGCGTTTTGGGGCTTCATTCGCGTACTGGAAGATTTGGGTCCGCGCCGACCGCCACTTGTTCTACTCGAAAATGTTATCGGATTTCTTACATCACATGGCGGCGTGGACTTTCACGAGGCATTATTGGCGCTCAATCGGCTTGGCTACGCGGTGGACGCCTTCATCATCGACGCCGCGCGTTTTGTTCCCCAAAGCCGTCAACGCCTCTTCGTTGTTGGCCAGCAGGAGTCTAGGACTCGCATCGCTGAAACCCCTGGCCTCCTTCAAAGCGAATTGCGTCCGGTGGCGCTCGCAGATTTTATTTTTTGGCATCCCGATGTGCATTGGAAGTTACGTGATCTGCCTGCGCTTCCCCGCCGCCAGACTCAACTGGCTGATATCCTTGAAGACCTTTCCCCCAATTCGTCCGCTTGGTGGAGCGGCGAGCGTTGTACCTATTTGCTCAATCAGATGAGTTCCAAGCATCGTATCCAGGCGGAAGCAATGATTGCTGGCCCGGCACTATCATATGGCACGATCTTCCGCCGGGTACGCGCATCGGGTTCAATGGCGGAGTTGCGTACGGACGGCATTGCGGGTTGCCTCCGCACCCCTCGCGGGGGAAGTGGCCGGCAAATTCTTTTCGCTGCGGGAGAAGGGCGGTTCGCCGTCCGTTTGCTCACGGCGCGCGAGTGCGCGCGGCTGATGGGTGCCGATGGCTTCTTGCTTGACGCACCGCTCAACCAAGCACTTTTCGGCTTCGGTGATGCGGTCTGCGTACCAGTCATCCGCTGGATTGCCGAGCATTACCTCAACCCAATTGCGACTGTTCTAGATGAGCAAGCCCAAGAAACCGCGACCGAACGTCGAGCCGTCCCATGCGGCACAGCCCGAAACAGCCGCCGAGGGCCAATCGCAACCTGAAGGACAACCAGGCGATGTTGCGGCGATCCGCCGCGAACTCCAAGCTTTTTTGAGGACGCCCAACGCTAAGGGGAAAAGCATTGGCAGCGCGTAGTGCGGTGTTTATGCGTTCTACGATTACGACGGTGAACCTATCTATATCGGCCAAACATTCGAGGGATTAAGCGCACGCATTGGACGGCACCTCACCAACCAGCGTACAGACGCTGTGGCAATGAATGTCCTCGATCCGTTTGAGGTTGCCGAGATTCGAGTTTGGCCTCTCGATCTGAGCCATCTATCATCCAGACAGAAGATCAAGGAAGAATTGGATCGTGCGGAGTACACATTGTTCATCAAAGTAATTGAGGAATCTTCTTTCAAGGCTGTGCTCAACGAAAAGCCGCCGCGCAAAACGCAGATCATCGAACTTCCCCCCGTTTTTAGCGGACGCATCGTTCCCGCCGATATCTTCCCACAACGCAAACATCCCGATGTCCGTATTGCTCGGCGAGCCAGCACAATTGCCGCGCTTGCTCGCGTCATCAGCGAACGCAAAGTCACTAAATGGCTACGGGGTACACTCCTCACACAAGCACGGAGATTAGAACGATTGGCTTCCGAGCGTCTCTCCGATTTTGCAGGAAGTATGGACTCCGAAGAAGACATCGAAAGTAAAGATTAGTCTTTCACCCTTCCGTGAATAATCTCCTATCCATCACCAAGGCCGTCCTCCTGGCCGCCGGGCGCGGCACGCGGATGCGCGAATTGACCCTCGACGTGCCCAAGCCCATGCTGCCCGTGCGCGGCAAGCCAATTTTGGGCCACATCATCACGGGGCTCGCGGAGGCTGGCGTGACGGACGTGCTCGTCGTCGTCGGCTACCGGGCGGACGTGGTGACGAATTTCTTCGGCGACGGCGCGGCCCACAACGTCCGCATGTCCTACGTGACGCAGGAAACCCAGGACGGGACGGGCCGCGTCGTGGAACTGGCGAGGGACTTCGCGGGCGCGGACGGCTTCATCCTCTCCTACGGGGACATCCTGATCGACCCCGTCAACTACCGTACGCTCGCCCGGCCCGGCGAGGAGGAAGCCATCGTGACGGTCAAACACAGCGACGACGTGAGCCAGGGCGGCGCGGTGTTCGTCAACGATGCCTTCGACCTCGTGGACCTGCGCGAGAAACCCAAACCCGGGGAACCCACGAGCTCCTGGTACAACGCCGGGGTGTACCTGTTCCGCCCGAGCATCTTCGAGTTCACCGCGCGCCTGCAAAAATCCGTGCGCGGCGAGTACGAGCTGACCGACGCCATCCGCGACCTCGCGCGGAGCGGACGCCGCGTGCGCGCCTGCGAACTCTCCGGCGCGTGGGCCGACGTGCGCGACCCCGAAGTGCTCGCCGCGCTGGACCGACCTTCCACGTAGGGGCCCACCCGGCGCGACGCGCTGCCCGCCGTCCCCTTACTTCGTGATGATCTGCCCCGTGGCGAAGTCGTAGAAGTAGCGCGGGTTACTCGTGTAGTATCCCGGCTTGGTTGCGTTCGGGTAATAGTACAGCACCGAGTTCAGCGTGAAGTCGTACAGGTACGGGAACGGGAAGCTCGGGCTGGTGTAGAAGAACGTGGAGCTGGCGAAGTCGTACAGGTAGACGCCCGACTTGCCGTCGGCGGCATCGAAGACGTACTCGTAGCCCAGGTCGTTGTGGTAGATGTAGTTCGGGTTCGTCAGAAACGAGTAATAACCGAACGGATTGCCGCTGGGGAATTGCAGGTAATACACGCCGTTGCTCAGCGCCGTTTCCCCGTTGAAGAACGCCGGGTGCGTCGTCCCCGACAACGCCTGCAGGAGCACGGCGAAATCCGGCGTGCCCAGGCCCGTCACCGCGTCGTAGCCGACCCCGGCGGTGTACGTGCCGTTGTTGCCGCTGGTGATGTCGTGGAAGGCCGTCGTCCCCAGCAACGGGTACAACTGGGAATTGAGCCCGCTGATCGCCGCCAGCCCCTTGTTCGCGCGCGCCTGGTTGAGCAGCGCGCACATCCCCGCCCAGATCGGCGTGCCCAGGCTCGTGCCGCCGTCCTCCTCGGACTTGCTTTGGAAAATCAGGTAGCAACCCGTGTTGGGGTCGCCCACCATCGACACGTCGGGCACCTCGCGCCCCGTGCCGCTGGTCCCCGTGCCCGTCTGCCAGGAGGGCCGCGAGAAGCTCTGGCTGATCCCCCCGCCGCTGGAATCCTGGTCCTTGGACCGGGGGGAGATGCGCGACCAGGCCGTCTCACTCCCGATCACGCTGGTCGGGTCCAGCGTCAGGGTCGTCGCCCCCACGCCCGTGACGAGCGGGTCCGACGCCGGGTAGACGGCCTGCACCGTCGCGCCCCCGTTCGCGTTCGCGCCCTCGTCGCCCGAGGAGGCGAAGAGGCTCACGCCGTAGGCGGCCATGCTGGTGAAGTACTGGTGCGCGGCGTTGATGTCGTCGGGCGTTTCGTCGGTTTCCTCGCCCGCGCCGAAGCTCATGGTGATCTGGTTGAGGCCGGGCTCCGCGTTGGCTTGCAGGTCGCTGACGATGCGGCTGTAGTCCTCGTTGACGTAGTTGAGGTCGCCGCAGGCGTAGATGATGATCTGCGCGCCCGTGGCGATGGCGCTGCTCCAGGCCACGTCGAGGGTTTCCTCGCCCGAGGGGCTGCCCAGGGCCCGGTTGCGCACGTTGATCGTGGTGATGTTGCTGGTGCTCTGCGGCACGCCCGTGTTCGCCCAGAACGTGGTCAGGTCGCTGAGCGTGGGCGTCGTGTCGATGACGACGCCGATCCTCTGGCCCGCGCCGGTCAGGCCCGTGGGGGCGATGTCGTAGGCCGTGGTGATGTCCTCGGGCAGGAAGGGCGGGGCCCCGTTGGCCGTGAGCACGTCCTTGCGCCGGCTCGCGTGCTTGTGCGGGCGCAGGTAGGGTTGCAGGCCGTGGACGCTGCGGACCAGCGCGCTCACCTCCGCGGGCAGGGTGGGTGTGGTGACAGCGGCGGTGTATTCCCCGTCGCGAAACTTCACGCGCGCGAACCGCGTCCCGAACGCCGCCTGGAGCTGCGCCGGGGTGCCCGTGGCGACGACCTCCTGGTGGCTCGCCCCGGCCTGCCCGACGGCCAGCCCCTGGGCCGAGAGCCAGCCGGCCACGGCCTGCCATTGGGCCGGGTCGGGCAGGAAGCGCGCCGCCATCTCCTCGCGCGAGAGGATCTCGCCCGCCGCCACGCGGCGTTCGAGTTCGTCAAAATTCCGCATCTGTAGCGTCAGGTTGATCTCCATCGGCGCGGCGGCCTCGTCCGCGCTGAGGGTGTCGCGGGCGACCTCGGCGTGGGCGGGGGCCGCGGCCCCGCCCCGCGCGGCGCCCGCCCCGAAGCACACGGGCCGCGCCCCGCGCGGCCTGCCCGCCGGCGG
>CALMAQ010000398.1 GCA_937859745.1 uncultured Verrucomicrobiota bacterium | reverse complement strand
TGCGTGTGAATCCATCTCCTGATCCGACCCCGCTCCCCGTTCCCGCCCGTCCGGGACGCCGCCGCTGGCTCGGCTGGGTCGCGGCGGGATGGCTGCTGGCCCTGGCGGGGCTCGACGCCCGGCTGGCCGGGCCGACGGGCAGCAACGCCACGCTCGACGTGGAGATGGATTCCTCCGTCGATTCCGTCGCGCAGGCGTTCTTCGATACCGGCAAGGGCTTCAACGCCCTGGAGAGTTCCACGACGCCCATCGCCGCCGGGCCCGGCGCGCAGACCCTGTCCTTCCCCCTGCCGGTCGGGCCCGTGCTGGCGATCCGCTTCGACCCGCTGACCGTGCCGGGGACCGTCCACGTCCACGCCGCGGCGGTCCACCGCGAGGGCAACCGCGACCCGCTGCGCGTGTTCGACCCCGCCAGGATCACCGCGCTGCACGAGATCGCGCGGCTCACACCGCAGCCGGACGGCATGGAGGCCGTCACCACCCCGGACTCCGGCGATTCGCAGCTCGCCCTCCCCGTCGTGTCGCCCATCGACACGCGCCCGACGGCGGCCGAGCAGGCGTCGCGCTTCGTGGGCATCGACGTGAGCGCGACCCTGCTCGCCCTGCTGGCGGTGGGGCTGGCTTACTGGCTGGGACCCGTTGTCTGGCCGCGCGTGCGCCCGCTGACGGCCCCGGTCCGCTCCCTGGACCGCCGGTTCGCCGCGTGGGCCGGGGTGCTCAGCCGCCCGGAGATCGCGTCGCTGGATCGCTGGGTGTTCTGGTTCTACGCCGCGTGCGTGCTGGGGTTCGGGGCGCTGGCGGCGGGCGGGTTCCACGGCTCGTCGCTCGACGAGTACAGTTCGCAGTACCCGTGGAGCGGGGTCGCGGCGGCCCCGGTGCTCGGACGCGCCGAGGAGATCCGCAGCGACGAGTGGGCGCTGCACACCCCGGCATTCCTCAACCAGCTCTACCGGCGGCAGCCGCTCGACGTGGAGCGCAGCGCGTTCGGCGGCCAGAACGCCGCGCTGCTCATCAGCCTGCCGTGCCGGGACTTCACGCAGTCCGTGCGCCCGGAGTTCTGGGCGTTCCACGTTCTGCCGCCCCCGGCGGCGTTCGCGGTGTACTGGCAGTGCAAGGGCTTCGTGCTGCTCACCGGCGTCTTCAGCCTGTTGCTGCTGCTCACCCGGGGCCGCACGGGGCTCGCGGCGCTCGGGGCGCTGTGGATGTTCTTCTCGGCGCACATCCAGTGGGCCTACTCATGGACCTCGCTGCTGCCCGAGATGGTCGGCTTCTTTGGCTGGACGGTCTGCCTGACGCTCTACCTGTGCGTGGGGCGCAACCGCTGGCTGCTGGCGGCGGCGGCGGCGGCCTGCGCCCTCAGCGCGCTCAACTTCGCGTTGTGCTTCTACCCGCCGCACCAGATTCCCTTTGTCCTCTTCGGGCTGCTGGTGGCGGTGGTGTGGCTGCGGACGCACCGCGCCGAGGTGCTCCGGCCCGATCTGCGGGTGCGCCACGCGCTCGCGCTCGCGGGCTGCTGGGGCGTCGTGCTGCTCGTCCTGGCGGGCTTCTACCTGGAGGCCCGCGGCGGCATCGCCACGGCGCTGCACACGGTCTACCCCGGGCAGCGTGTCTCCGGCGGCGGGGGCATCCCGCTGGAGGAATATCTGTCGCACTTCCTCGATTTCTGGAAGACCGAGAAGCACTTCCCCGCCGGGCAGGGCAACGTTTGCGAGGGCTCGGGCTTCCTGTGGCTGCTGCCCACGACGCTCGTCACGCTCGGCCGGCGGCGGCTGGCCATCCCGGGGGGCTCCGAGGCGCTGCTGGCCGCGTGCTGGCTGGGGGCGGTGGTCATCGGCGCGTGGACGATGTTCCCGATCCCGCCCGCCGTGGGGCGCTGGCTCCTGTTCGACCACGTGCCCGCCGTGCGCTGCCTGCCCGCGCTGGGGCTCATCAACGTCGCGGGCGTGATCCTCTACCTGTCGCTGCCGGGCGGCCCCGCGCCGGTGCCGGGCGAGCGCCCCGGCTCCTTCTGGCGGACGGCGGGCGTGGTGGCCGTGTTCCTGGGCGCGGCGTCCCTGCTGTCGCTGGCGAACGTGGCCTACCACGACTTTTTCCGCTCCTCGGAGGTCGTCCTCGGGGCGGCGTACCTGACGCTGCTCGCCGTCTGCCTGCTGGCCCGACGGCGGACGGCCTTCGCCCTGGCGCTCCTGCTCCCGCTCGCGTACGCCAACGGGGGGATCAATCCCCTCGACCGCGGCCTGCGCGTGGTGACGAAATCCCCGCTGTTCCGCGTCGTGCAGGGCACGCCGCGCCTGCGCGAAGGCCGGTGGCTCGTGTTCTCGCACGATTTCACGCTGACGGGCTTCGTGGTCGCCACGGGCGCGGAGGTGTTCAACTCGTTCAAGGTCCTGCCGGACCTGCCCGCGATGGCGCAGTTCGACCCCGGGGGACGTTTCGAGCATTCCTACAACCAGAGCGGGCACATGCTCGTGCGTCCGCTGCCGCCGGGACGGCCCAGCACGTTCGAGAATCCCGACGTGGGATTGCTGCGCTGGTCGGTGAGCCCGCTCGACCCCGCGCTGCGCCGGGTCGGGGTGCGCTTCTTGATGTTTGACGAGGCACCCGATGCCATGCTAATTCCCGGGCTCCGCCGCATCGCCCCGGAAGTGCCAGGAGTATGGATTTACGAAGCGCCATGATCTCGCCGCCCCCCCCCCACCCCCCTCCGCCCTCCGACCCCCCCCCGGCGGGGGGCGGGGCGGACCAGCCTCGGCGGCGTCGGGAAGGCTGGCCGGGGATGCTCCTGTTCCTGGCGGTAACGCTCGCCGGGCTGGCCGGTTTTTTCTGGCACGCCGCGTCCGTCTACTACCTTGACATTCCCATGCAGTCGTCCCGGCGGATCCTGCCGCGCGTGTTGTATTGGAACGACGAGAAGCAGCCGCTGGTAACATCCTTCGAGAAAACCTTTCCCCACCCCGGGATGACGCGGGTGCGGTTCCCGCTGCGGGGCGAGCTGGACGTGGCGCACATCCGGTTCGATCCCACGTACAGCGAGGGGGAAGTGTTCTTCGGTCCGGCGGTGGTCCGCTGCTCCGCCGACACCTGGCTGGGCTACGACATCCACTACCACGATTTTACGCTCCGCGACTATCAGCCGGCTCATCAGATCCAGACATTCGAGGTGAAAGGCGACCGCGTCCGGCTCGTGACCACGCCCAAGGCCGACGTGGCCATCTGCTTCCTGGCGCTGCCCACGCCGCTGCACCTCGGTTTCAGCGCCCCGGCGTTCGCACGCACGTTTTTCCCCGTGGCGGGCGTTTGGACCGTGCTGATCGTGCTGGACTTCCTGCTGCTCGGCGCGCGGCGCGCGGCGCGGCGCGGCCTGGTCGCCGGGTGGTCCAGGTTCACGGTCTGGATCACCGACCGGCTGGCCATCCGCGCCGTGTCGCCGCCGTCCCGCTGGGAGCGGCGCACGGTCATCACCATTTACGTCCTCAGCACGATCTGGCAGGTCAACGCCGCCCTGCACCACGGCGCGATGGGCCAGGACTACCCGACGCACATGTTCCATGTGCTGACCAACTTCCAGCATCCCGGGCAGCCGTGGTCCTACGGGGTCGTGGACCCCCCCTTGTTCTACTTCGTCGAGACGGTGATCATCAAGGCGATCGGCAACATCCACATGCTGGAGGTCTCCGGGATTTTCCACGCGCTGATCAACCTGGGCGCGCTGGCCGTGTTCTACCGGCTCGCGCAGCATTTCATCGCCGGCCCGGTCGTGCGGACCGCGCTGCTGGTGCTGGTGGCGTTCCTGCCGTTGCGCCTGATTCACACCGTGGTCTTTGCCCCGGATGCCGTCGTCCTGCCGTTGTTTTTCCCGCTCGCTTGGGTGCTGGTCCTGATCGTGAAGGAGGAGACCACCTCCGCACAACGCCGCTGGCTCGCGGTGGCGGCGGCCGGGCTGCTAGCACTCGGCGTCCTGTCGAAGTACGTCTTCCTGTCCTCGTTGATCGCCGTGTTCCTGACCGTGCTGCAAATGGCCCGCCGCCGGCTGGTGCCCTGGCTCGAAGCGGTGTTCCTGGGCCTCCTGTCACTGGCCTTGCCGGCGTTCACGGCCTGGTACCTGATTGACGTGCATCCGGATTTTGCGGGCGACGGCGCGATGCAGATTTCCCTGCACCAGGAGCAGCCGATGACCTTCGGCGACGTGTTCATCGTCAAGACGAACGACTTCCACGTGCTGCGAGCCCCGCCCTACGATGAGCCGGTGGACGTGCACATGCGCGAGCAGACCAACGGCAAGCCGGTGGTGGCACCGGGGCCCTACGAACTGCTCATGGACCATCAATACAGCTACGTGGCGCTCAACCACCTGGGAGTGTTCACCGACGTCCTGAACATTTTCCAGTATGATCCCACCGACAACTACTACGGCCAGCGCAACTCCCGCAACCAGCGCCTGATGGCGCTGGCGGTCAAGACGGCGCTGCCCATCTCGATCTGCTGCTACGCGTGCATGGTGGCGCTGGGCTTTTTCGTGGTGGGTATGGGAACGGTGGCCCCGCGGCGCAGCCGCCCCGACCTCGAAGCCGTCTGGCTGCTCGCCTTCGGCTGGTTCAGCAACCTCGTCGTGTTCCAGCCCTTCGTCCCGAACGCCTACGCCGGAGGCTACTGGATGCCGCGCCTGACGATACCAGGCCTGCTCATGTTCCTGCTCTTCACGGCTTACATGCTCGAACGCTTCATCGGTGGGCGCACCCGGACGGTGCTCGCGTGGCTGGTGCTGGGATACGTCGTGCTCCAGTCGGCCATCCAGGCCGCTTTTCTCTGGCCCTGGGGCGTGATGTGATGTTCCGGCTGCCTAGCGTCATGACCCATTCCTCACCAGATGCGCCGCTGCCCTCCATGGTCCGGGAGCGGTTGAAGAAAACAACGGATTTTTACGACCGCCAGCCCGCCGCCCTCAACTGGGCCCGGCGCGGCTACCGGCAGCTGCTCGCGGAACACTACCGCTACCTCATCCCTCCCACCGCCTCCGTGCTGGAAATCGGCTGCGGCGGCGGCGACCTGCTGGCCCTGCTGCCCAACCGCGACGTGGAAGGCATCGATCTCTCCGAGGTGCAGGTCGCGCGCGCCCGGGAGAAGGTGCCGCACGGCCGCTTCCGGGTCGGGGCGGGTGAGGCGCTGGACGCCGGGCGCACCTACGATTTCATCCTGGTCTCGGACACGCTCAACTTCGCCGCCGACGTGCAGACGCTCCTGCAACGGCTCCGCGCGGTCTCGACGCCCGCCACGCGGCTCGTCGGCAACTTCTACAGCAGCGTGTGGCGGCCCGCGCTCTCGCTCGCGACCATCCTGGGCCTGAAGGCGCGCACGCCGCAGAGCAACTGGCTGAGCGCGGACGATGTCCGCAACCTTTGCGAACTGGCGGATTGGCAGGTCATTAAATCGACCTCGCGCCTGCTCTGCCCGGTGCCGGTCCCCGTGCTGGCACCGCTGCTCAACCGCTACGTGGCCCCGTGGCTGCCGTGGCTCTGCCTGACGGTCTTCGACGTCGCCCGCCCGCAGCCCCGCGCGGGGGAAGCGGCAACCCCGCGCAGCGTCTCGGTCGTCGTGCCCGCGCGCAACGAATCCGGCAACATCGAGGCCGCCGTCCGCCGGACCCCGCTGATGGGCGCGCACACGGAACTCATCTTCATCGAGGGCAATTCCCGCGACGACACCTGGGAGGCCATCGAACGGGTCGTGGCCGCGCACCCCGAACGCGACATCAAGGCTCTGCGCCAGAGCGGCAAGGGCAAGGGCAACGCCGTCCGCGAGGCCTTCGCCGCCGCCACGGGCGACATCCTCATGATCCTGGACGCCGACCTGACCATGCCGCCGGAGGACCTGCCCAAGTTCTACGAGGCGGTGGCCACCGGCCACGCGGAGTTCGCCAACGGCGTGCGGCTCGTCTACCCGATGGAAAAGCACGCGATGCAGTTCCTTAACCTGTGCGCGAACAAGAGCTTCAGCCTCATCTTCACGTGGCTGCTCGGGCAGTCGGTCAAGGACACGCTCTGCGGCACCAAAGTGCTGCTACGCTCCGACTACGAGAAGATCGCCGCCAACCGGGCCTATTTCGGGGACTTCGATCCCTTCGGGGATTTCGACCTGCTCTTTGGCGCGGACAAGCTCAATCTCAAGATCGCCGACATCCCCATCCACTACCACGAACGCACTTATGGATCGACGAACATCCAGCGCTGGAGCCATGGCTGGCTGCTGCTGCGGATGGTGATGTTCGCCGCGCGCAAGCTCAAGTTCATCTGACCCTTTTTCGTCCCCTATGTCCAACTCCCTGCTGGCGGGCCTGAGCGGCCCGCTCTCGGCGTTCAACCGCCACCGCCTCTGGTCCGGGCAGCGCAACGTCTGGGGCCGCCAGATGTCGGTCCCTTCTGCCGACCGGCATCTCTACGCCACGCTGCACCAGTGGGGTTTCATGGGCAAGGAGGACCGCCGTTTCTACGAGGAAACCGTGCGTCCGGGCATGCACGTGCTCGACATCGGCGCGAACATCGGCGTGTTCACGCTGCTGCTCGCGCGTCTGGCCGGCCCCGGCGGGACCGTCCGTGCCTTCGAGCCTGCGCCCGACCTGTACCGTGCCCTGGCGGCGTCCTGCGCGGCCAACGACGCCGCCAACGTCACGACGTTTCCCTTCGGCCTGGGCGAGGTTGACGAGGACCGGCCCCTGCGCCGCTCGGCTTTCAATTCGGGTGACAACCGCGTGTCCGCGGATGCAAGCGCAGACGAAGCCGGGACCGAGCGCATCCGGTTGCGGCGGGGCGACGGCCTGCTGCCCGCGCCCATCACGGCGGACTTCATCAAGATCGACGTGCAAGGCTGGGAACTCCACGCGCTCCGCGGCCTGCGCGAGTTGATCGCGCGCAGCGAGCGGCTGGAAATTTACCTCGAATACTGGCCCGAGGGCCTGCGCTCGGCGGGTACCGAGCCGTCGGCGCTGCTGGCGTTCCTGCGCGGGGAGGGGCTGACGATCCTCCGCCCGCTGCCCGACGCGGGGTGGGGCGAGGCGGACGGACCGGCGGACATCGAAGGGTCGCTCAGCCGGGCGGGGTTCACGAACCTGCGCGCCCTCAAGGGGCAGGCGGTGCCCGTCCCTTCCCGCTGAAGCCGGGGCCGCCGTATGAGCACCATCGACCGGCACAACAAGGAGATCCACGAGAACCGGGATTTCTGGAGCAAGAAGCCCTGCCTGCGGCAAATTTACCGCCGCTTCCACGAGGCCATCGCCGCCGCCCTCCCGGCCCGGCGGCCGGGGATCGTGGCTGAACTCGGCTCGGGGGTGCCCGACATCACCGAGGCGATCCCCGGCTGCCTGCGGACCGATCTGTTCCCCAACCCATGGCTGGACCAGACGGAAAACGCCTACGCCTTGTCGTTCAAGGACGGGAGCGTGTCCGCGCTGATTCTCTTTGACGTGTTCCACCACCTCCGCCACCCGGCCACCGCCCTGGCCGAATGGCACCGCGTGCTGATGCCCGGCGGCCGGGTGATCATCTTCGATCCGTGCGTCAGCCTGCTCGGGCGGCTGGTGTACGGCCTCCTCCACCCGGAACCCCTCGCGTTGCGCCAGCCCATCGTGCCGTCTGCGCCCCTCGGCTGGTCGGCCGGAGAGGTGGACTACTACGCCGCCCAGGGCAACGCGACGCGGATTTTTCTCGGGCGAGAATTCGACGTGGAGGCCATGGGCTGGCGGATCGTGGAAACGCGGCGGATGGCCGCGATTTCCTACGTGCTCTCCGGGGGATACTCCAGGCCGCAGATGTACCCCGACGCGGCCTACCCGTTCCTGCGCCGGGTGGACGGCGTCTGCGACGCGGCTCCGGCGGTTTTCGCCACGCGCCTGCTGGTCGCGCTGGAAAGGACGTGAAGCCCCGCCGCGCGCGGCCCGCAAATCGCCGTTGACGGCGGCGCGTCAATCGGCCAGCGTCGAAGTTTTCTCCCGTCCGCCCGCTTTCCATGGAACCCGATCCCGCCGCCGCCCGCCACACCGTTACGCATTGCCCCGTCTGCCAGAGCACCCGCCTCCAGGATCGCTTTTCCGTGCAAGGATTCGGCGTGATGCGCTGCGAGGACTGCGGGTTGATGCTCACCAATCCCCAGCCCTCCGACGCCGAACTCGGGCGCATCTACGGCGAGGACTACTTCCTCGTCGAGAACGACGCCGCCGGGCAGCGCCACGTGGACACGCTCAAGCAAGGGACGGCCGACCTGTACCTCGACCTCCTCGCCAAGTACGCCAGCCTGCCCGCCGGGGCGCGCCTGCTGGAGATCGGCTCGGGCCAGGGCGATTTTCTCGTGCGCGCGCAGGCCCGCGGCATGGACGTGACCGGCGTGGAATACTCCGCGCACGCCAACGGCATCGCCCAGGGCAAGCTCGGCGGCCGGGGCCGGCTGCTCGTCGGCGAGGTCGGTGACGTGCCCGTCTCCGACGGCCCCTTCGACGTGGTCGCCTGCTCGGACGTGATCGAGCACGTCCGCGACCCCGCCGCCTTCCTGGAGCGCGTCCACGCGCTGCTGCGGCCCGGCGGGATCGTCTTCGTCGCCACGCCCACGCAGGACTCCTGGAGCGCCCGGCTGCTGGGCCGGCGTTGGATGGAGTTCAAGCCCGAGCACCTGTGGTACTTCAGCACGGCGACGCTGCGCTCGCTGCTCACGCAGCACGGGTTCGCGGACATCGTGGACCACGCCGGGGTCAAGACCCTGAGTTTCGATTACGTCGCGGGCCATTTCGCGCGCTACCCGGTCCAGGGTATCACGCCCATCACCAATTTCCTGCGCCGGATCGTTCCCTTCGGCCTGCGCCGCCGCCCGCTGCGCGTGGTGGCCAGCGGCATGGTGCTCATGGGCCGCCGCGAGGATGCCCCCTCCGCCGCCTCCTGAGGGGAGCGCCACGCGTGAAGATCCCCCTCCACGACACCCTGGCCCGCGCCTGGCGCCAACGCGCGCTGGCCTTCCGGTGGTTGCTCGCCGCCGCGTGCCTCGCGCTGCTGGTGCTCGACGCCCGCTTGGCCGGGCGCTTCGCCGCGCCGGCCGCGAGCCTGTGCGTGGAGGTGCGCTCGGACACGGCGTCGCGGATGCAGGTGTTCTTCGACACGGGGCAGGGTTACGTGGAGGAGGAGAGCATCTACCGGGACGTGACCGCCGGCCCCGGGGCGCAGACGCTGTCCTTCCCGCTGCCCGCCCGGCCGGTGCGGCGGGTCCGGATCGACCCGCTGGAAACGGCGGGCACCATGGTGTTCCATTCCCTGCGCGTGCTGCGCGACCGCGACGGGTTCGAACTCCGCGCGTTCGAGCCCGAACGCCTCGAAGACGTCAACCAGATCCAGTTGCTGCACTCGGAGATCGAAGGGCTGGAGGTCATCACGCTGCCCCACGCCGACGACCCGCAGCTTTCCCTGATCCCCGAGACGCCCATCGACCTGACGCCGCCCGCCCTGGACCGGGTCATCCTGCTGCTCTACCTGGACCTGGTGCTCTTTGGCGTCTTCTACGCGGTGACGCGCGTCGTCTGCCTGGGCTGGCCCGGGTGGGTGCGGCGGTCGGTGGCCTGGCTACGGTGGCGGGTGCGGACGCAGTGGTTCACAAGGCGATGGAGCATGGCAGTCTACGCGCTGCCGGTGGTGTGTTGCGTGGCGGTGGTGGCGGTGGGGCAGCGTGACTCCTACCACCTGGAAGCGGACGTTTCCACGGACCGGCCCGTGACGTTGCAGTTCTACTTTGACGCGGGCACGGGCATCCGCGAGGACCTTTCCACGCGTGTGTCCATCCCCGCGAGCCCCGGGAGGCGGGTGGTGCGGGCCGCGGTGCCCACGCGCACGTTCAAGGCGCTGCGCTTCGATCCGGCGGAGGGGCCGGTGGCGATGCAACTGCACTCGCTGGTGCTGCGCTCCGACGCCGAGGAGGGGCCGGGCAAGGAGCCCTTCTACACGTTCGACCTGCGTACCCTGGGACCGCTCCAGCAGATCCAAGAGCTGACCCACGAGGCCGACGGCTCGATCCGCCTGCTCGTGGCCGACGGCTTGAACGATCCGGCGACGGGGATCGCGCCCGCGCAGCCCATCCGCTTGGGGGTGAACTGGCGCTACGTGGGCGGGCGCACGCTGGGCTTCGCGGCGGGCTGGCTCCTGCTGTGGATCGTGCTCGCCGAGACCGGCCGCTGGCTGGCGCGGCGGTTCCCGGACGGCTGGGCTGTGACGGCCTTTGCGCTGCCGGTGGTGTGTTGCGTGGCGGTGGTGGCGGTGGGGCAGCGTGACTCCTACCACCTGGAAGCGGACGTTTCCACGGACCGGCCCGTGACGTTGCAGTTCTACTTTGACGCGGGCACGGGCATCCGCGAGGACCTTTCCACGCGTGTGTCCATCCCCGCGAGCCCCGGGAGGCGGGTGGTGCGGGCCGCGGTGCCCACGCGCACGTTCAAGGCGCTGCGCTTCGATCCGGCGGAGGGGCCGGTGGCGATGCAACTGCACTCGCTGGTGCTGCGCTCCGACGCCGAGGAGGGGCCGGGCAAGGAGCCCTTCTACACGTTCGACCTGCGTACCCTGGGACCGCTCCAGCAGATCCAAGAGCTGACCCACGAGGCCGACGGCTCGATCCGCCTGCTCGTGGCCGACGGCTTGAACGATCCGGCGACGGGGATCGCGCCCGCGCAGCCCATCCGCTTGGGGGTGAACTGGCGCTACGTGGGCGGGCGCACGCTGGGCTTCGCGGCGGGCTGGCTCCTGCTGTGGATCGTGCTCGCCGAGACCGGCCGCTGGCTGGCGCGGCGGACCGGCGAATCGCGCGCGCGCCTCGCCCGCGTGGTGGCTGGATGGTGGCGGCGGCTCTCGCCTGCGCAGGCGGTGTGGCTGGTGGCGGCGGCCAGCGTCGTGCTCAGCAGCTACCCGGTGATCTTCTGCGGCCGGAGCTTCGCCTCG
>CALMAQ010000397.1:1805-4553 GCA_937859745.1 uncultured Verrucomicrobiota bacterium | reverse complement strand
CGTAGGGCGCGGCGAGCACCAGCGCGGGCAGGACCACGCTGGCCGCCGTCCCCCCCCCGCCCACGGGCAGCACCCCCCATTTCAACGCGAACACGAGGATGCACAGCGGCCCCGTGACGAACGTCGGCACGCTGATGGCCAGCAGCGCGGCGAACATCGCCCCGGCGTCGAACGGCCCGTTGTGCCGCACGGCGGCGAACGTCCCCAGCCACACGCCCGCCGTGCAGGCAACCAGAAACGCCAGCGAGCCGAGCGCGAGCGACACGGGCAGCGTCTGCGCGAGGATGCCGCTGACGCTGCGCCCGAGGTACTTGCTCGATTGCCGCAGATCGCCGTGGAGCAGGTCCCACACGTAGCCGCCGTATTGCTGAAGCAGCGAGCCCGCGCCGCCGAGGGTTTCCCGCGCGCCCGCGCTTAGCCCCAGCCGGTCGGCGAGCCGTTGTCCGGCGGCGCGTCCCTCGGGGCCGTCGAGCTTGTATTTGAGCAGTTGCGCGCGCTCGATACTGGAGGACACCTTGCGTTCGCGGTCGAACGGTCCGCCCGGGGCGAGGCGGATCATGAAGAACGCCACCGTGACCACGGCGAAGAGCACCAGGACGAGCGTCAGCAAGCGTCGGAGGAGGAAGGCGGCCATCGGGAAGGCGGAAGGATGCGGGATGCGGGATGCGGGATGCAAGATACAAGATGACAGACGCCTTCCGCCTTTCCCCTTTACTCCCCTGCCTTGGCCGGTATCTTGGCGGCCTTTCTTTTCTTATGGCAAACCTTCAGGACCCCAACCACCCGAACGAAAATCAGCCCCAGGCTCCGGCCATCATCTTCGATGAAGTGCCCATCACCTACGCCAATTTTTGCCGCGGCACCCTCTCGCCCGAGGAAGTGATCCTCGACCTCGGGTTCAACCCCAACGCCTTCGGCGTCAAGGTCCTGGCCGAGGACGTGGAGATCAAGAACCGCATCATCCTGACCCCCTCCGCCGCCAAGCGCCTGCTCCTGCTGCTCAACAACATGGTGCAGAACCACGAGGCGAACTTCGGCGAGATCGAGGTGGACTTCCGCCGCCGCCTCAAGAACCAGCCCGAGAATGCCCCGCAGGGCGGCGGCACGCCCGTGCAGTAACGCTCCGCGCTCCCTCCCGATCAAAGCAAAAGGGCGTTGTCCAAGGCGGACCACGCCCTTTTTCATGCCCGCGCTGGTTTCACCGACGCGCGCCATTACCCGACCCGGTGTCCGGGCCGTGACGGTGGCCGATGCGAAAATGACGTCCTACGCCAGCAGCGCCCGCGTGGTCACTTCCGCCGTCCTGGCCATGTCGGCGGGCGTGTGGGCCGTGGACAGGAACCCGGCCTCGAACTGCGACGGCGCGAAGTACACGCCGCCGTCCAAGCAGGCGTGGAAGAACCGCGCGAACGCCGCCCGGTCGCTCGTCTGCGCGCTCCCCAGGTCGTACACCGGCCCGTCCGTGAAGAACAGGCAGAACATCGAGCCGATGCGGTGAAACGTGTACGCCCGGCCCGCGCGCCGGAGCGCGCTTTTCACCGCCGCCTCGAACTCCGCGCCGACCTCCTCCAGCCGCGTCCAGGCGTTCGTGCGCTCCAGCTCGCGCAACTGCGCCAGCCCCGCCGCCATGGCGAGGGGGTTGCCCGAGAGCGTCCCGGCCTGGTACACCGGGCCGTCGGGCGAGAGTTGGTCCATGATCTCCGCCCGGCCGCCGAACGCGCCCACGGGCAGGCCGCCGCCGATCACCTTGCCCAGCGCGGTCAGGTCAGGCGTGATGCCGTAGACCTCCTGCGCGCCGCCTTTGGCCACGCGGAAGCCGGTCATCACCTCGTCGAAGAGCAGGAGCGCACCGTGTTGCGTGCAAAGCTCGCGCAGCAATGCCAGGAAGCCCTCGCGCGCGAAGAACAGTCCGGCGTTGGCCGGGATGGGCTCCAGGATGACGGCGGCGATCTCGCCGCCCGATTTTTCAAACAGGGCGCGCACGCCCGCCTCGTCGTTGAAGGGCAGCGTGGTCGTCAGGTCCGCCAGCACGCCGGGCACGCCCGCGCTGTCGGGCCGCCCGTGGGTCAACGCGCCGCTGCCCGCCTTGACCAGCAGCGAATCGACGTGCCCGTGGTAGCAGCCCTCGAACTTCACGATGCGGTCGCGCCCCGTGAACCCGCGGGCCAGCCGCACGGCGCTCATCGTCGCCTCCGTGCCGCTGTTGACCAGGCGGACCTTCTCGATGGAGGGCACCCATTCGCAGATCGTGCGCGCCATCTCCACCTCGTCCGGGTTGGGGATGCCGAAGCTCAGGCCCCGGCCCGCCGCGGCCCGCACGGCCTCCACGACCACGGCGGGCGCGTGGCCCAGGATCGCCGGGCCCCAGGTGCCCACAAAATCGACGTACTCGCGCCCGTCCACGTCGAAAATGTGCGCCGCCTCCGCGCGCGTGACGAAGAACGGCTCGCCGCCGACGCCCCGGAACGCGCGCACGGGCGAATTAACCCCGCCCGGGATGTACCGCCGGGCCGCGGTGAAGATTTCGTGGGAGCGCGGGCGCAAAGCGGTGGATTCTGGCGTCGTCATCGTGGCGGGAATGTAGTATGTGGCGCGCCGGTGAAAAGTCTCCTCTCCCGGGATCCCCGTTTCCTGCGCGCGTTCGTTTTTGCTCGTCCCTGCTGTTGTCGGGGCGGGGGGTGGGCGCCCGCCCGGGGGTTACCCGCGCGAAAAGCGCGGTGCCCCAGGAGGGGTGGGTTAAGCAACCGT
>CALMAQ010000397.1:0-1795 GCA_937859745.1 uncultured Verrucomicrobiota bacterium | reverse complement strand
TCTTCAAGCAACCTTACCGGCTGAAGGTGCTCGTGGATGCACCGATCTACTACAACGCGGATTCCGCGCGCTTTCTGGGCACGCTGCGGCGCGGGCAATTCTTGCTGGTCCGCCGCCCGGCCTTAGACGGTCGGCGGGGCCACTTCCGGCGTCGTGGCGGCGACCGCCGCATGATGCCGCATGGCCGAATCCAACAGCACGGGACCGGCCTTCGAGTAATCCAGCTCGCCCTCGCTCTTGGCGATAATCAGCGTGGCCAGCCCGTTGCCGATCAGGTTGGTGATCGCGCGCGCCTCGCTCATGAACCGGTCGATGCCGATGAGCAGCGCCAGCCCGGCGGTCAGCTTCGGGTTGTTGGTCACAGACAGCGTGGCCGCCAGGGTGATGAAACCGCCGCCCGTCACCGCCGCCGCGCCCTTGGAGGTCAGCAGCAGCAGGCCCAGCAGCCCGAGTTCCTGCCCGAACGTCAGCGCCGCGCCCGTGGCCTGCGAGAGGAACACGATGGCCATGGCCAGGTAGATCGACGTGCCGTCGAGGTTGAACGAATACCCGGCGGGCAACACCAGGCCCACCACGCTCTGGCGGCAGCCCGTGCGTTCGAGCTTTTCCATCAGCGGCGGCAGGGCGCTCTCCGAGGAAGACGTGCCGATGACCAGCAGGATTTCGTCCTTGATGTGGCGCAGGTACTTGAAGATCGAGAATTCATTGAAGTAGGCGATGAGCCCCAGCACGACGAAGATAAACAGGATGCATGTCACGTACACGCAGCCCATCATCCAGAGCAGCGCGACGAGGGCCTTGACACCCGAGGTGCTGACCGTCGAGGCCATGGCCCCGAACGCCGCCAGCGGGGCCAGCCAGACGATGATGCCCACCACGCCAAAAAATGCCTGCGCGGCCAACTGGATGGCGTGGGTGAGCGGCTGGGCGTAGGAGCCCAGTTTCGTGATCGCCACACCCAGCAGGATGGAGATGAGCAGGACCTGGAGGATTTCTCCGTCCGAGAAGGCGCTGACGGCCGTTTTGGGCACGATGTGCAGGACGAAGTCCTTGGCGTTTTGTTCTTTGCCGGCCTCGGTGTAGGTTCCGGCCTTCTTCACGTCGGCGGCGGAAGGCTTGTAGTTCACGCCCTCGCCGGGTTTGCCCAGGTGGACGACGCCCAGGGCGATGATCATCGCCAGGGTGGTGACCAGCTCGAAGTACACCAGGGCCTTGATGCCCACCCGGCCGACCTTCCTGAGGTCGCCCACGCTGGCGATGCCCGCCACGATGGTGCAGAAGATGATCGGCCCGATGATCATCTTGACCAGGTTGACGAACAGGTCGCCCAGCCACTTGAATGCGTCGCCGTTCGGCAAGAAGGCCAGCGCGCTGCCCTTCGCCCCGAGGTCGAATTGTCCCACGTCGGGCTTGGCCGGGAAGCAGATGCCGTAGGCCACGCCGAGCACGACGGCGAACAGCACCCAGAAATACAGCAGCTTGTAGAACGGCTTGGAAGACCGGATCGAATCGGTCGGCAGCGGGGTCGGGGGCAGCGAGGAATCGTCGCCGGGCGTAACGGGGTGCAGGGAGGAAGCAGGAGAGATCATGGGCTGGATATGGAGGACGAGGGTGACAAGAAAAAAGGGGGAAGGCAGGGATTGTGGTCCGGGACCGTCAGGCGGTCAACCATCCTGAAGCGCGGGCGGGCTGCATGGCACATATACGCATCGGCTCGGCCCGGCCACTCCTAAACGCTGCCCCGCCGCGCTGTCCGGATGCAGGATGCCGGACGCCTGGGTTCGCGCCGCAGGCG
>CALMAQ010000396.1 GCA_937859745.1 uncultured Verrucomicrobiota bacterium | reverse complement strand
GGCGGGAGCTGTCCCCCGGGCGGCAGCGGCAAGCGCGGCGTCACGGCGGCCGAGGCGCTCGCCGGGGAACTGCACCGCGAGATCGCCCTGCGCGAGGAACTCGAACGGCGGCTCGCCGACACCGAAGGCCAGCTCGCCTGCTCCGAGGCCAAATTGATCCAACTGCGTGAGACGGCGGAACCGCCGCCCGGCACCTCGCCCGACGTCCTGGCCGCCGAGGCTGCCCGGCGCGAGCTTCTGGCGCGCCGCCTGGCGGAAGCAGAGGCCCGGCTTCAGGAAACCGAAACGCGCTGCCGCAACGCCGAGGCCCGCCTGGGCGAGGCCGGGAACCGCCTGCGCGACGTGGAACTCGTCCTCCAGGACACGGAAACGCTGTTCCGCAACTCCGAAGCGCAGCGGCAGGAGACCGCTGCCCGGCTCCACGAGGCCGAAGGCCGCCTGGCCCAGCACGAGGGACGCCAGGCCCACGCCGATGCCCGCCACACCCAGCAGGAGCAACGGCTGGCCTTCCTGATGTCGGGCTCGCCCCTGGGCTTCTTCGATCACGACGCCGCGGCGGGCGCGACCTACTACTCGCCCGCCTGCCTGGACATGCTCGGCTACCGCCCGGACGAGACCCTCCTGGACGAAGAAAAGTTCCGTGAACGGCTCCACCCGGACGACCGCCACAGTGGCTGGATGACCGAGCGCGCCCCGGTCGCCGGGGGCATGAACCGTTTCGTCCAGCAGTTCCGCCTGCGACACAAGGACGGCTCGTACCGCTGGATCGAGAGCACGGGCATGGAGCTGACCGACCCAGCCGGCAAGCGCCTGCGCGCGATGGGCTTCTACCGCGACGTGACGGCGCAGAAGGCCCTGGAGGAACGGTTGCACCAGAGCGAGGAGCGTTTCAGCCTGCTCGTGACCAGTTCGCCCCTGGGCTTCTTCGACACGGACGTGCTCACGGACAAGGCGTACTACTCGCCGCTGTGGAAATCCATGCTCGGCTACCGGCCCGAGGAACTGCCCGACGCGCACGACACCTGGCTGGACCTCATCCACCCCGAGGACCGCGCCGGGGCCGTCGCCGCGCACACCCAGCGCTCCTACGGCGAGAGCCGGCGCTCCTTCAGCCACACGCTGCGCCTGCGGCACAAGGACGGGCACTACCGCTGGGTGCAGGCATCGGGGATCGACTTCTTCGCGCCGGACGGCCGACTGCTGCGCGCCCTGGGCTTCCACGCGGACATCCACGCGCTCAAGACCGCCGAAGAGGCGCTGGCGCACGAGAAGGAGTTCCTGGGCGTCACGCTGGACTCGATCAGCGACGGGGTCATCACCACGGACGCCGAGGGGCACGTCGTCTACCTCAACGCCGCCGCCGAAACGCTCTGCGGCCTGACCGGCGAGGAGGCCAACGGCCTGCCCGTGGAGGAATTCTACCGCCGGGCGGGCGCGCAGGTGCGCCGCCAGGCCGATAACCCCGTGCGCGCCGTCTTGGCCAGCGGGATGCGCGCCGCTCCGCACGACCCGGCGCACCTCAGCGCCCCGGGCCGCCCGGAGAAGGTGATCGCGGACAACGCCGCGCCCATCCTGGAGCCCTCAGGCAAGCTGGCCGGGGCCGTGCTGGTGTTCCACGACATCACCGACCGCCATCGCGCCGCCGAGGAACTGCAAAAGGCCGGGCGCATCGAAAGCCTGGGCGTGCTGGCCGGGGGCATCGCGCACGACTTCAACAACCTGCTCACCAGCATCCTGGGCAACTTGTCGGTCGCACGCAGCGGCGGGGAGCTGCCCATGCGAGCCATCGACTCGCTGGGCCGCGCGGAGAAGGCCTGCTGGCGCGCGCGCGACCTGACGGGCCAGCTCCTGACCTTCGCCAAGGGCGGCGACCCCGTGCGGGTGCCGCTGGACCTGCCGCCGCTCATCGAGCAGGCCGCGCGCAACGCCACGGGCGGCTCGGGTGTGCAACTGGCGTTCCAGTTCGCCTCCGACCTGCCCAAGGTCGAGGCCGACCAGGGGCAGATCGTGCAGGTGCTCCACAACCTCGCGCTCAACGCCGCGCAGGCGATGCCCGGCGGCGGCAAGCTGCACGTCAGCGTGGACGTGGTCCACTCGCCGCAGGGGCTGGCGGCCATCGAGGAGGTCCACCAGGCGGCGAGCGCCTACGTGGAGATCAAGGTGCGCGACACGGGCACGGGCATCGCGCCCGAGCACCTTTCGAAGATTTTCGATCCCTTCTTCTCGACCCGCACGAATGGCACGGGCTTGGGGCTGGCGATTGCCTACAGCATCGTCCGCAAGCACGACGGCGTGATCCGCGTGGATTCGCGTCCGGGCGGTGGCTCGACGTTCACCATCTATCTGCCCGTATCGCCCGCGGCGGCGCTGGCGCTGAATTCCGAACCGGTCGCGCCGGAGGAACGGCGCACGGGGGGCCGGGTGCTGTTCATGGACGACGACCCGGACATCCGCGACCTGGCCGGGGCGATCCTGGACCTGATCGGCTACGAGCCGACCCTGACCGGCGAGGGCAGCGAAACCTTGGCCGAGTACCAGGCGGCGCGCGCGGCGGGCCGGGGCTACGCGGCGGTGATCCTGGACCTGACGATCCCCGGCGGCATGGGCGGCAAGGAGACGATCCGGCGCTTGCGCGAGATCGACCCGGACGTGCGGGCCATCGTGTCGAGCGGCTACAGCAACGACGCGGTGATCGCGGATTTCCGCGCGCACGGCTTCATGGCGATGGTGGCCAAGCCCTACCGGATGGAGGACCTGGCGCGCGCGCTGACGACGGCGATCACCGGCGAGGGCGTGCTGCCGCTGGCAACGGACGAGCCGAGCATCTGAGCCATGTCCGTCGCGGCGTATCTCCGCAGTCTCCGGGAGATCATGGACGGCTGGCCGCATCTGCCGCGTTACATCGATAAAATCCGCCCGTGCCTCGCCGGGAAGCTCCCGCCCGAGTCCCAAAGCCCTTTGGGCAAGCAGACGGACGGATTGTGGCTGGCGGCGGCCGGGGTCACGCACGAGCAGATGGTGGAAGTCGTGCGCGGCACGCTGACCGATGGCCAAGTGTGCGACTGGGTGCGCCGAAACGTCCGGCGCACCGTCGAGGACAAAGCCCGGGCGGTGGACGCCATCGTGAACTATCCCCTGCCCGGCGACGAGGCCGGGCAGGCGCGCTTCGCCGACCGCATGCGCTTCTACGGGTTGGAAGGCCGCGAGGAAGTCCACACCCGCGCGGACCTGCTCGACGCCGGCGAGGGCAGGCTTTCCTGAGCCGTCCGGTTGACAGCGGCGGGCCCAAGCCCGTACTTCGCGGCATGGACGTGGCGACCTGTCTCCGCAGCCCCCGGGAAACGATGTGCGGCTGGGTGCATCTGCCCCGCTACATCGACAAAATCCGCCTGCACCTGGCAGGCAAGCTGCCGCCCGAGTACGAGGAGCTTTTCGGCGACCAGTCCGACAAACGCTGGCTGGAGGTGGTCGGTATCACCCACGAGCAGATGATCGAGGCCGTGCGCGGCACGCTGACCGACGGGCAGGTCGCCGACTGGGTGCGCCGCAACGTCAAAGGCACTGCCGAGGACAAGGCGCGCGTGGAAGCTGCCATCCTGCGCTACCCTCTGCCCGGCGACGAGGCCGGGCGGAAACGTTTCGACGACCGCAAGCGCGAGTACGGCCTGGCGGATCGGGACGACATCCAGACCCGGGCCGACCTCATCGACGCCGATGAGGGGCGGCTGGGGTGAATCTTCGTCTTGCCGAAACCAAGCAAGAGAAGGCTGGAGTCGTTTCTATCGCAATTTAGCATAAACGGATGCCCTTGGATTTGCCGCTCGATCAGATGACCCCGTCTGAGAAGCTTCACCTGATGGAGACCTTGTGGAATCATCTTACCCGTCGGCCCGGCGATGTGCCCTCGCCCTCGTGGCATGAGGAAGTTTTGGAGGATTGCCGCCGCACAGAGAGCGGCCAGGGACGAAGTCGGGGTTTACGCCGTGCTTGATTGTCGGCGCAGACCTTCGTGGGTCCGAAGTCAGCTCAAACGGGTCTAACGGGAAGAGGTTCGGAGGCCCGAAAAGCAAACCGCCTCCCGCCAAGCAGCCGAATCAGAACTGTTCAGCAAAACACCCTGATTCCCATGACTACTCCCGCTTCCTCCCGCCCCCTGGCCATCGTCACCGGGGCTTCCACCGGCATCGGCTACGAACTGGCCAAGCAGTGTGCCCAGAACGGCTTCGACCTGCTCGTCGCCGCCGATGAATCCTCCATCCACCAGGCCGCCACGGACTTCCAGGCGCTCGGCAGCTCGGTGGAAGCCGTCGAGGCTGACCTTTCCACCACCGAGGGCGTCGATCAATTGCTCGGAGCACTCAACGGTCGGCCCGTGGGCGCGCTGCTCGCCAACGCGGGCCGGGGACTCGGCAAGGGATTCCTGGATCAGGACTTCGCCGCCGCCCGTAAGGTTGTGGACACCAACATCACCGGCACGATCTACCTGATCCAGACCGTCGGCCGCGAGATGCGCTCGCGCGGTGAGGGCCGCATCCTCATCACGGGAAGCATCGCGGGGTTCATGCCCGGCACCTACCAGGCCGTGTACAACGGCACCAAGGCGTTCCTGGATTCCTTCTCGTTCGCCTTGCGGCACGAATTGAAAGATTCCGGCGTGACCGTGAGCTGCCTGATGCCCGGGGCGACCGAGACCGAGTTCTTCGAGCGTGCCGACATGGCCGAGGACACCAAGGTCGGCACCCAGAAGAAGGACGAGGCCGCCAAGGTGGCCAAGGACGGCTTCGAGGCCATGATGGCGGGCAAGGGCGATGTGGTCAGCGGCTGGATGAACAAACTCCAGAGCGCCATCGCCAACGTCCTGCCCGCGGGCATGACAGCCGAGCAGCACCGCTCGATGGCCGAGCCCGGCACGGCGAAGAAGTAATCCTGCCTAACCCCCTTTTCCAAATTCCCGCTGGCCGGGGGTGGACCCATCCCATCCCCGGCTTTTTTTGTCCCCCGAAGCTACTTCATTAGAGCCCTACTCCGTTGAGTTAGCTAACGTAGCCGCAGTGTTTGAAGAAGCCAT
>CALMAQ010000395.1:9249-11794 GCA_937859745.1 uncultured Verrucomicrobiota bacterium | reverse complement strand
CAGCCGCTTCCGGGCCAGCGCGCCGCAGCCCGCCGGGTAGACGGCGGCCAGAGGCTCGTAGTAGCCATTTTTTCCCCCGTGCCGCGGCACCACGCCACGGTCCTCCCGCGCCGCCAGCAGGCCGCGTAGGAATCCGGCCGTCATCGCGGGCAGGTCCACCGCCAGGACGACCAGCCGGGGCGAACGCATCGCCCCCAGCGCCGCCGTGATGCCGCCCAGCGGCCCCCGTCCAGGCAGCTCGTCGGCCAGCAGCGGCACGTCCGCCGGGAACCCGGGCCGCGCGAAGCCAGAGATGAACAACTCCGCCGGGCCGAGTTCGCGCAGCAGCCCGAGCTGGCGCTGCCAGAGCAGGCGGCCGTCCGGCAGGGGCAGCAGCGCCTTGTCGCGGCCCATCCGGCGGCTCCGGCCCCCGGCGAGCAGCACCGCCGCGAACGGACCGCCGCCAGGGTTCATCGCGCGGCCGGTTCCACGGGATTCTCGGGCACGGCGGCCGGGGCGGGGCGCATCCCGGGAAGCTGGTAGCGGCGTGTCACGAGCGAGTACGCCACGAACGCCGCGCCGATGCCGATCATGAACAGCGACAGGAATTGCCCGCGCGTCAGCCCCCAGGTGAGGGCCGCGTCGGGTTCGCGGAACTGCTCACCCAAGATGCGCAGCCCCGCGTAGCCGATCATGAAGATCCCCGTGAGCATCCCGACGGGGGCTTTCATCCGGGTCCGCACCACCCAGAGGATCGTGAACAGCACGACGCCTTCCAGGGCGGCCTCGTAGAGTTGCGAGGGATGGCGCAGCGGCAGCAGCCGAGAGAGCGCGTTGAGCGCCAGTGGATCGTGCGCGTAGCCGAGCGCGACCAGGTCGGGCTGCGTGCCCTCCAATTCCTTAGGAAACTGCATGGCCCAGGCGGGCGCGTGGGCGGGGTCGATGACCCGGCCCCAGAGTTCGCCGTTGATGAAGTTGGCCAGCCGTCCGAAGAACAGCCCGATGGGCGCGACGACGACGAGATTATCCCCGACGCCCGGCCAACTGTAGCCCTGCCAGCGCGCGTAGACGAAGGTGAAAACGACGAGTCCCAGGATGCCACCGTGACTGGCCATGCCTCCCTTCCAGAGCATGAAGGCGTCGAGGGGATGGGTCCGGATGATGTCGAACCCGTAGAAAAAGACCCAGCCCAGCCGTCCGCCGAGCACCACGCCGAAAAGAGCGGCCAGGGTGATGAAGTCGGCGACCTTTTCGGGCGGCATCTCGCCGTAGCCCCGCCGCGCGATGTGCTGGTAGAGCGCGTATCCGCACAGGAACGCCATCACATAGGCGAAACCGTACCAGCGCAGCCCAAAGTGGTCGCCGAACCGCACGATGAAGGGGCTGAGCTGGTGGATGTAGTAAGCGAGCGGCACGAAGCGGAGTGTAGAGGCAAAAGGCCAAAGGCAAAAGCCGGAAGACGCAACCACCCCGGCGTCCGCCGGCCGTGCCGGCCCATCGAGGCCCTCCGGGACTCGCTGGACGGAACCTTCGCTAGGACGGGTGCGATTCCGCCTTCGAAAGCGGAGCGGGACCCGGCCTGACGTGGTTGCCATCGCGCGTGAGCCTGCGGTAGATGGCCTGCAGGGTTCCGATCTTCACGCCGCCCACGTACAACGCCAGGATGAGCAAATAGTGAAACGTGGTTCGCAGCGGTCCGAGTTGCTCGTAGCGGCGCGGACTGGACACGATGAAGGCGGCAAGTTGGCGCATCCTGCCACACCGCCGGCGCAGGGCTCGATAGAGGTGGGCGTCTTCCATCAACGGCACGTCGGGGTAGCCGCCGACCTGTTCAAAGGCCGAGCGCCGACAGAAGATGCCGTGGTCCCCCAGGGCAATGCCGAACAGATCGACGCCGACGTTGCCGAGCGAATCGCTGACCCGGTAAATCCACTCGCGCCGCGGAAAGCGCAGCCGGAAGCAGCCCCCGGCGGTGCGGGGGTCGCGCAGGGCGGCGGCCATGGCGGCGAGCGGTTCGCGCGGCAACTCCGAATCCGCGTGCAGGAACCAGAGCACGTCGCCGCGAGCGGCATCGGCCCCGAAGTTCATCTGCCGCGCCCGGCCGCGGGGCGCGTGCAGGACGTGGTCCGCCAGCTCCCGTGCCCGGGCCACCGTGTCGTCGCGGCTGCCGCCGTCCACCACGATGATCTCCGCGCCGGGAGCCCGCGTCCGCAGCCCCCGGAGCAAGGGAGTGATGAGCATCCCTTCATCCAGGGTCGGCACGATGACCGAAAAGTGGAGGGAACGCATGAAAGGGAGCGCCCGGCACGAACCGGGGCGCGGACATCATTACGCTCCCCCCGCCGGGCGGGGTGCGGCCTTCTTCGCTGGCTTCTGCCCCGGCCGCCTTGGAAAATAGTTGCCCTCCCCGCCCCGAGCGTGCCTTATGACGGCGTGCCGGACCCAGTTCCCGCCGGGGAAACCCGCGACGATCCCCTTCCACCCGCGCCGCTCCCGGCCCCGGCCCCGCGCTGGCGCTCGCTGCGGCCCTGGGAATGGCGGCTGCTGGGCTGGCTGCTCCTTGTCT
>CALMAQ010000395.1:627-9214 GCA_937859745.1 uncultured Verrucomicrobiota bacterium | reverse complement strand
GTGGCGGCTGGACGAGTTTGACCAGGCCAAGCAGGCCTACACCTCGCTCGAAATGGTCCAGACGGGCCACTGGTGGTTCCAGCACCGGCCCGGCGGTCGCGCTCCGGCCACCAAGCCGCCGCTCGTCGGCTGGACGTCCGCCGCCGTGTACTACCTGACCGGCGGCGACTGGGAAATCGCCTGGCGGCTGCCCGCGTTCGCGGCGGCGGTGGCGCTCGCCGTGCTGCTCTGGCGGGCGGGCGAGCGCGAGTGGCCCGGCTGGGGCGGGTTGCTGGCGGCGTCGGCATTCGGGTTCAACCTGCTCGCCCCCCGGCTGGCCACGCTGGTCCGCACGGACATGCCGCTGGCGCTCTGGGTCACGATGCTGGGCCTCGTCGTCTGGCGGCACGTCCGCGACGGCGGCCGGCCCTGGGACCAGCGCGACCGCTGGACCGTGTTCACCGTGCTGCTGCTGGCCATGTTGACCAAGGGGCCCATCGCCTATGCCTTCCTGCTGCCGGGGATGCTGGTCCACTCCTGGCTGTGCCATCGGCGGGGGCACGCCTGGACGCATACCTGGGGCGGCTGGTGGCACTGGACGCTGCCGCTGCTGCCGTTCCTGTTCTGGCTGGAGCGCGGCATGGTCACGGTGCCGGACTTCTACAACGCCGTCGTGGGCAGGGAGTTCTTGGGCCGGTTCACCGTGGGCGAGGCGGCGGTCCACCACAACCAGCCGGTGTGGTTCTACTTCCTGCAACTGCTTTCGCGCTGGGCTCCCTGGAGCGTGCTGCTGGTAGCCGTGCGCTTCCGGGCACATCGACTGTGGTGGACGATGTGCCAGCGGCCCGGGACGCTGTGGCTGGTCTGCTGGGCGGCGGGCGGGCTGGTGTTCATGTCGCTGGTGCCCTCCAAGCGGGTGGACCGCATCTTCCCGGTCGTGCCGCCGCTCTGCCTCGTGCTGACGGCCCTGCTCGCGCGCGCCCAGCGGCAGGCCCGGGAAGACCTCGCGGGCACACCGCAAGGCTCGCTGGTCGTGCCTGCGGAAACGGACCTCTGGCCGCTGCGCTGGAGCCGCTGGGCGGTCGCCGGGGCGCTGCTGCTGGCCGTCGGCACAACCGCCGGGGGGATCGTCCAGGCCTACCGCCAGCACGACAACGCCCGGGCCGAGTTCGCCGCCCGCGTGCGCGCCGCCACGCTGGAGCGTGGCCGGCGGGTGGAACTCGTCGTCGAGCGCAACCCGCACCAGAGTGACGACGTGATGGTCGTCTACCTGCGCCGGATGGCCTTCCTCGGCCCGGCGGAGGCGATCCAGCAGGCGAGCCTGGGCCGCCTCGATGCCATCGTGCTCAACGACCAGACGCTCGAAGGCGCGGGCGGCCCCACCGGCCTGCTGGAGCCCTTCGCACCCGCCCATCCCGAACTGTCCACCCGCGGCGGCCAGCCTGCCTACCTCCTCATCTCCAGCCGCATGAAACCGGCGGCTCCCACCCTCACGCCTGCCCCGGCCAGGGGCCGGACGAAGAAACGTTGACGGAGATGCCTCCGGCGAAGAAATCCCTAGAAATAGCCAGTTGTCCGGCGGGAAGCCGGCGATTCAGGCCCCAGGTGTTTCCCGTAGCCGCATCCGCCTTCCCGCGTGCCCTACCGATCTATGTCCCAATCGACCCGCCCCTTGCCGCGCCGGCTGCTTCTGGTGGACGACCACCCGCTCCTGCGGCGGGGGCTCGTGCAACTGTTCTCCCTGGAGACCGATCTGGCCGTGGAGGGCCAGGCGGGCAGCAAGGCGGAGGCGCTCGAACTCCTCCGCGCCCAGGAATTCGACCTCGTGATTGCCGACATGTCGCTCGGCGGGGTTAGCGGCCTGGACCTGCTGCGGGACATCCGGGTCCACTGGCCCGGGCTGCCCGTGCTGATCCTTTCCATGCACGACGAAACGCTCTACGCCGAGCGGGTGCTGCGGGCAGGCGCGCGGGGCTACGTCTGCAAGCAAGCGTCGGCGGAGAACCTGCTGACCGCCATCCGGCGGGTGCTCGCCGGGCAGGTCTACGTCAGCGAGGAGATCAGCGCCCGGCTCCTGGGCAAGCTCGTCCACGGCGACGCGGACGGCGAGGGCCGCCGCAGCATCATCGACCTGCTCAGCAACCGGGAACTGGAGGTGTTCCAGTTCATCGGCCAGGGCCGCGGCACGCGCGACATCGCCGCCGAGATGCACGTCAGCGTCAAGACCGTGGAGACCCACCGGGCACACATCAAGGAGAAGCTCAAGCTCAAGAGCGCGCCCGAACTGATGCGCTTTGCCGTCCACTGGGTCGGCCAGCAACAGGGGCAGAATTGATTTCGGCGCGTATTTCCGCGAAAAAGCCCCGAAAACGCGCAATTTAGTCGCCGGTTGTGCCGGTTGTTCCAGATAAAATCCGCTCGCCGGAGGGCCGGTTCCGGGCTTTGTTGGGGCGGGTCCAAAATCCGCCGATGCGCCTCCCCGTCATCCATGGCCTGATCCGCCGCCGGTTGCTCGTCAACTTCCGGGTGGACCCCGGTGTCGCCGCGCGCCTGCTGCCCGCACCCTTCCGGCCCAAGACGCACCAGGGTCATGCCCTGGCGGGCATCTGCCTGATCCGGCTCGAAGGCATCCGCCCCGGCTGGCTGCCGCGCTGGTGCGGGCTGTCCAGCGAGAACGCCGCGCACCGGTTCGCGGTCGAGTGGGACGGCCCCGACGGCCGTCCCGAGCAGGGCGTCTACATCCCCCGCCGCGACACCAGCCTGTGGCTCAACCACCTCGCGGGCGGGCGCGTCTTCCCGGGCGAGCACGGGTGGGCGGACTTCACCGTCCACGACGACGGCACGCGCATCGACCTCCTCGCCCGCTCGCGCGACGGACGCATGAGCCTGGAGGTCCGCGCCCACGAAAGCGATGCGCTGCCGGGCTCCTCGTGCTTCGCGTCGCTCGCCGAGGCGTCCGCGTTTTTCGAGACCGGCAGCCTGGGCTACTCCGCCACGCGGGATTGCTGCCGCCTAGACGGCATCCGCCTGGCGACGGACCGCTGGGAGGTGCGCCCACTCGCGGTCGAGCGCGTCCGCTCGTCCTACTTCGCCGACCCGGCGTCCTTCCCGCCCGGCAGCGCCGTGTTCGACCACGCGCTGCTCATGCGCGACATCACCCACCGCTGGGTGGCCGCGCCCGACCTGCGCGCCGATTGGCGGCAGTCCGCGCCAGCGTAGGGGCCCGTCACGGCTCCCGCGAACGCACGGCCGCGCGCACGCTTGCCGCCGTCGGATTCCAGCAGCACCTGGTTCGCGCCTTTGAACGTCACGGTCCAATGGTGAAACCCTCCGCGCGCCGTCTACCAACCGTCACCTGCCACCCGCTTCCAAAAATATCACCAAAGAGACGTTAACAGTTGAAAGAAGCCGCTCTTCAGTAGTAGACCAACCCCGGCATGCACCAATGTTTGCATGTAATTATCCTTTGCTGTTTTAATGGAATGACGCTAATTGCGACGAACAACCACACCTTATGCCATCTGCACCTACCGCAACAGACAAGAAAGCCACCCTGCAAAAACAGATCGAAGCATTGCAGAACCAGATGCAAGCTTTGGATCAGGAAGCCGTGCACGAAGTGAAGCTAAGATTGGCGGATGCCCGTAAAGTAGTCACGAACCTGGAGCACGAGCTGGAAAGCTTGACGGGCAGGCCCGTCGGGCTGCCCAAGGTGCGCCGGGAACGTCGTCCTTCCATCACGGACGAAGCCCTGATGCCGCAGGTCCACGCGGTCATGTCGAAGTTCGGCAAGGAAGGCATGAACGCCAAGCAACTGGCGGAAAAACTCAACCAGGATGCCTTGCGCGTCCGCAAGTTCATCTCGGCTAACGCTAAGGTATTGAAGCGCCAGGGGGCCGGGCCGGGCACGAAGTTCTTCCTGCCGTAAGCGGCTAGCCATCTAACGTGCTGCCACCGTAATCCAGGTAGCGTGTTGGCGTCGCCCGGTTCCAGGCAACGTTTGTAAACACGTTTGATCCGGCGGGTATGCCGCTTTGGAAACAAACGAGGCAGCGGCTTTGCTGTTGATGGATCCCGTGGTCCAAAGCGGCGGTTGGTGTACTAGCACGCCCCGGCGTGTTCCACTTGGCAGCGTCCGGTGTTTCGATGCCGCGTGATCTTATCGCCGGGGCGGCGGGAGCCGGGAAATCCACTTTCGCGCGGAAGTTGTCCGTGTGGGCGAACGTTAGTTGCGGCCCGGATGTTCCCGGGCGAGGTGGCGGCGCAGGCGATCGAGCAGTTCCAGGGGGCGGAACGGCTTGAGCAGGAAACCGTCGGCTCCTCCCTCCAGGATCCGGCGCAACGTTTCCGGGTCGTTGCAGGCGGTCAGCAGGAGGATCGGCAGCGCCGCGGTGCGCGCGTCCGCACGCAACCGCGCGGTGAGTTCGATGCCGTCGAGCTCCGGCATCACCAGGTCCGCGAGCACGATGTCGGGCAGTTCGCGCTGCACCGCCGCCCATGCCTGCCCGCCGTGCGTGGCGACCTCCACGTCGTATTCGTCCTCCAGCAGTTCGCACAGGAACACGCACAGCGCGTAGTTATCCTCCGCCAGCAAGAGGCGGCGTTTCGGGTGGGCGGGATGACCGCCCAAGATAGGGCCGGTGAAACCGCGCACGTCGAGAAGAGGAAGAGGATGGGCTCGGGTTATGAGGGTCAGCGGCCGAACGAGAAGACTGGTGCGGACGCGCTGCTCGCGAAGGCAGAATCGCCGGTGGGATGCGGGGCAGCCTTGTTATTCGCCCGGGACTGGGAAACTCTGTTGCGTGGAGGCCGGATCACGCACCCAAAAACGAAAAGGGCTCGCCTTTATCAGGGAAATGCCTATAATCATCAGACCAATTCCGCTTTTCCCTCCCGGGGACGCGCCGTCGGTGAACGTAGGTGATCCTCTTTCTCATGGCTATCCCGCCGCCTCCGAAAGCCTTGCTTGCGCTGGCCCCTTTGCACCTGCGCAACTTCCGCGAGCATCGCTACCTGGGTGAGAACCTCCACGTCGCCCTGGAGCAACTGGCCCTGTACGACCAGACGCTGGCGCGCGGGCTTTACGCCAGCCTCTCCGAACTGCTCGCCATCATCGTGAACAAGTCGGCCGGCGACGCCCGCAAGTGGGAGGAGGTCGCCGGGTGGACGCACCGCTACCACCTGGATGCCCTCATCGACGAGTTGAAGCACCTCGGCGTGGCCTCGCACCTCCAGGGCAGCAGCGAAGCGCTGACCAAAGCCATGCACGACGTGCGCGGCGGCGCCCTGAGCGCGCTGCTGGGCCGCCTGCAACTCCTCGGCCACCTCCGGCACGACGAGAAGCAGCTCCAGACGCTCTTTGTCCTGACGCGCGACCACCTCAAGATCATGCGCAGCGCCGTGGTTGGCCTGGACGAGCCGCGCCGGCGAGCCGACCAGGAGCCCAAGAGCCACGACGTGTTCCTGATCCTGGAAAAGTGGCACGAGTCGATCATCGGCCCCAAGTGGCAGGAGCGGCCCGTGCGGATGTTCATGGATTGCCGCTACCAGGGCGCGCTGACCGAGTGCTGCCTGGAGAGCGCGGCCATCGACCGCATCTTCTACAACTTGGCCGGCAACGCCTGCCGGCACAGCGCGGGCGAGCGCGTGGAGATGGTGGTCTTCCCCATCCCGGAACCGCCGGGCGAGTGCCTGCGCTTCGTGCTCTCCAACCAGGTCAGCGAAACCGACGCGGCCTACCTGCACACGCTGCTGCTCAGCGGGGCCGACGGCGAGGGGCCGCAGCGGGGCGGCAGCCTGCGCGTGCTCTTCGAGCCCCGGGTTTCCACCACGGGGTCGGGCTACGGGCTGACGGTGGTGGCCGACTTCGTGGCGGGCGCGTTCGGTCTGAAGGACCGCACGGAAGCCCTGCACAAACGCTACGTGGGCGCGATCCTGGACGGCCACACGTTCCGCGTCTGGTTCCACTGGCCCGTCGCCGACAGCAGCCTGCCGCCGAAGCTCGACGACCTGCACCAGCCCGAGCGCAGCCTGAGCGCGCCGCCGGGGGAGTGACGTGCCGGTGGTGTCCCCCGCCGACCCGCCGCCGGGAAGGTTCAGGGAGCGAGGCATTCCCGGGCGGCTTCCTGCAGCGCGGCGTCGAGTTCGCCGAGGTGGATGGGCTTGAGCAGATGGTGCCGGTAGCCCGCCGCCTGGCTGCGGGCGCGGTCCGCCGGCATGCCCAAGCCGCTGATGGCCAAGGTGTAGATCGACCGGGGCAGATGGAGCTGGCCGAGCAGCTCCCAGCCGTCGCCGTCCGGCAGCCGGAGGTCGGCGATGAACACGTCGTGCGGGGCCAGGGACCAGGTGTCGAGCGCCTCGGTCATCGTGCGCGCCGAAATTACCGTGTGCCCCAAGGATTCCAGATAGAGCGAGATATAGACCCGCGTGTCCGCGTGGTTCTCCACGACGAAGACCCTCAGCGACCGAAATTCCCCGGTGCCAGTGGCTATAATGGTTTCCACTATATACCTGACAACACCCCGGAGCGAAGCCTTATTATGTGGCAACCCCGATTCGGAACGGCGACTCCAAAGTCAGCCGCCCCCGTGGGGCGGGGTGGGCGCGGGTTCCGTGTGGTCGCCGTGGTCCGTTCGACTACGCGCACGCGGGCTTCATCGACCGCACCGGCAAGGAGGTCATCGCGCCGACGTTCTGCGGGGCGGAATCCTTCGCCGAAGGGCTGGCCCCCGTGCACATGACCTTCGGTCGCCTCTACCGGGGCGGGGTCATTGAACGGAAAGCGACTTGTACGACGCCTTGGAAAAACACCGGATGTCCGAAAATGCCTTGGAGAGGGAACAATGAGGACACCGCCTGTCTTCAACGCAGCGCGTTGTAAACGATGCGCCGCGCCGTCACCGGGTGGAAGCCGAGGTCGAGGTTGCTGGCGAAGGAGGCCTCCAGGTTTTGCAGGTTGAGCAGCACGACCTGCCCCTTGCCGTGCGGCACCACGGCCGCCGCCAGGCCGATTTGCACGGCGTGGTCGCGCCCGTAGGCGACCACGGCCTCCAGGCCGGGGGCGCTGAGCAGGAGGCCGTCGCCGGACGCGGCCTGGTAGGGCCAGTCGAGCACCCCGGGATTGGGCAGGCCATCGAGCAGCCAGTGCTTCTTGCCGAAGTACCAGAAGCCCAGCGCCGACGGCCCGGACTGGCCCACCGCGCCGTTGCAGGTCAGCAGCCGCGCCTCGGCCAGCGCGGCGGCGTTCTGCGCGGCGTCCGACCCGCCCGAGGACAGCACGATCAGACGGCTGCCCGCGCGCACGCGCTCCAGCAGCGCGGGCAGGACGGGTTTCCAATCGAAACCGGCCAGCGGGGCCGCCTGCCATTTCTGGCTGCGGCCCTCGTAGTCGGCGGCGCGGAACGCGAAGGCGGCGACCTTCTTTTTCGCGTCGGTCACGCGCAACGCCGCGAACAGGGCGCGGTCGGCGTCCACCTTCGGGACGGTGACGAGGAGCGTGCCGTCCGTGCTGTCCACGGCGAACGTCTTGACGACGCCCACGCCGCGCTCGCCGCCCGCTTCCTGGAGGATGTCGAACCGTTCGAGCACCGCGTTGCCGTTGAGCGCCACGTCGAACACGCGCTGGCCGGGCCGGTCCCAGCGCGTCTCGGCGAAGAAGAGTTCCACCTGCAGCGGCCCCGGCGCAAGGTCGCGCACGGTGACGATGGTGCCCGGACCGTGGGAGAGCTGCTCCTTGTACAAATTTGGATCTTCCGTCCGGTCGATGCGGTCGGCGTGCTCGGACTGCCACAAATTGGTGTCCACGAGGAGGTCGTCCACCTTGCCCCTGGCGTCGTCCAGCCCGACGGTCTTGATGCCCAGTTGCTCCTCCAGCGCCGGGCCGAGGGCGGCGGAACCGGCGACGAGCGCGACCGTCTTCTTCACCGGCTCCGGGTTAGCGTCCACGACGTAGAGCGATTCCGTGCGCGTGAGCACGGGCGCGGGCTTGTCGCCCGCGGCGGGCAGGAGCGTCGCCGTGACCTTGACCCACCCGGCCCTGGACGGAGTGAAGCTGATGTTGTCCTCGAGCAACTCGGCGAAACGCTCGCCGCCCGTGGCGTGCACGGGGTATCTCTCCTCGAAGAACGGCTTCTTGTCCCCTTCCCCGCTCGCGCTGATGGCGAGTTGATAATCCCCGCGCAGGTCGGTCTCGTTGACGAGGTGGACATCCACCGTCGCCGCCTCGCCCCTGGCGATGACCTCGTGGCGCGGTCGGACGGCGAGCAGCGCGGGCGCGTTGGCGGCCCTGAGCACGGCCGGGTCGCCCTTCGGGTGGCGCAGGGCGTCCACGAGGCCAGAGTGCGCGTCGGTGGTGGTGGACTCCCAACCGGCGAGCGCGAGGTAGTCGTTGCCGTTGCTCAGGCGCGCGTTTTCCAGCAGGCGCGCGGCGAGGAAATACTGGCGGGCGGCGACCTGGCGGAACAGCGAGGCGGCCGTGGGGAACGCCTTGCGGAAATCGTAGCGATCCAGCGCCTTCTCGTAGGCATCGGCGAGCACGTCGTGGGGGGGCCGGGGGGGGCCCCCCCCCCCCGGGGCGGGGGGCGCCCCCGGGGGTTTAGGGTGGGGGGGG
>CALMAQ010000395.1:0-617 GCA_937859745.1 uncultured Verrucomicrobiota bacterium | reverse complement strand
GTCGGCCGGGGGCGGCTGGGGGGGGGGGGGGGGGGCGCCCCGCCCCCCGCCGTTCCGGTCGTACCACCTGTTGATTTCGGTGTGGTCGTCCGGCGAGGCCCCGGCGGCCATCTCGCCCCACATGCTGACGGCCTTGTCGTCGGTGGAACGATAGGCGAAGTGGTCCGGGGCGCGGTACATGCCGTCCGTGTAAGTGGCGACGGCGTGGCCGGGGATCGCCGGGACACCCGGGCAGGTATCAGGCGTGTGCTCGTCACGCCAGCCGGAGCCGTCCTTGCCGCCGTCGAACTGGAACTCCGTGCCGTAGGGCGGCAGCCACGCCTGGCCGCCGGCGGCCGGGCCGCCCTTGAGCAGGACGGCCCGCGCGGGGTCGATCTCGTGCATCCGGCGCAGGGTGGCGTACAACTTGGGGTTGTGCGCGTCGCCCGGGTCCACGCCGCTCAGGAGCGACCACGCCAGCACGGAGGGATGCGAACGGTAGGCGCGCACCATGGCGAGCGCCTTGGCGGTCTCGTAGCGGTTGAACCAGGTGTCGGGCCCGGCGTCGTCGCCGCTCGGGTCGATGGGCCCGAGCCCCCGGGGGACGCCGCCCTCGGGCGTGGCGCGCAGGGTGAACA
>CALMAQ010000394.1 GCA_937859745.1 uncultured Verrucomicrobiota bacterium | reverse complement strand
CGTCAGAACGGCCCCGCCCGCCCCGGCGGATGGGCATCTCGACGCTCTGGGCGGCGACCTGCTCGCCTCGGTGTCGCGCTCTTTCTCCCTGACGATTCGCCTGCTGCCGGAAGGATTGCGCGAGCCGATCAGCCTCGGCTACCTCTTGGCACGCGCGCAGGACACGGTCGCGGACGCGCCCAAGGTGGCCGCCGCCACGCGCCTGGAACATCTGCGGGCTTTGCTCGACATGGTCAAGTACGGCGCGGACCCGGAGATCTTGCGTCCCCTCCAGCGCGACCTTGTATCCAAGCAGACGCACGACGGCGAACGGGAACTGCTCCAGCAGCTCGACCGCTGTCTCGCCTGGCTCGAATCCCGGCCCACGGAGGACCGCTGGGAACTCCGCCGCACGCTCGCGCGCATCGGCCGCGCGCAGGAGCTGGACCTGTTGCGCTTCGGCGACGCGAACGCCGCCGAGCCCAAGACGCTCGCCACGAGTGCGGAACTGGACGAGTACACCTACCTCATCGCCGGGTGCGTCGGCGAACTCTGGACCCGGCTTTGCGAGCGTCACCTGCCCGCCGGATGGTCGAAGCTCCCCGAGCCCGAAATGCTCGCGCTCGGAAAACGTTTCGGACAGGGCCTGCAGATGGTCAACATCCTGCGCGACCTGCCGGCAGACCTGGCGGACGGACGCTGCTACCTCCCGGCGGACCTGCTGGCCGAGCACGGGTTGGATGCCGCCACGCTGACCGGCGAACCCGCCCGGGCGCGTCCGCTGGTGGAGGCGTTGCGCCTCCGGGCTGTCGAGCACCTGGACGCCGGTTGGGAGTACGTCCTGGCACTCACGTCCCGCAAGCTGCGCTACGCGGTGGCGCTGCCGGTGCTGATCGGCCTGGAAACCCTCGGCCTGCTCGTGCAGACGCCACCGCTGGAATCGGCGGAGCGCGTCAAGGTGTCGCGGACTTCGATCCGCAACCTGATGGCGTCGGCGACGGTCGGCGCGTTGTTGGCCCCGTGGCTCAACCGCCTGCACGGCAAGCTCCGCCAGCGCGCGGCGGCGAAGGGGTAGCCCGCCCGGTCGCCTGCTTCAGCGCGAGATGTCCGTCTGGCTCAACAGGCGGAACCCATCGCCCGCCAGCACGGAGGCCGCGCACTCGTGGTCCTCGACGTGCAGCGCCAGGGCCGCCCGGCGGTTGGGCCGGGTCATCAGCGGATAGCTGAAGAAGATGTTCACCTCCGCCGCGAGCAGCGACGCGAGCAGCTTGGCCAGGTCGGTCGCCACCTCCTCCATCTCCACGACGACCATCTCGCAGATCCCGTAGGGAATCTCGTTGTCCTTGAACAACTCCTCGACCCGCTCCGGGTCGCTCGCGATCAGCCGCACGATGGACGAATCCGTCGAGTCCTGCACGCTCAGGGCCACCACGTCCACCGTGTGGACATTCAGCAGCCGCACCACTTCGAGCAGCGCGCCGACCTTGTTTTTCAGAAACACCGAGAACTGCCGCACCCGCGGACCTTCGAACTTCTGCGCGGTTTCCTTGAGGATCGATTCCAGTGCCATGATGATGCGGTAAAAGTCCGAGGGAGAAGAAAAACACGCCGCCGTCGCAAAACCAATGCTGAAATGTGCCGTGCGCCCAAGTTGACGGCGATTCCCCGCCTGCTGCCCGGGTTATCTGTAGGAATACAGCAGGCAGAAGTCGGCCGGTTCGCCCTCCACCACCTGCACGCTGACGTAGTACGGTCCGCTGGCGACGGGTGACACCCCGGCGGCGGCGCGCGTTTTGTCCTGGAAGAATTCCTCGCCCTCCACCAGCTTGCCCTTCTCGTTGTACACCGTCACCGTCGCCTTCTTGGCCTTGTCGGTGTAGCCGAGAGCGAAGTAATACTGGTTGCCCGCGTACAGGTTCACGGTCACGATCTGCGGCGCGTGCGGCTGGAGCTGGCCCGACCAGTGGCCGTCGCGGATCTTGTAGCCGTCGTTGACGAACGCCCCGGCCAGTTCGAGCGCCGTCTCGCGGGCGGCCACCTGCCCGTCGCTTTCCGCCGCGGCGGCTTGCAGGGTCGTCTGCGCCACCGGGGCGAGGGACACACACGCTCCGGCGAGCAGCGCCGCCACGGGACCGAACGGCGCACGGAAGAGGGAACGGGAAGAGGTCATGGGGACAAGAAAAGGAAGGAAACGGGAGGACGCGCCGATCAATCCTTCTTGGCGATCAGGGTGACGAGGTCGGATGCCTGGCTGCTGAGTTTCTGCACGTCCTCCTTGGAAGGGGTCGCGCCGTAGGGGAAAGACACGGTCTTGGCGATCTCGTCCAGCCGCCCGTCAACGGCCTTGATGAGCGGCAGGTCCTTCGTCTTGGGTGAGAGCTTGTCCATCCGGGCGCGGAACAGGTTAACCAATTCCGGCTGGCGCAGGATGCACGAGGTCTGCTGGGAAAAGTTCCGCAGGATCACGTCGCTGACGACCTGCGTGCCGCGCACCCAGGCCCCGATGCTCAGCAGCGTCACCAGCTCTTCGTCGTGGAGTGATTCCATCGCCTGCCGCACGTCGTTCTGCGTGGATTCGAGTTCCTCGCGCAGGGAGTTCCAGTCGGTCTCGTCCACGAGGTCCTGGATGCTCTTGCCGCGGCCGATGACCTCCTTGCTGATGCCCAGGTTCTTGGCCAGGGCAAGGATGTCGCGGCCGAGGTTCTTGACCTGCTGGCCGTCCTGCGCCTCGACGGCGACGTAGCCGTCCGCGATCAGGCCGCCGAGGTTGAGCGCCAACTGCGCGCGCTCCGTGTAGGCGGTGTTGATGGGTCCGCGCCCGAGGCCGATCCAGTTGGGCTTGCACTGTTTGTTCAAAGCCGCGAACAACTCGCCGGGCGTCGGGATCGTGAGGGCGTCCACCGTCTGCGCGACGGCGATGTCCTCCGCCGTCAGCGGTGGGACGTTGGGCGGGGGCGCGGAAGGAGCGTTCTCAGGCGCGCCGGAGGCCGCGGTCGCCGGGACGGGCGTCGCCTCGGTCTTATCGTGCTTCTTGCCGGAGGGTGCCGCGCGCAGGGCGGACATGGGGAGCGCGAGGAGGGCCGCTGTGGCAAGAGCGAGGACGGGGGGCGTCTTCCGGCACAGATCGATCATGGTTGGGGCGACTATAACGAAGGTCCCGGACACTCGCCAGCGCAAGTTTCGTCCCGGCAAGCGAAGTCGGAAGGCTTGCGCGCCGCGAACGTTGCGGGCATGTTCGCCGTTCTATGAAAGCGCGTGTGACTGTCATGCCCAAGCAAACGGTGCTCGACCCGCAGGGCGTGGCCGTGCGCGATGCCATCCATCACCTCGGACTGCCCGCCGCCAGCGAGGTGCGCGTGGGCAAGTTCATGGAGATCGACATCGACGACGCGGCGGCCGGCGACCGCGCCGCGCTCGAAGGCAGGCTCCACGCCCTCTGCCGCGACCTGCTCTCCAACCCCGTGATCGAGGACTATCACCTGGAACTCGACGCCCGATGACCCGCGACGACATCAGGACCGCCGTCATCCGGTTCCCCGGCTCCAACTGCGACCAGGATTGCTTCCATGCCTCGCGCGACGAGATGGGGTTGCAGACCGGGTACGTTTGGCACAAGACGGATTCGCTGGACGGCTTCGATATCGTCATCGTGCCCGGCGGTTTTTCCTACGGGGATTACCTGCGTTGCGGGGCCATCGCGCGGTTTTCGCCCGTGATGCAGGCCGTCAAAAGGCACGCGCAGGAGGGCAAGCTCGTGCTGGGGGTCTGCAACGGGTTCCAGATTCTCTGCGAGAGCCACCTGCTGCCCGGCGCGTTGATCCGCAACCGCTCCCTGCGCTTCGTGTGCGAGGAAGTCGGCCTGCGGGTGGAAAAAAGTGATTCTCCTTTCACGAACGCCTGCCACGTCGGCGATGTGCTCCGGATGCCCGTGGCCCACGGCGAGGGCTGCTACTACGCGGACGACGCCACCCTGGCGGAACTGAACGTGCACGGCCAGGTCCTCCTGCGCTACGTGGACGCGAAGACCGGCCAACCGGCGGCGGGCAGCAACCCCAACGGCTCGCGCGAGGACATCGCGGGCATCTGCAACAAAGAGGGCAATGTCTTCGGCCTCATGCCCCACCCCGACCGCGCCTGCAACCTGCGCCTGGGCAGCGACGACGGGAAGCGAGTATTCGAGTCGATGGTGCGTTCCCTCATCCAGGTAGCCCACAAGGAAGAAGTCATGGAACTGGCAGAATAGACTGTTCCGGAACCGTGAGACCGCGCCTTTTACTTAGCTGCCTGGGATTACTAATTTGGAGCGCAACCGCTTTAGGCCAAAATCCGCTGGTCGGCACCTGGAAGACAAATGGTACTAATATTTACCTGAGACTGTACGCAAACGGGAGAGCAGCCATGTGGGATGATCGGCCCCGGTACACCGGAGGTTCGAACCGGGCCAGATACAGCCATGGAACGATCACTTTCCACGATTGGGATGCCTCCCTCTCGCGCCACGGCTCGACGCTGAGGCTCCGGTCGGAGACCGACGATCTGGTCTTCCATCAGCTTCCCCATGACCTTGAGCCACCGCCACCAAACAAGCCGCCGACCCGCTGAGCTTGCATCTGTTCTATGAGTACGCCATCCGCTCTTGCCGCCGAGCCCGCCATCACCCCCGAAGTCGTCGCCGACCATGGCCTGACGCCCGAGGAGTTCGAGCGCGTCAAGACCATCCTGGGCCGCGAGCCGAACTTCACCGAACTCGGCGTCTTTTCGGTCATGTGGAGCGAGCATTGCTCCTACAAGAACTCCCGCCTCGAACTGCGGAAGTTCCCCACCGAGGGCGCGCGTGTGCTCGTCAAGGCGGGCGAGGAAAACGCCGGGGTCATCGACGTGGGCGACGGCTGGGGCGTGGCCTTCAAGATGGAGAGCCACAACCACCCGAGCGCCATCGAACCTTTCCAGGGCGCGGCGACCGGCGTCGGCGGCATCATCCGCGACATCTTCACGATGGGCGCGCGGCCCGTGTTCAACCTCAACAGCCTGCGCTTCGGCCCCATCCAGGGCGACAGCGACGCCGCCAGGGCCAACCGGCGCTTGTTCGCGGGCGTCGTCGAGGGCATCGCGCACTACGGCAACTGCATCGGCATCCCCACGGTCGGCGGCGAAATCTACTTCGACGAATCCTACCAGGGCAACCCGCTGGTCAACGTCTTCTGCCTGGGCGTGCTGCGCCACGAGGAGATCGCGCGCGGCGCGGCCCGGGGCGTCGGCAACCCCGTCTTCTACGTCGGCGCGGAGACCGGCCGCGACGGCCTCGCCGGCGCGGCCTTCGCCTCGCGCGACCTGACCGAGGAATCCAAGGAGGACCGCCCGGCGGTGCAGGTGGGCGACCCCTTCAAGGAAAAGCTCCTGCTCGAAGCTTGCCTGGAAGTGCTCAAGACGACGGACGCCGTCGCGGGCATCCAGGACATGGGGGCGGCGGGCCTGACGTGCTCCACCTGCGAGACCGCCAGCCGGGGCGGCAGCGGCGTCGAGATCGACCTGAACCTCGTGCCCCAGCGCGAGCCGGGCATGACCGCCTACGAAATCCTGCTCAGCGAATCGCAGGAACGCATGCTCATCATCGCCAAGGCGGGCCGCGAGCACGAGGTGCAGGCCATCTTCGACAAGTGGGACCTGCCCTGCGCGCGCATCGGCGTGGTCAACGACGACGGCATGATGCGCGTCCGGGTCGGTGACCGCATCGCCGCCGAAATCCCTGCCCGCGCCCTGGCCGACGAGGCTCCGCTCTACAAACGCGAAGCCAAGGCGCGTCCGCCCGAACCCGTGCTGGACCTCGCCACCGTGCCGGAGGCCGATTGCCACGACGCTTTGCTCAAGCTACTGGCGCACCCGACCATTGCCAGCAAGCACTGGGTTTACCGGCAATACGACCACATGGTCCGCACGGGCACGATGGTCGCCCCCGGCTCTGACGCCGCCGTCATCTACGTCCGCGAGGCGAACAAAATCCTCGCTGCCACCAGCGACTGCAACGCGCTCTACTGCCGCTTGGACCCGCGCGAGGGGGCCCGCATCGCCGTGGCCGAGGCCGCGCGCAATCTGGCCTGCTCCGGGGCGGTGCCGCTCGCCGTGACGGACAACCTCAACTTCGGCAACCCGCACAAGCCCGAGAATTTCTGGCAACTGCGCGAGTGCGTCGAGGGCCTGGCGGAAATGTGCCGCGCGTTCGGCACCCCCGTGACCGGAGGCAACGTCAGCCTCTACAACGAGAACCCCGCCGGGGCCATCGACCCGACGCCGACCGTCGGCATGGTGGGGCTCATCGAAGACGAGCGGCACGTCACCACGCAGGGCTTCAAGGACGAGGGCGACGTGATCCTGCTGCTCGGTGAACCGGGTGACGAACTCGGCGGCTCGCAGTACCTCGCCGTCGTCCACGGCCGCAAGGAGGGCCTGCCGCCGCGCCTGGACGTGGAGCGCGAAATCGCTCTGCACGATGCCCTGCGCGGCCTGATCCGCGCGGGCAAGATCAAGAGCGCGCACGATTGCTCCGAGGGCGGCCTGGCCGTGGCGATGGCAGAATGCTGCGTCTCCGGCGCAACGCAGATCGGGGCAAAATGGATCCTCGGAGAAATCACGGATCGCCTCGACGTGCTGCTGTTCAACGAAAGCCAATCGCGGGTAGTCGTGAGCGTTTCTCCGGGCGACCGCGACATGGTACTCTCCCGGCTTGCCGAGGAGGGTGTGCCCGCGCGGGAGATCGGCGTCGTGTGGGGAGAAGAGCTGGTGATGAGGACTGCGGAAGCCCGGTATGTCTGGCCCATCGATATCCTGCGGGAAGCCTGGCACGGTTCCATCGGCAAGATTATGGGCGAGAGTTAGATCGAGGCCGTGCTCGCTTTCCGGCTGATGGTCTGCGATGATGCCGTTCGATATGACCACCGTCGAGCATCCTTTGGTCAAGGCCCTCTACCGCGTCGAGGGCAAGGCGGAGATCGTTGACGGGAAAATCGTCCATCTGCCGATGACCGGGTACGATCCTTCCCACGCTGCGTTCGAAATCGCGGTGGCTTTACGCCGCTTCGTTCGGCGCACAGGATCAGGACATGTGGGCACGGATGGTTTGGGCTTCATCGTGGACTTGCCACACCGCATGTCCTTCTCGCCCGACGCGGCCTACTTCACCGGGCCGACTCCGGGGATGCGCTTCGTCGAAGGCGCGCCGGATTTCGCCGTGGAAGTTCGCAGCGAAAACGACTACGGTCCCGCTGCCGAGCGCGAGATGGCCGCCAAACGCGCCGACTACTTCGCCGCCGGGACGCTGGTTGTCTGGGACGTGGATTTGCTGAGCGGCGACGTGGTGCGCCTCTACCGCGCCAACGACCCAGCCCAGCCAGCCGCGATCTACCGTCGCGGCCAGCTTGCTGGGGCGGACCCCGCCCTGCCCGGCTGGTCCATGCCCGTGGATGACCTCTTTGCTTCCTGACGGACCCGGAAAAGCCCATGCTCGCTTTTCAGCGGGCGGTCTGCCATATTCGGCCTGTCGCATGACCACCACGGAGCTTTCTCTGATCGACGAACTGGACCGCGTCGAAGGCAAGGCGGAAATTATCGACGGTGCCGTTGTCCTGCTCCCCATGTCCGGTCGAATGCCCACTTACGCCGCCGAGCGCGTGTTTATCTTTTTGCTCGCTTATGTGCAGCGCACCGGACGAGGCGAAGCCTGCGCGGACGGCAATGATTTCCTGGTGGATCTCCCTCATCGTCAGTCGTTCCGGCCCGATGTCAGTTACTACGTCGGTCCGGACCCGGGCATGAAGTTCTTCCCGCACGCGCCGCTCTTTGCGGTCGAGGTCCGCAGCGAAAACGACTACGGCCCCGCTGCCGAGCGCGAGATGGCCGCCAAGCGCGCCGACTACTTCGCTGCCGGAACGCTGGTCGTCTGGGACGTGGACCTGCTCTCCGACGACGTGGTGCGCCTCCACCGCGACGGCAGTGCCGCCCTTCCGACCATCATTTACCGTCGTGGGCAGAACGCGGAAGCTGAACCCGCCCTCCCAGGTTGGTCCATGCCCGTCAATGACCTTTTCCGCCCCTGACTCTCTGGCACGCTTCTTCCTTTTACCGAAACCGTGGACCAACCAACGTCTTACTATCCCCGCCACGAGTGCGGCGTCTTCGGGATTTTCAACCATCCCAACGCCGCCACGCTGGCCTACTACGGCCTCTTCGCGCTCCAGCACCGTGGCCAGGAAAGCGCCGGGATCGTGACGGCCACGGGGCCGGGCGAGTTGTTCAACCTGCACAAGGCGATGGGCCTGGTCGGCCAGGTGTTCAAGGGCGACGACCTGGAGCGGCTCAAGGGCACACGTGCCGTCGGCCACACGCGCTATTCCACCACGGGGTCGAGCAACCTCGTCAACGCGCAGCCCATCATCGGGCACGGCGCGCGCGGCCAGATCGCCCTGGCCCACAACGGCAACCTCATCAACGCCGACGTGCTGCGCGATGAACTCGAAGCCGGGGGCTCCATCTTCCAGACCACCAACGACAGCGAGATCATGCTCCACCTGCTCGCGCAGCCGCTGCCCCCCGGGGCGAGCGCGCTCTCGGCGCTGACCCGGGCGCGGGGCGCGTTCTCGCTGGTCATCTTGAGCGAGCGCGAGTTGATCGGCGTGCGCGATCCCTTCGGCTTCCGGCCCCTGGTGCTGGGCCGGGTGGACGGGGCCTACGTGCTCGCGTCGGAGACCTGCGCGTTCGACCTGATCCACGCCGAGTTCGTGCGCGAGGTCGAGCCGGGCGAGGTCGTCATCATCGACGAGCGCGGCGTCCGCAGCGAGTGGCCGTTCCGCCAGGAGCGCAAGGCGTTCTGCATGTTCGAGTTCGTGTACTTCGCGCGGCCCGACAGCATGATCGAGGACATCAACGTCGCCCACGCCCGCACGAACATGGGCCGCGAACTGGCCCGGCTGCACCCCGTGGAGGCCGACCTCGTCGTGCCCGTGCCGGACTCGGGCAACTACGCGGCGCTGGGCTACGCGGAGGCGCTGGGCATCCCCTTCGAGCACGCCTTCGTGCGCAACCACTACATCGGGCGCACTTTCCTCCAGCCCAGCCAGCTCATCCGCGACTTCAACGTGCGGATCAAGCTCAACCTCATCAAGGGCGCCGTGAAGGACCGGCGCGTGGTGGTCATTGATGATTCCATCGTCCGCGGCACGACGGCCCGCGCCCGGGTGGTCAGCCTACGCGAGGCAGGCGCGAAGGAGGTCCACATGCGGGTCAGTTGTCCGCCGCACCGCTTCGCCTGCCACTACGGCATCGACTTCCCCGACCCCAAGAACCTCCTGGCCAACCAATTGAGCCACGAGGAAATCTGCGACTATCTCGGCGCGGACAGCGTCGGCTACCTCGACGTGCCCAGCATGGTCCGCGCGACGGGCCTGCCCGAGAACGGGTTCTGCCTGGCGTGCTTCACGGGCAGGTATCCCGTGCCGGTGGACCCCGATCTGGACAAGTACATCATGGAGCGGCGCGACTCGCGCGAGAACCACCTCGTCGCCGCCGACGGGCACCCGAACCTGTTCGCGGCGTTGAAGTAGGCAGCCCGGAGAGCCGCGCAGCGGCGCTCGCCACGCAAGGTAGGGCTGGGCGTCCCCGCCCGGCCGTAGCTTTTCTGCGACTCGAATCGGCAAGTCAGTTA
>CALMAQ010000393.1 GCA_937859745.1 uncultured Verrucomicrobiota bacterium | reverse complement strand
GGGCGGGCCGCAGGGCGGTGGCCGTCACGGCGAAGTGCTTGCGGACGTAGCGCCCGCCCTGCGACACGTCGAGCGCGAGCTGGCGGTGCTGGGGCTCGTCGGCGGCCAGCGCGGCGCGCACGGTTTCGTGCAGGGTGTGGTCGCGGAACACCTCCAGCAGTGTGCGGCCCAGCGGCGGGGCCAGCAGGTCGAACATCTGCTGCACGCTGCCGTTGGCCAGCCGCACGCGCCCGGCGGCGTCCACGATGAGCACGCCTTCGGTGAGACTGCCGAGGATCGCCTGGAGGTTGAACGCGTCGTCACCCAACCGGCGCTGCGCCTCGCGCCAACGGTCGGAGAGCGTGGCGAGGTCGTCCACCGCGCCGTCGAGCCGTCCGCGCCGGGCGATGTACGTGACGGCGTCCCAGTCGCTCCCGGCCAGGCGGCGCAGGGCGCGGCGCAGTTCCAGGGCGGGCAGCAGGTAAGCGGCGACGGCCCAGAGCCCCAGGCCGGTCTGGGCGAGCAGCAAGAGCAGCAGGAGCCAGGGCCAAGGATTCAAGGGGCCTCAGCGGCGGTCCGGGTGGTGAACCGGTAGCCCTCGCCGCGCAGGGTTTCGATGCGGGCCGCGTGAGACCCGAGTTTCTCGCGCAGGCGGCGGATGTGGGTGTCCACGGTGCGGGTGTCCATGGCGTTGGTGTAGCCCCACACCTCGGAGAGCAGGGTTTCGCGGGACTGGGTCCTTCCCCGGCGATCCAGCAAGAGGCAGAGCAGCTTGAACTCGGTGGTGGTCAGTTCCAGGCGGCGGCCCAGCAGGGTGATTTCAAAAGAACCCCGGTCGATGATGAAGTCGTCGATGGCCTCCTGTTCCCGGCGGCGTTCCGCCCCTTCCACCCGGCGCAGGACGGCTTCCACGCGCAGGACCAACTCGCGGGGGCTGAAGGGTTTGGTGATGTAGTCGTCCGCGCCGATCTCCAGGCCCGCGATGCGCTCGGCGGGCTGGCCCTTGGCGGTGAGCATGAGCACGGGGATGGTGGCGGTGTCCGGGCTGCCCTTGAGCTGGCGGCAGACCTCCTCGCCGTTCATGTGGGGGAGCATCAGGTCGAGCACGACGGCGTCCGGACGGTGTTCGCGGGCCAGCGTGAGCGCGGCGAGGCCGTCGTTGGCTTCGAGCACGGTGAACCCGGCGGCGCGCAGCTTATAGCGGACGAGATCGACGACGTCGGCCTCGTCATCGACGATCAGGACGGTGCGGGAGGACATAAGCCTGGGCGAAAGGACCGCATCTGCAGGATGGCGGAAGTCTGGTCCGGCGGCAAGGAGATCGCCAGTACACAGCAGGGACATGGCCGCGCCAAGGGCCTCACCGGTAAAAATTTTGGCACAAACCCGTGCCGCCGGCCGCTAGCCGCTGGCCCGGAAAAAAGGTCCGGGCCGCACACGCCGGATTCCCGAAGGAGGCGCATGCGGCCCAGAATCACCTTAACCTGACGAGCTTCGACCGGGGAAAAGCGGGAGCGTTCAAAAAACTTCAAGATTTTTTTTGCATCCCGGATTTTCGGGCGGTCAGTGGATCGGATGCTGCCACGGGCAGGCTTGACGCGCGGCATGATGACGCCATGCGAACCATCATCGATCTCCCCGAAGCTCAGGTCAAAGCACTCGCGCGCTTTTGTCGGCGAGAAGGTATTTGCAAGCGACGATGCGGCTGAAGAGAAAGTCTGCCGCCGCTTCTTGGAAAGCTTCCGCGTGCTGCCGGCCTCCAAAGCGGTCGCGGAACGCGCGGTGCGCCTGCGACGGACGCACCGGCTCAAGCTGCCCGATACGATCATTTGGGCGAGCGCCCAGGAAAAAGCGTGTCTTTTGGTCACACGCAACACCAAGGACTTTCCGGCGGACGACGCGGGCGGGCGTTTTCCCTATATGGGATGACACCGTAGTAGCTGGCAACTACCAAATCCGGTGTCGGTCCCTAAATGCGTTTGCCAAAGCGCGCCGTTAGGTGATGCGGATCATCGCCGACCAACGACACGAAGTTCGTACGCCTGCTCATACGTGGTCGCGGCAATAGCTGGAAAGTCGTCCGTACCTGGGAGCGAAGAATAGTAACGAGATGACGTAGCGACTCGACCAGACTGGCGAGTTGCTGGCGACGAAGATCAGAGGCAGTCATTTGGATACCATCCGCAGAGCACGCCTAGCACCGCCTGACCATGTAGTAGGCGAATAAGAGCCGCAGAACAAGACGGCAGTGATTCGCCCAATTCGGTGAGTTGCAAAGATTGCTCCAACCGACATCGTCTCCCGCTTCATCAACTCGCCGCCGTCTCCGCCGCCGACCCGGCCATGACCTCCGCCATCGCGCGCCACAGGTCGGCGGGCACCAGTGGCTTGCGCAGCACGGCATCGATCCCGGCGGGCTTCTCGCCGCTTGCCAGCAAGGTGTCGGCGAAGCCCGTGAGCAGGATCACCGGCATGTCCGCCTGCCGCGCCTTGATCTCCGCGGCCATCTGCTGGCCGCTCATCTCCTCCAGCGCCAGGTCGGTCACGACCAGGTCAAAGCCGCCCGCGCCGAACTTCTCCAGGCCCTCGCGGCCGGACTCCGCCGTGGACACCGTGTGGTCGTCGCGCCGCAAAAACTCGCTGACCACCTCGCGCACGGACGGGTCGTCCTCGACCACGAGCACTTTGAGTGGCCGTCCGAAGCCGCTGCCGCCCGCCACCTGGGGGCTTTTTTCCAGCGCGGGCTGCCCCTGGAAGACGGGCAGGCGCACCGTGACCGTCGTGCCGCCGCCGAGCTCGGTCAGGATGTCCAGCGCGCCTTCGTGCCGCTTGACGATGCCGTAGACGACCGACAACCCCAGCCCCGACCGCCCGCCGTCCTTGGTGGTGAAGAACGGCTCCAGGCAGCGGCGGCGCACCTCCTCGGTCATGCCGATGCCCGTGTCGGCGACCTCGAAGTACACCTCCCCCTCGCCCACCCGGCGCGTGCGCAGGGTGATGTCGCCGCCCTGGGGCATGGCGTCCACGGCGTTGAAGATCAGGCTGGTGACGACCTCGCGCAGTTCGGCGGCGTTGCCCGCCACGTCGGGCAGCGTGCCCAGGTCCAGGCGCACGTTGACCTTGCACCCAGCGGCGCGCGCCTGGGTGCGCCACTTGGGCTGCGTGAGCGTGGCGGCCTCCTGCAAGAGCCGCGACAGATCCAGCGGCAGGAACACGTCCTCGGCGTCGCGCTGGCGGTAGAACTCGCGCAGGCGGCCGACGACCGCCGCCGAATCGTGCGCGGCGGTGCGGATCGTTTGCAGGTAGTGGGTGGCCACGGCCTTGTTCTTGAGGATCTGCGCGTCGTTGAGCAGCAGGAGTTCCGTGTAGCCGACGAGCACGGTGAGCTGGTTGTTGAAGTCATGCGCGACGCCGCTGCTCATCTCGCCCAGGGCGCGCAGCCGCTCCTGCTGCACCTGCTGGCCCTGCGTGGCGCGCAGTTCGGCCAGCGTCTGCTCCAGGTCGCGGGTGCGCTGGCGGACGGTCTCCTCCAGCGCGGCGTTCTGGCGCTGGAGCGCCTGGTGGAGCGCGCGGGTGTGCAACAGGTTGCGGCAGCGCAGCAGCACCTCCTGGTTGCCGAAGGGCTTGGTCAGGAAGTCGTGCGCGCCGCCCGCCAGCGCGCGGCGCTTGGTTTCCTGGGCGACATCGGCCGTGAGCACCAGCACGGGCAGGTACACGCCGGGCGGCAGCGCGGCGCGCAACTGGTCCAGCACGTCGAAGCCGGTCAGAAAGGGCATGTTCAGGTCGAGCAGGATCAGGTCCGGCTCGAACTCGCGGACGAGCCGCATCGCCTCGCGCGGGTCCTGGGTGGAGCGCGTCTGGTACTCCTGCGTGTGGTGGAGGATGGCCGTCAGCAGCGCGACGTTGGCCTCCTCGTCGTCGATGATGAGAATCTTGGAGATGGGCATGTCAGGTAGCGGGTGCCTCCGCCAGAGGTGGGTAGAGGATCGCGTCGAGGGCGCGCAGCAGTTCCTGGATGCGGAAGGGTTTGGTCACGTAGTCGCGCACGCCGAGCTGGCGCAGCCGGGCGAACTGCGTGTGGGTGGCGTCGGCGCTCAGGATAATGACGGGGACCTGCCGGGTGCCCGCGTCGGCGCGCAGGCGGCGCACGACCTCGTCGCCGCCCAGGTCGGGCAGGTGGAGGTCGAGCAGGATCACGTCCGGCCGGTGCTCGCGCGCCGCGGCGACCCCCGCGTGGCCGTCGGCGGCGGAGATCAGCCGCAGGTCCTGGCGGCGGCCCAGCACGGTCTCGACGAGCGAGAGGTTGGCGGCTTGGTCGTCGATGTGCAGGAC
>CALMAQ010000392.1 GCA_937859745.1 uncultured Verrucomicrobiota bacterium | reverse complement strand
GGGCGACGGCTCGGGGCGCGTGCTGCCGCTGCCCGCGCCGTGGGACGCGCCGCGCTTCAAGTCGTACGACGAACGGATGCTGTTCTCGGAAAATCAGCCCAGGCACGGCGAGTACCAGCGGTATCCCGGCCACCCGGCGACGACCGACCTGTTCAACCTCTGGAACGTCCTGGGCATGGTCGGCGCGGATGATCCCGTCGCGGCGTCCGCCGAGACTCCCGCCTCCCCGCAGCCGACGCCCGGTGCCACTCCGGGCAGCTACTTCAAACGGCTGCCGCGCTACACCGACGCGCTTTCCTCGCAGGGCGGGGTGCGGAACACGACCGCCACGGCGATGTCACCGGGGGACGACGTGCCGTCCAAAGCCGAGCGGCTGTACACCTCGCTCGGAGAGATGCTCTATGATGCCAGCCGGAATCCCTCCGGCGTGACGCGCCAGCAGGTGGAGTCGGGCAAGTTCTTCCTGACGGCCCACAGCCGCGCGCCGGACGAGACGCTTTACGGCACGCCGCGCGTGGCCATGTGGCCGGTGGACTCGGACCTGACGGCACGCACCGCCTACGATCAGTACCTCGCGTTCTGCGCCTCGGCGGGCCGCTCGCCTGGGCCACTGCCGTATTTCTTCCAACGCCACCTGTCGAGCGACCCGACGAACGACTGGGACCAGATCGCGCGCAACCAGCAGCTCTACCAGTACCTCCAGACGCTCACCTCGGCGACGGTGCCGGGCTTCGGCGGTGCGCTGGCGGACAAGTACGGGGCAGCGGAGCGCGACCAGATCCTCACGGAGATGGTCGATTACATCCGTGCGACCAACCTGACCGATCACAGCGGCGCGGCGGGGGACAGCGGGACGCCGAACTTCACGGGCACGAACCCCGGACAGGTCATTCCGCTCAAGATCGGCCAAACGCGGGGCCTGGGGCGCGCGCCGACCCTGTCGGAGATCGGCGTGCTGCTCATCTGCACGGCGGACGGCGGCAGCCCGCTGACGTATCGCCCGCCCGTGACCGTCACGGGCCACGCCGGGAAGGTTTCCCCGGTGAACGGCTCCGCGAACGATCCGCGCTACGTCAGCAACCTGCCCGTCACGCAGTTCCTGCGCGACTCGGCTGGCACCATCGTCGGCATCGACGCAGCCGGGACGACGCCGTTCCCGGCGAACAAAACGCTCGCCGACGATTACGCGGCGGCCGACCCCGGGGACACCCGCCGCCTCGCGCAGGGGCAGCGGCGGCTCCAGGCGATGCTGTTGCTCGAGACCGCGTGCCCGATGCTCGGCTACGACCCGATGTCGGTGAATCCGCTGACGCAGCAGAGCGCCTATCAGGTCGCCGCGGCCGGCCTGAACGGTCTCGCCATCGCCGGGCAGAACCCGTTCCCTAACCGGACCCCGACGGCCGCGACGGCCACCACCGGCAAGCTCAACGGCGACGGGATCGTCCCGGTGGGGCTGTCCTGGATGGGGACTGCCCAGCGGTACGGGGGGATCATGGGTTTCCGTTCCCTGCTGACCTCCTACGGCACCTACACGAACTTCGGCACGGGCAGCATCTTCCAGCGCAACCAGGTGTACAACGCCTGGAGCGGCGTCGGTGGCCCCGCCGGGGGCAACGTGCCGTATCGCTTCATCAGCAATCCGTTCACCGTGGACGTCAGCGCGGGCGGCCCGCTCACTTTCGGGGGCGGCTGCACCTTGCAGTTGCAGATGCTCCCGCCGTCCCCACAACCGGCCGTCACCTACCAGACCTTCAACGTCCAATTCCCCGCCCTGTCGAACCTGCCCGTGCCCGACCTGCCGCTGCACGGGGTGGGTTACCAGCACACCGACAACGGCGTCACCACGACGGTGTCCACGAACGCCGCCGACTGGTGGGCCTTCGACCGCCGCATCGCCTGGACCGTCTACCCGAGCAACGCCGCGTCCGCCCCCGGGCAGTCATACACGCCCTCCGTGGATGGGGGCGGCGCGCGCCTGTGGCTCGGGCCGGGCTGCGTGATCCGCGCGGACAACCCGCTCACGGGCCAGTGGAACTACCGGGAAGCGTCCTCGTCGCCCATCGACGTGCCGCCGTCCGGCACCCCGGCCGGAGGCAGCGACGTGGTCCGCACCCTGGTCGTCCGCGACGGCGATTACCGGCTGACCGCCGCCCTGGACACCGTGGACGCCAGCGGCGGCGACAGCGCGGCCTTCGTCAAGTGCCCCGGCTACGACGACGGCGGCAAGCTCGCCGATCTCTTCCTGGAGTCGGGCCCGTCCAACGGCACGGCTGGGGCCGCGACCGGCGGGACGCTCGTGGACCGCGCCACCTACGCGCCCGGCTATGCGCCCAAGGTGCCCGCCACGCTGGACCCCGCCAAGCAGCTTTCCTGGGACTGGGACAGCGGCCTGCCCGGAGAGCCGGACGGCGCTTACGCCAATAAGCCGGACGAGGGCAACACGTACGCGGGAGACGCCGGAGCCAGCTACGCCGCCGGGCAGCGCAGCCCTTACTACAACCAGGGGGGGCAGACCGGCAATGACCTGAGCGGCTACTTCACGCCCAACCGCATCGTGCCCTCGCCGGTCATGTTCGGCTCGCTGCCCACCGGGGTGCCCGTTGGCGGGTCGGCCGCCGTTTCCTGGCGCACGCTGCTGTTCCGTCCGCCGGGCAACCGGCCGTCCTACGCCAGCCCGGCCGGGCCGCCGGACCACCTCTGGCTGGACCTGTGGACGATGCCCGTGGTCGAGCCCTACGCCATCAGCGAGCCCTTTTCGACGGCGGGCCGGATCAACCTGAACTACCAGATCGAGCCGTTCACCTACCTGACCCGCGACACGGGCGTGCGGGCGGTGCTCGCCTCGGAGCTGGTCGCGCAGGTGCCGCTCCCGGCCGCCGGGGTGGGGGCCGATGGCACCTGCGGCTACAAGGGCATCCCGGCGGCGTCCGTGCCCACGGGGGCGGGGCTCCCCCAGCGTCTGCCGCTCTCCCTGGGCGAGACGGACGGCACGTTGCAGCAGTTCGCGGAGCGTTTCCAGAGCGGAGGGTTGTTCCGTTCCCCGTCGGAAATCTGCGACCTCTACCTCGTCCCGCGCGGCTACAGCCTGCCCGCCTTCAAGGATCAGAACCAGTGGTACGGCGACGACTTCGCGCTGGTCGGCGACAACGTGCGCGAGCGTCCCTACGGGGACATCTACCCGCGCGTGACGACCCGCTCCAACACGTTCACCGTCCACTACCGCGTGCAGGCGCTGCGCTCGCCGGGAACCGTGGACCCAGGCCAGTGGGACGAGCGGCGCGGGGCCATCGTCGGCGAGGCGAGGGGATCGACGACCATCGAACGTTTCCTCGACCCGGGCCGGACTGACCTGCCCGATTACGCTGCCAACCCCTTCGGCCAGCCGTTGGGGCATTTCTACGAGTGGCGCGTCGTGGCCACGAGCCGTTTTCCGCCGTAGCCAAGGCCTGGGAGACGCAAGCCTTCCCGCCGCGAAGGGGCTTGCTGGTGGGCGGTGGGGCGGTCCATGGTACGGCCTCCCCCATGGCTGCCCTCCCTCCCTGGCTCGCGCGGTGTTCCCCGGCGCGCCGCTGGCTGGTGCTGGCGGCGGCCCTGGCGCTGGCGGTGGGAACTGCCTGCGCCGACCGCGCGACGGTGTTCCCAGCCAAGGGAGAAGTGATGTTCGTGGATGCCGATTGCTACTCGCGCATGACGCGCGTCCGCGAGGTCTGCGACCACCCGGGGACCGTCCTGCGGCGGCACGGGTTCGAGAACTATCCCTTCGGCACCGACCCGCACACCACCGTGCCGCTGGACTACGCCGTTTGGGCGCTGCGCGGCGTCCTCGGCGTGCTGACGGGCCGGGAAGCGCGCGATCTCGCCGGGGCGTGGATCAGCCCCCTCTTCGGCGTGCTGGCAGTCCTGGGAGTCTGGTGGTGGGCCGAGTGCGAACGGCTCCGTGCCGCGTGGCTGGGCTTGCTGGTCTTCGGGGCGAGTCCCATCGTGGCCCACGGCTTCGCGCTGGGCCGCCCGGACCACCAATCGCTCATCGTGGCGTGCATGGCGTGGGCACTGGCGGCGGAGTGGGCGCAATGGCGCGCTCCCTCGCGGGCGTGGGGGCTGGTCAGCGGCGTGGCTTGGGCGCTGGGACTGTGGACCTCGCTCTACGAGCCGACGATCCTGCTCGCCCTGCTGCTGGTGGGAGGGCTGCTCTGGAACCGGCCCGCGCTCTTCCGGCGCGAGCGCCTGCCGGGCCTGGCGGCGGGCGGCGCGATCCTGCTGCTGGCATTGTGGATCGAAGGCTGGCGCGTCGACGCCCTGCCGGGGTTCGGCGAGGGAGGGGGCGCGGAGTATTTCACGGCGTGGTCGCACCAGATCGGCGAACTCGCCAGCGTGCCGCCGTGGTCGCCAACGCTCTATGGCTGGACGGGC
>CALMAQ010000391.1 GCA_937859745.1 uncultured Verrucomicrobiota bacterium | reverse complement strand
GCGCCACGGTGGCCGCCCAGTCCACCCTGCCCATCACCGCCTACACCGGCAACAGCAACGAGCGCGGCAAGTATTCCATCGCCCTGAGCGTCATCCCCGCCGCCGTGCCCGAACCGGGCACCTGGGCCTTCGTGGCCGCGGGCGTCGCGGCGCTGTCCGTCGGCGGCAAGTTCCGCCGCCGGGCCGTCAAGTAATCCGCTCCTACCTCTATCGCCGCGCCCGAACATTCTTTATACGCTTTACCAACCACTTCATGTCTCTGATTTCCAAACCGGATTCCACCACGGCCGCGCCTGGCCGCGCCCGTTTTCTCCTCAAGACCACCGGTGCCGCCCTGCTGGCCGTCTCCGCCGCCGTGCTGCCCCTGCGGGCCGGCCCGGCGATGCCTGCGATGAAGGCCGCCCCTGCCAAGGCGGTGACGATGCCTGACAACCTCTCCATGGGGTTGCTGGAGATGGCCACCGACTACGCCGCCGCCCTGGGCGGAACGACGACCGTCACTTCGGCCGTCGGCGGGTCAACCACGCTCAGCCACGCGCAGTTCACGACCCTCGCGGCCAACTACCCGCTGGCGCGCACCGATGACCAGGACCGCGTGCAGGTCGAGGTGATCATGGACGGCACCGCGGCGATGACCGACCTCACCGCCGCCTGCAAGGCGGCGGGTTGCGACATCACGGCGCAGATCGACTGGTTTCACCAGGGTACGTTTTCGATGTGGATGCCTCTGAGCCAGGCTGCCGCGCTCGCCCAGACAAAGGGCGTGGACAGCATCAAACTCTCGCTCCAGCCGATCCACCGCGCGGGGAAGGTCCCCGGACAGGGGGCCAAGGTGCTCAACGCCCTCACCGCCCAAACCAACTACAACACGCTCGGCACGGGCATCAAGGTCGGCGCGCTCTCGGACAGCTACAACGCGCTGGGCACCACTTATCCGGTGCACGCCGCGCAGGACGTGGCCAGCGGCGACCTGCCCGGCACGGGCAACCCGGAAGGCTACACGACGCCCGTCACGGTGGTGGCGGATTACAGCGGCGGCGAGGACGAGGGGCGCGCCATGCTCCAGATCATCCACGACGTGGCCCCGGGCGCGCAGCTCTTCTTCTCCACGGCCGACACTTCGGAGGCGGGTTTCGCCAGCTCCATCACCGCGCTCCAATCCACCTACGGCTGCAACGTCATCTGCGACGACGTGGGCTACTACGACGAACCGGCGTTCTCCGACGGCGTGGTCGCCCAGGCGGTCGATAAGGCCGTGATGGCGGGGGCCACGTACTTCTCCTCGGCAGGTAACGACGGCAACAGCGGCTACACGGCCACGTTCAACGGGGTGGCTAACAACTCCACCAGCCAGGCGCTGCTCCTCTCCCAGGGCGGCATCACCTACAGCGGCATCACCGCCTCGGAATCCGCCGTCATCAACAAGTACCACAGCTTCGGCACCGACGCGAACGGCAACCCGATCCTGGTGCAGAAGGTGTATGTCCCGAAGACCAACTCTTCGACCTACAGCGGCACGCTCATCTTCCAGTGGGACGACCCGGACGGCGTGACGGCCAACGGCGTCAAGCAGATCACCACCGATTACGACCTGCTCGTCTTCACCGTCGCCGCCAACGGCACCGCCACCTACTCGTCCAGCAAGAGCCTGCGCGCGAGCAACTTCAGCACGAACGCACCGGTCGAAGTCGGTGCTTCCAGCGGCATCGTGGCGGGCACGCAGTACGAGTTCGTCATCGTGCTGACCAACCGCACGGCCAACGCCGGCGGGCCGACCCGCGACCAGGCCACCCACATCCAGTGGAACGTCGAGACCGACGCCGCGCAGATCATCGCTGACTTCGTCGGGCCCAACGGCGTGGAAACCCACGGCCACCCGGCGTCCGCGTTCTGCGCGGGCACGGCCGCCTACGTCTACGACGACCAGTTCAACGCCGCCGGTACGACGTACACCCCGATCGTCGAGGAGTACTCGTCCAACGGGCCGGTGACGATTTACTTCGATTCGGCCGGCAACCGTTTGGCCACGCCGATCGTGCGCAAGCAGCCGCTGCTCGCGACGGTGGACGGCATCAGCACGACGTTCTTCCCGCCCGCGACGGGCACGACGGCCCCCGGGCCGAGCAACCCCAGCCCGTACGATAGCGACGGCGACGGCTACCCGAACTTCTTCGGCACCAGCGCCGCCGCCCCGCACGCGGCCGGTTGCGCCGCGCTGATCCTCAGCGCCGCCGCCGCCAACGGCATCACCCTGGCCCCGGCCGACGTGAAGTCCCTGATGACCAGCACCACCCAGGGCCAGAGCGACCAGGACCCCGGCGTCTCCAACGCGACGGCGGGGGCGACCACGTTCAGCGCCCGGGACCGCGGCACCTACGCCGATCCGCAGGCCTACACGATCACGTACAACGGCGCGGCGGGCACGACGCTCAACACCCTGGTGTTCGACCTGTCGCCGCTGCCCGGCAACTTCTACCCGGCCACCTACGCGGTGACGACCGGCGCGGCGTCCTCCGGCACGGGCGGCACGGCCCCGGCCATCGCCACCAGCACGGTGTCGGGCGGCACGTCGGGCATTTCCACGCTCACGCTGACCCTGACGAACTTCACCCCCGGCTCGACGCTGAGCTTCGGCGTGGCGCAGACCGTCACCGTGACGGGCGGCAACTACTACGTCCACGGCGATCAGCTCGCCGGGGCGAAGGTGACGGCGACCGACAGCACGGGCACCGCCGCCACGGGCACGCTGGCCAACACGTACTCCAAAAAGTGGAACTACAAGACCGGCTACGGCCTGGTGGACGTGAACGCGGCCATCGCCAAGATGCTCGGACGCTGAGCCGGACGCGGCAGGCTTTACCAGGACGGGGCAGGGAAGGGGCGCGGGCGCTCCTTTTTCCTGCCCCTCTTTTTTGGCGGACCAATTTCCGGCGAAAATGGCAAAAAATGCGGGAAAAATGCGCGTTTTATGTTCCGGATGTTCCGGGCGTTTCGGATGTGCCGGCTGGCTCGCACAGGTTCGGGCGTTTGCGTGCGAATGCGGCTTCATTTTTGCATGGGCGACTACAAGATTGCGAGATGCGAAAGATCGCCGCGATGTCCGGGGTTTCCCCGATGATGCGGCTCGCCGGGCGAAAACCGATTTGACGCGCTGGCGATTGAGGGTTGCCATTGGCGCGCGCGTTGCTAATACAGGGGGCGTGCGCATCGCCCCAGCTCTCCGGTCGTCCGCTTCCCTGCGGTTCCTGCCTTCCGCCGCCTGCCTCGGCGTGGTGGCGTGCTCCCTCGCCCTCGCCGCGCCGGGGGCGCGGGCTGCCGACCCGGGAGAGGGTTCGACCACCCGGGCCTACCTGATCGCGGACGAGAAGTACGGCCACGTCCTGGCGGCCGAGCATTCCGACGACAAGGTCCAGGTCGGCAGCCTGACCAAGATCGCCACGGCCGTGGTCGTCTTCGACTGGACGCGCCTGGGCGGCCACTCGCTCGACCAGATGGTGCCGGTGACGGAGGCGTCGCTGGCGGTCAGCAACGCCAACCCGGTCGGGTATCAGGCAGGGGACGAACTCTCCATCCGCGACCTGCTCTACGCGGCGCTGCTCCAGAGCGACAACATCGCCGCCACGGCCCTGGCGGACTACATCGGCAAGGCCCTGCCCATGGCCGGGGAACGCGGCACGGTCGATTCCAACGTGGTGCGCTTCGTCGCGCAGATGAACGCCCTGGCCCGGCAACTGGACATGAAGCGCACGCGCTTCCTCAACCCCACCGGGCTCGACACCACGGAGAAACCCTATTCGACGGCGTTCGACCTGGCCAAGCTCATGCGCCACGCGCTTTCCAAGGCGGAGTTCCGCTTTTTCATCGCGCAGAAGGAGCGGCGCATCACGATCCACCGCGCCGGGCAGACGAGCGACTACCTGCTCAAGAACACGAACGAACTGCTGGGCGTCCACCGCGTCGACGGGGGCAAGACGGGCCAGACGGCGAAGGCGGGGGGCTGCCTGATCATCACGGCCGCGCGCGAACCGCTGGTCACGCAGGAAGCCGACGGCAAGCCCGGGCTGCTGCAACGGCGTCTGATCGTGGTGGTGCTCGGTTCGCCGGATCGTTTCGGCGAGGCGCAGCGGCTCTTGCAGCGCGGGGAATCGCTCTTCGACGCCTGGAACGCCGCCGGGCGCATCCTCGACCCCAAGACGACGCTCTGAAGCGGGCGGACGGGGGAAGGAGGCCGGGTACCCCGGCGGCGGGTGCCACCGCCGGGTTATTCGTCGCGCAACGCGATCATCGGATCAACCTTGGTCGCCCGGTGGGCAGGCAGCCAGCAAGCCAGCAGCGCGGCTAGACCGAGCACGCAAGGAACCACCGCCAGCGTCAGCGGATCGGTCGCCGTCACGCCGTACAGGGCGCTCGCCAGCCAGCGCCCGGACGCGAGGGCCGCCACCAGGCCGCCGCCCGCCCCGACGCCGGCCAGGATCGCGCCCTGGCGCATCACCAGCCGGAGCACCCGGGAGCGAGATGCCCCCAGGGCCATCCGGATGCCCAGTTCGCGCGTGCGCTGGGTGACGTTCAAGGCCATCACGCCGTACAGGCCGATGCTGGCGAGCAGGAGCGCGACACCGGCGAACCCGCCCAGCAGCGTGGCCGTGGAGCGTTGCGAGACGAAGTCGGCGGCCACGCCCTCGTCCATCGTGCGGACCTGCGAAAGGGGCAGTTCCGGATCGAGCGACGCCAACACTTGGCGCACCGGCCCGACCAGGCGCGCCGGGTCGCCGGAGGCGGCGCGCGCGAGCAGGGTCATTTCAAGCTGGGGAACCTGCGCGGCGCAGAAGTACATTTGCACCATGTGGTCGATCTCGGACCGCTCACCGGGTGCCGTGGTGCGCACGTGCGGGACGACGCCGACGATGGTCAGCACCAAGTTGTCCCCGCCGCCCATGTCTTTGTCGAGGTGCTGGCCCAGGGGGTCCTGCCCGGCAAAGTAACGCCGGGCAAAAGAGTCGTCGATGACCACCGACATCGCTTGCCCGGGGCCGTCCCGCGCCGTGAAGTCGCCTCCCCGCAGCAGCGGCATGCCCATCGCCTGGAAGTAGCCGGGCGAGACGCTGTTGAACAGGGCGGACGGC
>CALMAQ010000390.1 GCA_937859745.1 uncultured Verrucomicrobiota bacterium | reverse complement strand
CTTGTGGAGCGGGCGCGACGCTTTGTCTTTCCAATGGAGCAGCATCCAGCGCCAGAGCAGGACTTCCACGCCCGTCGCCGCCCAACTGATGGCGGCGAGCGAAGGGAGGCGGTACCCACAGAGTTCCAGGAACGCCGACGCGGAGCCGATGCCCGCCGTGCCGAAGTGCAGCGGCAGCAGGCGGCGGTGCGAGAACCACACGGGCACGACCGTCGCGCCGATGAGCACGCCCGTGTACGTCGCCAGAAAGATGCCCGAGAGCGCCGTCACCACGACCAACGCCGCGACGACCAAGTGCAGGAGCGTCGTCAGGATGCCCGCGGGCAGCAGGTGCCAACGATAAATTTCCAACAGCACCGCCCCCGGCACGCAGGCGGTGCCGTAGGTCGTCAGGATGTAGACGCCCATCGACATGGGCGACTGGATCTTGATGATCCGCAGCATGTTGATAAACATGAGCGGGCGGCCCAGGTCCATGATGAGCAGCGCGGGCGACGCCACGCCGCCGAGGAACGCCAGCCACATCGCCGCGCGCGCGACCTCGAAGTGGCCCGAGAACCACGCCGCCGCCGCGATGGCTCCGGCCATCCCGCACATGCCGCCGATGAAGAAGTAAAGCGGGATCTCCCAGGTCCACACCGGCGGCTTGATGACGGGCATCCCGTAGTAGCCGGGTTTTCTGGCGTTATTCTCGGCCGGGCCGCGCGGGGTGTCCTGATGGCCGTGACGACCATTGTGGCCGTGGCGGCTTTTGGCCTCGGGCGGGATCGGGCCGCCCGCCACGTCCACCCCGCGGCCGTTGACGCGCCCGGTGTGGGCCTCGCGGCGGAGTTCGTCCAGGCGGCGCTCGAAGGCGGGATCGCGGTTGATCGGCACGGGGAAGGGTCAGGTTAGAGAAACCAGAAGGCGGCGAACGCCGCGCCCAGCGCGCCGAAGGCGGTCAGGGCGGCGCTGGTCCACGCGGACCGCAGGTAGATCGTCGGCACCTGGGGCCTGGGCGGCAAACCGTAGGCCTCGGGCTCGCCCAGCAGGAGGAAAAAAGCGTGGATGCCGCGGACGCTCTCCTGCGGATCGTAGTTGTGCGCGTCGGGATAGCCCGTGGCGCGCAGGTGCGCCACGCGCCGGTCGGCGTAGGCGTGGAGTTCATCCAGCGGACCGAAGCGGATGCTCTCGGTCGGGCAGGCCTTGGCGCAGGCGGGCACCAGGCCGCTGGCCTGCCGGTCGTAGCAGAAGGTGCACTTGAACGCGCCGCCCGCGTCGTGCAGGGGCTTCTTGCGGCGGTCGATCACGCCGAAGGGGCACCACACGACGCAGTAGCCGCAGCCGTTGCAGATGTCATTCTGCACGAGCACGCTGCCGACCTCCGTGCGGACGATGGAGCCCGTCGGGCAAGCCTCCAGGCAACCTGCCTCCTCGCAATGCTTGCACACGTCGGAGTGGAACAGCCAGCGGAACGGGTCCTCGTGCGCGGTGAGGTCGGACAGCCGGTCGCCCGACATGGGGCCGGCGAGCTGTTCGCCGCGCGGGCGGTCCTGTTCGATGAAGAGGACGTGCCGCCAGGTCGAGGCCCCGAGCGCGTCCGTGTTGTCGTAGGAATTGCCGCTCCAGCGGTAGCCGTCGTCGGGCACGTCGTTCCACTCCTTGCACGCCACCTCGCAGGCCTTGCAGCCGATGCACAAAGTCGGGTCGGTGTAGAAGCCGACCGTGCGCCCTTCCTGGACGTAGGCGTGCTTCTTCTGGTTGGTGCTGAGAATGCCCTCGCCGATCATGGAAAGTTATCGCGGCTGGCCTTGCTGACCGTGCTCGGAACCGAGCTTGCCCTTGTAGGGGTAGCCCGGAGGGAGCTGCTCGGGGTGTTCCAGCACGGGGTCGCCGGGCGGGGAGATGGTTTCCATCAACTCGTGCCCCGCCACGCCGGGCGGCACCGAGCCGGGGATGATCGTACACGAAAGCGCCTTGGATTCCATGATCGTCACGTTCGGCTCGCCGGAGATGGCGAGGAGGTCGTTGACGATGCCGCCCGTGGAGGGCCCGGCGTACCCCCAGTGGAACGGGATCGACACCTGGTGGAGCGTGCGCCCGCCGTCGAGCGTGAGCGGCCGGGTGCGGCGGCTGACCATCGCACGGGCATCGACCGCACCGCGCAGGGTGGCCACGATGACGCGGCCCCCGTTCTCGACGTGCAGCTCTTCGGCGAGTTCGGGCGACATTTCCACGAATAGCTCGGGCATGAGTTCGTTGAGGTGGGGCAGGAAGCGGCTCATGCCGCCGCAGGTGTGGTGCTCGGTCAGCCGGTAGGTCGTGAGCACGTAGGGGAAGCGCGGGTCGTCCGGCGGCGAGAACTTGTTGTCGGGCCGGCTGAACCAGTTCACGCCCGGGTTGGTCTGGCGCTGGTAGAGCGCGTTCCTGACCGGTGATTCCAGCGGCTCGTAGTGCGTCGGCATGGGCCCGTCTTCCAGGCCCTCGGCGACGTAGAGCCACGCCTTGCCGTCCGCGTGGAGCATGAACGGCTCGTCGCCCGCGATGGCGGCGAGGCCTTTCGCGCCGGGCGCGGGCTTGTAATCCGGTGCCTTGTCCTTGGGGAAGTCGGGCACGTCGAGGCCGGTCCACTTCTTCTCCTGGGCGTCCCACCAGACGAGCTTCTTGCGCTCGCTCCAGGGTTGGCCGTCGGGCCGGGCGCTGGCGCGGTTGTAGATGATGCGCCGGTCGCTCGGCCACGCGAAACCCCAACCGTGGCCGTACTCGCCCCTGGGCTCGCGGCGGTGGCACTTGTTGATCTCGTCGCTGCCGTAGCAGCCGGTGTAAATCCAGCACCCGGCGGCGGTCGAGCCGTCATCCTTGAGGTGGAGATAATCGTCGATCTGCCGGCCATGGTGCAGGTTGCCGTTGACATCCCGCGCGTGGACGACGCCCGGTGCTGCCTCGTTCTCGGGCGCGGTCTTCCAGCCGTTGATCTCGGCCAGCACGGCGGTGGCGTCCGCCTCGCCCTCCTCGTTCTCGGGATACCACCAGTCGAGCGCGCGCAGGGGTTCGTCCATGGCGTCCGGCGAGGCCTGGGCGCGGGCGATGAGCCGCTTGGCGAGCTGGTGGATGAACCACGTCTCGCTGCGGCAGTCGCCCGGCGGGCTGACGGCCTTCTCGCGCCACTGGAGCAGCCGCTGCGTGTTGGTGAATGCGCCCTCCTTTTCCACGTGCGAGGCCGCCGGGAACAGGAACACCTCCGTGGCGATGTCTGCCGTCTTCATCTCGCCGCGCTGGATCTCGGGCGACGCGTACCAGAACGAGGCGGTCTCGATCTCCACCAGGTCGCGCACGACGAGCCACTTGAGCCGCCCCAGCGCCTGCCGCTGGAGCCGCGCGTTCTGCGAACCCACGGCCGGGTTCTGGCCCATGACGAAGTAGCCGTCGAGATGGTGATCGGCCATCTTCATCACGTACTCGAAGTGCGAATGGTCCTTGGTCAGCTTGGGCAGCCAGCCGTAGCCGAAGTCGTTTTCCTTCGTGGCGCGCGCGCCGTAGTACGACTTGAGCAGGCTGACGATGTACTTGGGCGTGTCGTGCCACAGGCCGGTCTGCTGCGCGTACTTCTTGCAGTAGTCAGCAAGCGTGTTCTGGTCCCCGGACGCCGCGGGCATCGACAGATAACCCGGCAGCGTATCATAAAGCGTCGGGATGTCCGTGGAGCCCTGGATGGAGGCGTGTCCGCGCAGGGCCATGATGCCCCCGCCCGGCCGGCCGATGTTGCCCAGCAGCAACTGGAGCACCGCCGCCGAGCGGATGATCTGCACGCCCTTGGACTGATGCGTCCAGCCCACCGCGTAGCAGAACGCCGCCGTGCGCTCCGGGCCGCTGTTCCTGATCAGCGCGCCGGCGACCTTGTGGAACAATTCGGGCGGGATGCCACAGACCTCCGACACCATCTCGGGCGTGTAGCGCGCGTAGTGCCGCCGCAGCGTCTGGAACACGCAGCGGGGATGCTCCAGGGTCGGGTCACGGCGGATTTTCGATGGCTCGTCGCCGCCCTCGAACGCCCAGCTTTCGTGGTCGTAGGACTGCCCTTCGTCCTGCCAGCCGGAGAAGAAACCCGCGCCCTGCTCCACGTCGCGGAAGTCCTCGCGGATGATGTTGGAGGCGTTCGTGTAGTGGACGACGTACTCGCGGAAATACGAGTTCGTTTCCAGAACCTGCCGGATGATGCCGCCCAGGAAGCAAATGTCCGTGCCCGAACGGATCGGCACCCACAGGTCGGCCATCGCGCTGGTGCGCGAGAAGCGGGGATCGACGTGGATGATCGTCGCCCCGCGCTCTTTGGCCTTCATCACCCAGCGGAAGCCCACCGGATGCGCCTCGGCCATGGAGCTTCCTTCCATGACGATGCAATCAGAGTTCGCCAGATCGTTGAGAGCCGTCGTCGCGCCGCCTCTACCATAGGAGGTACCCAGACCGGGCACCGTGGAGGAGTGTCATATTCGGGCCTGGTTGGACACGCACACCATGCCCAGGCCGGCCGTGAACAACTTCTTGATGAGGTAATTTTCCTCGTTGTCCAGGGTCGCGCCGCCGAGGTGCGCGATGTTCTCCGTGTGGTTGACGGGGTTGCCCCGCTCGTCGTGCGTGATCCAATCTTTTTTGCGCGCCTCCCAGACCCGGTCGGCCACCATGTCCACGGCGGTGTTCAGGTCCAGGTCGGTCCACTGCGTGGCGTAGGGGGCGCGGTAGCGGACCTTGGTGACGCGCAGGGGTTGGGTGACGAGCTGGTAGCTGGCCGCGCCCTTCGGGCACAGGTTTCCCTGGCTGATGGGGCTCTCCGGGTCGCCCTCGATGGAGATCACCTTGTCGTCCTTGTGGTAAACCAGTTGCCCGCAGCCGACAGCGCAGTACGGACAGATGGACTTGGAAACCTGCACGTCGTCGTTGTCGAAGCGCGCGTGCATGTGGCGCGTTTTTTCGGACATGGATTCCGGGCCGGTGCCGTCCTTGCGGTCACGGATCTGGCGGTACAACGGCCACTTGGAGAGCAGGCGGTCGATTTGAGAAAGCATGGGGAGGCGAGGCAGGACCGGGGAGAGTGTCCCTGCATTATTACGCCCTGGCAAGCGGCGGTGGTTTGAAAAAAATCGGGCGCGGGGCCTGACCCTGCCAACGATCCGCCGCGACGGGGACGGAGGGCAGGCCGCGCGTCAGCGCTGCAAATGCCCGGACGCCAGGGACGAACGAGGTTCTCGTTGCGGTCCCGCCCGCGGGGAGATAAACTGGCGGGCAAGAGCCAACGCGGCGTTCCATCCGGACTCTGCCGCCAAAAAGATGGCTGGCTCCATCGTTCCCATAGCTCAATGGATAGAGCAACGGTCTTCTAAACCGTAGGTTGCCGGTTCGAGCCCGGCTGGGAGCGCCACCACCGGTACAAAGCACCACCGATTCCTCGCTGGATCAATCCAGCGGCGGCCCACGGTCGAATCCCCCGCCAGGATCCCACCCGCGGCACCCGCGAGCCCGCCGCGCGGAATATCCCTTCCGTTTTCCCAACCGACCTACCAGAAATGAACCCCGTGAAACCGCGTCCGGACGGCGACAGCACGCTGGAGCCGAAGCTGGACGATCTTCACCAACCCAAAAAAGCCTGGAAGGCAGCTAGCCCGCCCCCCGCCAAGCGCAGCCCCGTCATGGGCGCAGCATCCCAATGCCTGCGGAGGGTCGCACGGGCCGGTCCACCCCCGGAGCCTGGACGGTAGTTTTGACGGTTTCAGGCAGGGGACCAGCGCCCGCGGCGGAGGGGTTGGCGGCACGCGGAACCGGCGTGCCGGGCCGGGCGACCGCGGTGGGCGGCGGGGTCGCGGC
>CALMAQ010000389.1 GCA_937859745.1 uncultured Verrucomicrobiota bacterium | reverse complement strand
TTTGTCGAAGCAAAACTTGCCTAATCAATGTCCCGGTCTGTAAATCAGCGGTTCCTTAGAAGTGCGTCATCACAGTGTGTGCAGCGGGCAAAAGCGCACGAATTATTTTCCACGATGCTTGTCTGCTGGTTCCGCCACGCGCCCATGCTATTTCTCCCCCAAAGCAGATTCCCGCACGAAGTGGTCTTGCGTTTGGTCGCCCTCCGCGGTAATACTCGTCCGCTTTTTCACTGGCTGCGACGGCCCGAAATAACCGTCCGCCGTCCGTCGTGGGTGCCTTGTCTCAGAAACATGGCATTGGCTTTGAGCCTGCTGATCTGCGCCTCGCTCCGAGCGGCGGCGGTCAATTTTCTCGATGCGGCCGCCAACCGCAAACTCATCCACCAAGCGGCGCTGGATGCCTGCGGACTACTGGCCTACGGCAATTCGTCCCAGGGCGCAAAGTTGCCCGAAGGCATGCCCGACTGGCTTGCCGTCCTCGCCCGCAACGGCCACCTGGAACCTTACGAGATCGCATACGTCCAAATCGGTAACGAGACTTGGGTGCCGATCTTCAGCGACGAGGTCACCGCCGCTTGAGTACGTCAGAGAATATCTAACCTGCCACCATCCACGACGAGGGTTGTGCCTGTGATGAAGCGCGCTTCCTCCGCCGCGAGGAAACAAATGGCGGCGGCCAGGTCTTCCGGCTTGCCGATGGCCCCCTCCACTTTCTCCGTGCCATCCTTGACGTTGGGATTGTCCCAGAGCATCGGCGTGTCCACCGACCCCGGTGCCACGCAGTTGATGCGGATTTTCTGGCCGGCCAACTCCTCGCTGAAGCCGCGCGTAAATGCCTCCATGCCGCCTTTGCTCGTCGCATAGGGCACGACGTTCTTGGTCGTCTCGTGGGCGTGGACACTGGAAATGTTCACGATGGCCGACCCTTCGACCATGTGCGGCACACCGTACTTGCAAAACAGGAACACGCTGCGCAGGTTCACGCCCATCACCTTGTCCCAGTCGTCCTCGGGCAAGTCCACGATCGGGGTAAACGTCATCATGGCCGCGTCGTTGACGATCACGTCGATCCGGCCCCACTTGGCCACCGTCGCGTCGATGGCGGCACGCACCTCGGCTGATGCACCAACGTTCGCCTGGGCGAACATCGCCTCGCCACCGGCCTTGGTGATCAGGGCGACCGTTTCATTGCCGTGGCCTTCGTCTAGGTCCACGACCGTGATCTTGCCACCCTCGGCCGCGAAGCGTTGGCAGGCTGCCCGCCCGATGCCGGAACCGCCCCCGGTCACGATGCAAATTTTATCGGTGAATCTCATGAGGATGTATGACCTGGCTTTGGTGAATGTGAGTGGTGGTGTCGGAGAAGACAGGAGCAGAACGTTCAGCCGCGACGGCGGGCGAGAATCCTCGGCTGCTCGCCCGAGGGGTTCAGAGGTAAAGTCAGGCACAAACTCTGGGTGGGTAGCACCGCGTTCCAATCGGTGATGATCTGTCGGTAAGCCTCGCCTACCGGGCGGATGTGGCGGTCGAGATCAAAGAGGCCCAGGGGATTGAGGATTCTTTTGTCCTCGCGCAACGCACTGTCCCAGTCCATCTGATCAGTCAACGAGTACCACGTGAAGCCCACGACCGGCACGCCACTGTTACGCAGTCGCAATACGTTGGCCCATTCCTTCCAGAGCCAATAAACTGCCTCGTCGCCTTTGGGACCCTGCCACGTGTTGGTTTCGGTGTGCATGACCGGAAGCATGTAGCGGTCATAATATTGCCGCGTGATCTCGCAGTATCCGAACACTTCCCCTGCGGCCCGGGTCCCGCCGTCTGATGAGATCCGGTGCTCATTGGTTGCGTAATAGTCGTTTCCCATGATGCAGTGGTGCTTGACGTCGTTCGCCAGGAAGAAGTGGTATTCCTCGCGGGTCATGCCGTTGTCGGTGAGAAACTCGTACATTTCGCTGTTGACCCGCAGGCCATAGTTGAGGTCGAGCGACAGGAAACGCTCGGCGTTGAGGATCTCGGCCGGCTTGATGGCCGCCGGGTTCTCGGCGTGGAAGTACTCGCTCGACTCGCTCTGGATAAACAAGGCGTCGGGACGCGCCTCCAGGATGGCGTGCATGGCCAGGATATTCGCTTTGACGATGTGCTTGAGCGCGGTCACGAAAGCACGGTCGTCGGAGAGTTGTTCGTTCCACCAACCGTAGCGGGCCGAGAACATGGCGCAGACGTACATCTCGTTGACCGGCGTGTAGAGCTGCACCCACGGGAAACGTTGCGCGAAAGCCGCGGCATATTCGGCGAAAAGAGCTGGAAAATCAGGGTTCTGGAAGTTGCCGACCCAGTCGGGCACGCCGAAGTGGCACAGGTCCACGATGGGGGTGATGCTCCGCGCGTGCAGGTCACGGAACGTTTCGTCGACGAAACTCCAGTCGTAGCGTCCGGGACCCAGGTGGGTCCGATGGAGCGGCGGCCCGTAGCGCAGGAAGCGGACGCCAATTTGCTGCGTGCAGTCGAAATCCTCGCGCCACCGTTTGTAGTGGCCGCACTTCTCCATCTCATCCACGCGCACCTTGCCGTTCTGGATCGTTGGATAGCTGTTCTCGATGCCGGTGGCGAAGATAAAGGCGGGGGTCATTGCACCTTGTGAATCGGCCACCATGCCGGGAACACGCTGGCAGGGAGCGACAAAATCTTATTCCACTGGCGGGATGTCTTGGCGTCAAGCTCTGCGCCGTTGTTCCGGCACGTGGCGGGACCGCCTTGGCACACGGTTGGACGACGCCATCTGGCGCAGAATGTGTCCCCGAAGCGCCGCCAAGGCCTCCGCAGCGCAAGTCATCAGGAGAATTTCAACCACGGTCGTTGATAGTGGTAGCCGAAAACAGCCTCCCGTGGACGTCTGCCAGTTCTTGGTCTGTGTTTTGCGGTCCACCGTGCTTCCCAACCGGTGGGTGTTTGCAGTGCTTCCGCTTTCGCCGGCTATGTGGTTTGCCACCTGCGCCAGGGCCCTGGACCCGGCGCGGGCTCTCACCCAATACCACAGCAATCATTGGGGGCCGGAGGAAGGAATGCCGTGCAACAATTTCCTCTAGGTGATCCAAACGGCGGACGGCTATTTGTGGCTCGGCACCGAGGAAGGATTGGTGCGCTTTGATGGCGTGCGTACGCACCACGTTGAGCGACAGTCAGGCCAGCTTTCCAGCGGGGACAACATTTCCGAGGAGGAGCTAGAGGATGCTCGGCATCCAGGTTGTCTCCTGTTCGTCAGCAGCACGGGCAGCCTCGCCGCTTGGTTGACCGGAAGATCGATGCCTCCTCGGTCGCGACGGTATCCACGCATCAACCCGACCGGATTCTCGTTCAAAACCCACTGGACGGAGCGTGCTGGGTAGGAACTGTGCACGGGCTGTTCCGCATCGGCGCGGATGAGGAAGTCACCAGCCCGAGCAGCAGTGCCCCGGACTGGCCGAGCGAGCCGATCAACACGGTCTGGCGGGACGGAGCCGGGCGCTTATAGATTGGCACGGCGCAAGGCATCTATCGGCAGGAGGCGGGCGATGGAAGACGTTTTGAGCGTCTTGCGAACTGGAAAGGGGACGAGGTGGACTGCATGGTGGCTGCGAAGAGCGACGGGCTGTGGATCAGTTCTCGCGAAGCGGGGATCGGCCAGCTACCCCGGACCGGGGCTCCGGTGTTGGCATTGTCGCAAGTGCCGGAACCCAGTCCGCTGGAGATGGTGGGGGGAGGAAGCGCGCATGGTGCTCTACATTGAAGACAACCTGTCCAACCTCGATCTGGTCGAGCGGATCTTGCAGAAGCGTGCCGGGTTGCGTCTCATCCAGGCCATTCGGAGAGACCTCGGTTTGCGCTTGGCGCGCGAACAGCAACCGCACGTGATTCTTCTGGATTTGGATCTACCCGACCTGGACGGGCGCGAGATGTTGCGAAGGCTGCGGGCTGACCCCGCCACCAAAGACATTCCCGTCGTGGTGGCCAGCGCGAACGCGCTGCCCCGTGGGATTGAGCAGCTGCACGCGGCGGGGGCAAACTCCTACGTGACCAAACCCATCGGCGTGCGAGAATTTTTCCGGGTGTTGGACGGGCAGTTCGAGATGAGCAACTCACATGCAGGAGCGTGAAAACGCTCTTTCTGAGATCATGGCGGCCCGCTCACCAGGGTCATTTCAACTACCTGGCCAACATGAACGGCGGCCCGGTACCCAACGATGTGACGCTGACGGTTGTCAACGTCGTGCCCGGGCCGGGCACTTGGTTTGGGAGACTTGCCGATTTTCTGTCTCGCTGGATGTTGGCTCGCGTTGGCACCTGACCTGCTGCCTCGTTCTGTTCGGAGGACAAATCTTCTGCCAAGCTCCCGTCACGGCTTTGTTTCTCGAATATCCACGCGCTTCCACCGTCTGAACAGCACACCGGCATCCTCGGGCGGCGGTTGGACAATCCTGCCGTTCTGAACGAAGATTCCGTGCCTTCTCCGCTCCGGCGCACCGCCGGGCCGGAGTGGCGAAGCAGGCCAAGTCCCATCCTTCCTCAAACGTTACCATGCTCGTATCCCCGGTCAGAAACCGCCGCTCGTTCCACTCCCTGGTCCGCCTCGCGTTCGCCGCGGCGGCGCTCGCCGTGGGGACCGCCCCCCACGCCCTCGCACAGACGAAAACCTACACGCAGGTCATCGTTTTCGGTGACAGTCTCTCGGACGATGGCAACGTCGCACACCTCGTCAAGGACAAGACCACCCAGAACTATCCGGGCGGCGACTTCAACTACAGCGACGGTCGCTTCACCAACTCCAGCGATACCGACCCGGGCAGCAGCACCTACGTCGGCGTGTGGCACGAGCAGCTCGCCAAACGCTTCCTGAATCTGCCCCGCGCGGTCAACAGCCTCGACGGCGGCACGGACTACGCCTACGGCGGCGCGACCACCGAGGACAGCACCACCAACACCACGGTCGTCGATGATCCGCTGCCTTTCGGCAACATCTCCATCGACATTCCCAACATGGGCCGGCAGGTCACCAACTACCTGGCGGCGGGCCCGGTAGATTCGGGGGCGCTGTTCATCGTCTGGGGTGGCGGCAACGACCTCTTCAACGACGACAGTGACGCCAACGTCACCGCGACGGCCCAGCGCATGGGCGCGCTGATCACCCGGCTGGCGCAGGCGGGGGCGCGCACCTTCCTGGTGCCCAACGTGCCGCCGCTCGGCCTGGTGCCCAAATACAACACGCACCCCACCGAGGCGCAGGCGCTCAACACGGCCTCGGCCAGCTACCGCGACCAGCTCAACAGCGTGCTCGACTCGACGATCTCGTCCCTGGCGGCGCAGGGGATCTCGGTCACGATCTCCCGGCTCGACATCTACTCCGCTTTCCTGGACATCATTGCCAACGAGACCAACTACAACTTCACAAACGTAAGCGGGTCCGCCCAAGGGGAGGATGTCGCGGTGAACAAGTACCTGTTCTGGGACGACATCCACCCGACGACGGCGGGCCACAGCCAGGTGGCGCAGGCCGCCGCGAAGATCCTGCCCGGCGGGCACCCGCCGTTCTTCAACGGCGAAGCCGCGCTGAGTGGTGATTACTCGTACCTCGCTTTCGCCAACAGCCAGACCTTCGGCTACTACAGCTACCAGTATTTCCCGTACCTGTATTCCACGGATTTGGGCTTCGAGTACTTCATTCCAGGCAACGACGCGGCCAATGGCGCGTACCTCTACGACTTCGCGCTCAAGACGTTCCTCTACACGTCGCCGACGTTGTACCCGTACCTGTACAACTTCAACGAGAACGCCTTCTACTACTACTTCATGGGCACGACCGCCCCGCGTTCGTTCTACGACTTCGGCACGGGCCAGTACGTGTACTCCACCAATTAAAACCGCTGGCCAGCGGTAAATTCAGCAACCGCCTTTCTGGACCGTCCGGCGAGGCGGTGTTTGTTTGCCCTCAATAACCCGCCGACTGCCCGTCCTTGCGGCTCTCGGTAGCTCCGACGTAGACGCGCTGGCCGTCGTGGGTCTGCACCTGGATCGCCTGATAGCCGCCGTAGCCGCCCAGATCAAAGCGGATGTCGTGGCCCTTGAGCCGCAGGCCGCGCGCGACCTCGTAGGGCACGCCGCTTTCCAGGTCGACGAAGCCGGTCGTGTTCGGATTCACGGCCGCGTTGCCCTCGGTCAGGGTGCTGCCGGTGGGGTCGTTGTTGCCCTCGTGCTGCCAGCGCGCGGCGTCGCCCGCTTCCTGCGGGTTCAGGCCGAAGTCGATTATGTTGGTGAGCACCTGCACCTGCCCCTGCGGCTGCATCCCGCCGCCCATCACGCCGAACGCCAGCCACGGCTTGCCCTCGTGCATGGCGAAGCCCGGGATGATCGTGTGGAAGGGCCGCTTACCCGGCGCGTACACGTTGGCGTGGCCTTTCTCCAGGGTGAAAAGCTGCCCGCGGTCCTGGAACATGAAGCCCAGGCCGGGCACGCTGATGCCGCTGCCCATGCCGCGGTAGTTGCTCTGGATGAGCGAGACCATGTTGCCCTCGTCGTCGGCGGTGCACATGTAGATCGTGTCGCCCTGCTCCAGGTTCGGGTTGCCCGCGTCGTAGGAGGGCGCGGCTCGGTCCGGGTTGATGAGCTTGCGGCGTTCGGTGGCGTATTCTTTGGAGAGCAGCCACTTCACGGGTTGCTTGAAGAAGGCGGGGTCGGCGTAGTACTTGGCGCGGTCCGCCCAGGCAAGCTTTTTGGCCTCGACCATCGTGTGGAAGGTCTGCGCCGTCTGGAAGCCCATCGCCTTGAGGTCGAAGCCTTCCAGGATGTTGAGGATTTGCAGCGTCGTGATGCCCTGGGCGTTGCCGGGCAGTTCGTACACGTCGTAGCCCCGGTAGTTCGTGCTCACAGGTTCGACCCACTCGGAATGGTGCGCGGCGAAGTCGGCTTTCCGCAGGTAGCCGCCGCTGCTCTGCATGAAGGCGTCGATCTTGTCGGCGATCTCGCCGTTGTAGAAAGCATCGCGCCCGCCCTCGGCAATGGCGCGCAGGGTGTGCGCCAGCCCGGGGTTGCGGAACATGTCGCCTTCCTTGGGGGCCTGCCCCTTGCCGTCGAGCGTGTAGGTTTCCTTCCACGCGCCGGGCAGCCCTTCGAAGGCCCGGAGGTTGCGTCCCCAGTAAAAGGCGATCGTTTCCGTAACCGGGAAGCCGTCCTCGGCGTACTTGATGGCGCCCGAAAGGTCGTCCGCCAGCGGGAGCTTGCCGAACTTGCCGTGCAGGCTGGTCCAGGCGTCCACCGTGCCGGGGACATTGATACAGAGCATCCCGACGGGCGGCAGGAACGTGCGGTGCAGTTTCTCGACTTCCGCTTTCATCTGGTCGTAGGACAAGCCCAGCGGCGAGCGGCCGGAGCCGTTGAGGCCATAGAGCTTGTTCTCCTTGGCGACGTAGACGATGGCGAACAGGTCGCCGCCGACGCCGTTGGAGATGGGCTCCATGAGCCCGAGCGTGGCGTTGGCGGCGATAGCGGCGTCCACGGCGTTGCCGCCGCGTTTTAACACGTCGAGCCCCACCTGGCTGGCCGCCGGGACGCTGGTGCAGACCATGCCGTGCCGCCCGAGTACCGCCGAGCGCGTGGCGAACGGCGCACCCGCGATGCGGTCCACCTGGGCGAGGGCAGAGGGCAGAGGGCAGAGGGCAGAGGGCAGAAGGCAGAAGGCGGAGAGGAGCAGGCGAGATGTCTTCATGGAAACGAAAGCAACGGCGGCGTACCGGGCCGCAGAGGGAATCGCCGCCGCTCCGCGCCGGGGCCGCACGATTTTTTGTTCAAACCGCTGCCGCGTTGAAGTAAACCTCGTGCAACGCGCCTATGCTTGGCGTTTCTTTTTCTGCCCTCTGCCCTTCCTTCCCATGCACGGCCGCGAATTCCTCCGCCGAACCGCCGCCATCGGGGCTGCGCGCCTGACCGCTTTTCCGCACCACCTCTTTGCTACCACGGCGTCCAAGCAGGCCAACGACCGCATCAAGCTGGGCAAGACCGGCATCGCCACGAGCCGCCTGGCGATGGGCACTGGCACCAACGGCTGGAGCGGCGCGTCCGACCAGACGCGCGGCCTGGGGGGGGTAGACGGCACGAACAAACTTCTTAAGACCGCGTTCGACCACGGGGTGACGTTCTGGGATTCCGCCGACGTGTACGGCAGCCACCCGAACCTGCGTGCGGCCCTCAGGAGCGGCATCCCGCGCGAGGAGGTGACGATCCTGACCCAAGACCGAAGCGCAGATGCGCGCCGAACTGGACCGCTTCCGTCAGGAGATCGACACGGACTACCTGGACATCGTCCTGCTGCCCAAGCTGGGCATCGAGGATCGGCCACTCGTGTTGCTGATGTACTACCGCGAGTGCCGCACGTTTGCTCACGTGGGCGCGAGCTTTGGACTCAAGCGAGGCACAGGCCTGGCGCATCGTCACCGGCTTGGAGGCGCGGCCGGCGGCGCGACGAACGTTTCCACCTGGCGCGCAAGCAGAGCCTGCGCAACGACACCCGCTGGCAGGGCGTGGTCGTCGACGTGGGCGAGTGCGCCGTCGAACGGCCCAAAAAAAGCAGCGCGCCTGCTACTCGGGCAAGAAGCGCCGCCACACCCTGAAGGCGCAGGTGCGCCTAGAGCGGGGCACCCGACGCCTCCTGGCCGTGCGCGTGGGCAAAGGTCGGCGGCGCGACTTCCGCCTCTTCAAGCAGAGCCAGACGCGCGTGCATCCCCGAGTGTGCCGATGCACGCGGACACCGGCTACCAAGGCCTGCAAAAGCTCCATGCCAACACCCACAAGCCCGCCCAGGCCACCAAGAAGCACCCGCTCACGGACGAGCAGAAACGAGTCAACCGGCAGATCAACTCCCCGGCGCGTGGTGGTTGAACACGGCATCCGCCGCCGGAAGGTCTTTCGCCTGCTGGGCGAGCGTTACCGCAACCACCGCAAACGTTTCGGCTTGCGCTTGAACCTCATTGCCGCGTTGACGAATCTGCAATTTATGGAAAGAGATCTAGAGCGTTGCTCGGTTGAGTAAGCCATGTTTCTTGGGTAGGCTGGCGGATGGC
>CALMAQ010000388.1 GCA_937859745.1 uncultured Verrucomicrobiota bacterium | reverse complement strand
GCTGGAGGCCGCCGCCCTGGCGCAACGGGCGGCCCTGCCCGCGACGGGGGACGGCGGCCCGCCGCCCGAGCCCGGGGCGCGACCGCTGGAGATGCTCTCCGTCGTCATCCCGGCGCGCAACGAGGAAGGCTGCATCGCCGGGATGATCCGCGCGCTGCACGCGCGGCTGCGCGAGGACGGCGTGCCGCACGAGATCATCGTCGTGGACGACGGTTCCACCGACCGGACCTGGGCGCTGCTGGAGCAAACGGGCGCGGACGTGCCGACGTTGCGCGCGGTCCAGAACGGCGGGCTGCACGGCTTCGGGCGCGCCATCGTGTACGGGCTGGACCAGATGCGCGGCGACGCCGCGGTCATCATGATGGCCGACGAGAGCGATGCGCCCGGCGACGCCGTCCGCTACTGGCAGGCGCTGGGCGAGGGGTACGACTGCGTGTTCGGCAGCCGGTTCGTGCGCGGGAGCCGGGTGGAGGGTTATCCGTGGTTCAAGCTGGCGGTCAACCGGCTGGCGAACGCGTTCGTGCGGGAACTGTTCGCGGTGGGGCTCAACGACACGACGAACGCCTTCAAGGCGTACCGGCGCGAGGTGGTCGAGGGGTGCCGCCCGCTGATTTCCGCGCACTTCAACCTGACGGTGGAACTGCCGCTCAAGGCCATCGTGCGCGGCTACCGCTGGACGGTGGTGCCGATCACCTGGCGCAACCGGCGCACGGGCGCGGCGAAGTTCCGGCTCAAGGAGATGGGCAGCCGCTACCTGTTCATCTGCCTGTACCTGTGGCTGGAAAAGCACCTCAGCCGGGGAGATTACCACCGGCAAGGATAGTAAAAAGCTACGGCCGGGCGGGACGCCCAGCCCTACCTGGAGACGAGCGCCGCGGTGCGGCGGCCTTCGGCGGCTTCTCGCCGCCGCGCAACGCGGCCAACTCGCCCGCGTCCAGATACCGCCACAGACCCGTTTTCAGGCGGCCCAGCTTCAGCGGACCCAGGCGCACACGCTCCAGCTTCTTGACCTCGTAGCCGAACTCCAGGAACATCAGGCGAATCTGCCGCTTGAGCCCCTGGCGCAGGATCACCTTGAGCTTGTTCGGACCGAGCCGGTGGATGGCCTCGGCCTTCGCGCGGACGCGCTCGGGCGGGCTGCCCTCTTCGCGGCTGTCCACGGGGATGTAAACGCCCTGGAGCAGCTTTTCCGTCAGCCCCGTCTCGTAGGGACGGTCAAGCGCGACCTCGTATTCCTTCTCGATCTTGTAGCGCGGATGCGTCAGGCGCAGGGCGAGGTCGCCGTCGTTGGTCAGGAGGAGCAGGCCTTCGCTGTCGAGGTCCAGGCGGCCGACGTGGAACAACCGGGGCATGTCCGGCGGCAGCAGGTCGAAAACGGTGTCGCGCTGGTTGGGGTCGGTGCGCGTGGAGAGGAACCCCACGGGCTTGTTGAGCATCACGCACACCTGCCGCTCGGCCCGGACGAGGTGGTTGTCCACCTTGACCGCGTCCTCGGGCAAGACGGTGGTGGCCAGGTTGGTCACGGGCCGCCCGTTGATCTGGACGCGGCCCGCCGTGATGATGGCCTCGCAGGCCCGGCGCGACCCCAGCCCGGCCCCGGCGAGGAAGCGATTCAGGCGCACGGCGGAAGGAGGATCAAGCCTCGGGCTTGGTCTTGGGCAGGCCGATGACCTTCTTCGTCGGCGTGCCGCGCTTCTTCATGAGTTCGACGCGCTCGAAACGCTTGAGCACGTTGCGCTTGACGGTGATCTTGGAAGCGCCCTTGAGGCTGCGGTGCTGGGACATGACGGAAGAAAGCGGGTAAAGGGTGGAGACGAAAAGGATGGGTAAGGTGTCAGCTTTCCGGCGCTTGGCAACCGGAAAGTGGGCGGCCGGTCGCTTACAGGATGCCCAGCTTCATCTTGCCCGCCTCGGTGATCATGTGCTGGTTCCACGGCGGGTCCCAGACGAGGGCCACCTCCGCCTCGGCCACGCCGGGGATCGTCCGCAGCTTGCCCTCGGCGTCGGCGGCGATGCTCGGGCCCATGCCGCAGCCGGGCGCGGTGAGCGTCATCTGCACGTTGATCTTGCTGCCGCGGCCGGGCGCCTCGCCGGGAGTCACCTGGCAGTCGTAAACGAGCCCCAGGTCCACGATGTTGACCGGGATTTCCGGGTCGAAGCACGTCTTGAGCTTGTCCCAGGCGGCCTTCTCCTGCTTGGCGGGGTCGAGGTCGGCGTCGGTGAAGGTGGCCACCTGCTGGTCGCCCGCGGCAGCGAGGCCGAGCGCGTCGGCATTGGCCTCGGTGATGCGCGACAGGCCGCTGGGAGAGGCGACCGTGTAGCTGCCGCCCAGCGACTGCGTGATGACCACGGTCATGCCCTTGGGCAGTGTGATCGTCGTGCCCGCCGGGATCTGGATGGCCTCCACGTCGCGGTTGAGGGTGATTTCGGAGTTCTCGTGCATGGGAAGATCTGGGAGGGGCAACCTACGCCGCGCCGGTGGGCTTGTCCATGAGCTTGACCTTGAGCTTCGGGCCGCCCGGGGCCGCGCCGCCGGTCAGCGAGTCGTAGAGCGTCGGGGCCGGGGCGGCCGGGACGCTGAGCGTGGCCAGGGGCGTCTCGACGGTGGCCGTGGCGGGCAGGCCCTTGCCGCTGAGGGGGATCGTCGTGTCCGTGGGCGCGAGCGCGGAGCGCAGCGCGCCCTCGACGAGTTGCGCGCAATGGATTTTCATGGGCGGCAGCGCGCCGAGCGGGGCCGCGAGTTCCTCGCCGGACAGGGCGAGGGCCTCGTCCACGGTCTTGCCCGCGATGAGTTCGGTCGCCACGCTGGCGACGGCGATGGCGGTCTGGCAGCCGAAGGTCTGGAACGTGGCGCGGTCGATGACCTTCCGGCCGGCCGGGTCCTGCTTGAACTTGACCCACATCCGCAGCATGTCGCCGCAGTCGGGGCTGCCGACCGTGCCGACGCTGTCGGCGTCGGCCATCTCGCCGATGTTCTGCGGGTTCTGCTGCGCGGCGCGGATTTTGGAGTCGGGATCGTCGATCATGGAGCAAGTTAGACCGGGCGGCGGATTATTCCAGGGTGTAACGCGGCAGGTCGGGATCGACCTCTTGGCTCCAGGCGTCGATGCCGCCCAGGAGCGCGCGGACGTTCGTGAACCCATGTCCGGCAAAGTACGCCGCCGCGTCGAGGCTGCGCGCGCCCTGGTGGTCGATCAGCGCAATGAGGCCCTGTTCGCGCGGCCACTGCATGAGGATCGTGTTCATCAGTTCCTGCGTAAAGTGTTCCGACCCGGGAATGTGTACGGCGTCGAACTCCTCGCGCGTGCGGATGTCGAGCAGGTGGACGGGGCCGCCCTCCTTTTTCTCGCAGAGGTCGTGGAGTTCGCGCGGAGCGACCTGCATGGCGCGGTCCTCCTCTTGGCTGGTCTGGAGAAAGGCCACTACCTCAGGCAGGGGCATGTGCGCGTTGCGCGCGGCGATCCCGGCGAGGGTTTCCGTCGGCGCGAACCCGCAGGAGGAGCAGCCGCCCACGTGGTACTTGCGGAACAACGCCCGTTGCGCACCGGGGTACACCTTGAGCAGCTCGCTCATGGGTTGGTTAGGGTCGATCTCGGAGAGGGTGGCGGTCATGAAAGTATCAGGCGGCAAAATTAACGTCGGAAATTTTCTCAACGCTGGTAATCAGCAGCGCCGAGAGGAAATGCATCCGGTTGGCATGTTCTTCTTCTACAATGACCTCGGACTGATTGCTGGATGAAGCCAGAATAAAATCTGGATGTTCGATGCGGAACTCCCGCCCATCGGCCATACGGATGACGAACGGTTGAAATGGGACAGCGCGGATCAATTCGCGTATGCGGAATTTCATGAGCAAATCAGATGATATCGGTTGATTGGATGTGCGTCCATCTACCAGCGGCTTTTCCGATCGAAGTGTACAACCTCTGGCTGAGTTTCCATGTGCTTGTAGAGTTCGCGGCTCAAGAGGCGGTATTTGTCGAACACAAAGCCGATGCGATAAGATTTCTCCCCGTCACCGCCAGACATGTAGAAGCGGCCGTGGTTGTTATCGGGATAGCTGGTGAACAATGGTGTCGGAGAGGAGGCATCATGAAAATATTGAAACGCTTTCCTGGGAAAAATGATGTCGCGGATCCCGATGGTAAGAACGATAGGAGCGATGCTCGTGCTGCTTTTTGGATAACTTCCAGAGGCATCTGGTTTGTATGTAACCTTCAAACGGTAGTTTGTTGCCGTGTCATCCAGCGTAACGTTGCCGCCGAGGATTGCTTCCCGCAACTGACTTGCACACACGATGTTGGCTGATGCACAGAGCAACAATCCAGCGAGGCTAACCACCAGCAAAGCCCGCATGGGAGATACGAGAATGGTGCTCACAAATCCGCGTCCTTCGGATCGACGCTGAACTTCGCCGCGCCTTCCGTCTGCGCGAGCGCGCCTTTGAGCGCGTGCCAGCCCAGCGTCGCGCACTTCACGCGCTGCGGGAACTTGCGGACGCCGCTCAACAGCCGCAAGTCGCCCAGCGCCTTCGGGATTTCGGCCTCGGGCGTCTTGCCGGTAATCATGCCCTGGAAATCGTTGAGCAGCGCGCCCGCTTCCGCGCGCGTCTTACCCTTGACCTTGAGCGTCATCAGCGACGCCGACGCCATGCAGATCGAACAGCCGCTGCCGGTGAAGCCGACCCCGGCCACCTTGTCGGCCTGCGGGTCGATCTTGAGGCTCAGCGCGATCTCGTCGCCGCACGTCGGGTTATCCCCGGCGACGGTCACGGTCGGGTCAGGCAGAGGACCGAAATTCCGAGGCTTGCGCGAATGATCCAGGATCACGCTCTGGTAGAGTTCTTCAAAATCAACGTCCATAGGAAAGATGGTCAGCGGGCGAAGAAGGCGCGGATTTTCTCGACGGATTCAATGAGTTTATCCACTTCCTCGCGCGTGTTGTAAAAATAGAAGCTCGCCCGCGCGCTGGATTTCACGCCGAGTTTGCGGTGCAGCGGCTGGTTGCAATGGTGCCCGCCGCGCAGGGCGATGCCGTGGCCGTCAGCCATCGTCACCAGGTCGTGCGCGTGGACATCCTCCAACAGGAAGGAGACCAGCCCCGCGCGGTCCGTGCCGGGGCCGAACAGGCGCACGCCAGGCAGTTCGCTCAGGCGCGTGTAGGTGTAGGCGGCCAGATCGCGGTCGTGCTCCCAGATGTTCCGGCGGCCCACGTCGTCCAGATAGTCCATCGCCGCGTGGAGGCCCACGGCCCCGGCGACGTGCGGTGTGCCCGCCTCGAAGCCGTGCGGCGCGGGTTTGAACTTCGCCTCGTGCCAATCCACGGAAACGATCATCTCGCCGCCGGTCTGGTAGGGCGGCATCTCGGCGAACCGCTCCGGCTTGCCGTAGAGCACGCCGATGCCGGTCGGCCCGAGAATTTTGTGGCCGCTGAAGACGAGGAAGTCGCAGCCGATCTCCTGCACGTCCACGAGACAATGCCCGGCGCTCTGCGCGGCGTCCACCAGCGTCACGGCCCCGACCTCCCGCGCGCGGCGGCACAACTCCGCCGCCGGGTTGACCGTGCCCATCGTGTTGGAGATGTGCGTGAACGCGAACAGCTTCACCTTGGGCGTGAGCAGTTCATCCAGCCTGGAAAGATCGAGCCGCCCGTTGTCGCCCTGGACGGGGATGTAGAGCAATTCCGCGCCCTTGCGCCTGGCCAGCTGCTGCCAGGGGATCAGGTTGGCGTGGTGCTCCAGCTCGGTGATGAGGATGTGGTCGCCCGCGCCGACGTGCCGCTCGCCCCAGGTGGCCGCGACGAGGTTGATGGACTCCGTCGTGCCGCGCGTGAAGACGATTTCCTCCGGCGTGTTGGCGTTGAGGAAGCGCGCCGTCCTCTCGCGCGCGCCCTCGTAGGCGGCGGTGGCGCGGTTGCTCAGTTCGTGGATGCCGCGGTGGACGTTGCTGTGGTCGTGCTCGTAGTAATGCACGATGGCGTCGATGACCTGGCGCGGCTTCTGGCTGCTGGCCGCGCTGTCGAGGTAGACGAGTGGCTTGCCGTGGACTTCCTGGTTGAGGATCGGGAAATCCCGGCGCAAGGCGGCCCAGTCGATGGCGGCGGGAGCATGTTTGGCGAGGTCGTGCATAGAGGCCGCAAAGAGCGGGAGCCACATCCTAATTTAGAATCATTCTAAATACAAGCGGATCACGCAACATTTCCCACCCCGAATCCACTGGCGGGCGACCGCTCGGGCGCGTACGGTCCCGCCTGTATGAGCAAGCGAGCGATTTTCTGCGCTCTGGCGGCGGTGCTGGCAGCGGGGGTGCTCCGGGCAGAGCCCCCCGACCCGCCGATCAGCAAGGACACGGTCCGGCAGGCCATCACCATCTTCCGGCAGAACCCCGCCAGCGCGCAGGCCGACCTGGCGCGCGGGCTCATCGTCCGGTTCGCGGACGCCAGCCCGGACGTGTCCATCGCGGTGTCGCCCAGGGTGCTGCCCTGGCTCAACGACAGCAAGGTGCCCAAGGAAACCGGTAACATCCTGCTGACGGCGTTCGTGGCGGGCGACACCCGGGCGCAACTCGACCGGGGCAAGGCGAAGGACGACCCGCTCGCGGGCACCGAGCAGGTCATCGCCACCTACCGGCAACTGCAAAAGGGGCAGCCATCGCTCAAGGTTCCCGAGGTGGAACGGTTCATCGAACTCCGGAAGCAGGGCAAGCTGGCGGAACACCTGCAAGCGCGCTGAACTGGAAGCGCCGGAGGCCCAACCCTACCTCGAAGGGGCAAGGCCGCTTTGTGCTTTGTCCCTGGCATCTGGCGGTTTGGTCTTGCTCTCCATGTGGCGAATGCCCTTTGCACGTCGGTCCTGACGGTCGGCGCGACCCTGCTGCTCGCGCCCCGTCTACTCGCACGGACGCCGCCCGCTTCCCCCTCGCCCCCAAC
>CALMAQ010000387.1 GCA_937859745.1 uncultured Verrucomicrobiota bacterium | reverse complement strand
GGCGCACGGCCATGTGCCGGACGCCGTTTACGCCGCCGCGGACCTGCCGCGCACGGCGGATGGACGGCCCCTGCCCGGGGCGGTCCGGCGTCTGCTGACCGGCGAGCCCGCCGCGCGCGTGGCGGCGGAGGAGCCCGTGGCCAACCCGGCGTCGCTGGAGTTTTTCGCCTGGCTCTTCCACAACCTCTGAGCCGCGGCGGCCGGTTGCACCCACCGCCGGACCGGCGGACAATGCTCCCGCCGATCCTCGTTCATGGCCGCCATTCCGCCCCTGCCCCCTCCGAGCGACGCCCTGTCACCGGTCGCCGCGGCGGCGGGCAGCCCGCCGCAGTTCCTGCGCGCGCTGGGTTCGCGGAACTTCCGGCTCTTCTTCTCCGGGCAGATCATCTCGCTGGTCGGGACGTGGATGACGCAGACGGCCTCTCTGTGGCTGGCCTACCATCTGGAAGGCTCCGCGTGGCTGCTGGGCTTCGTGGCCTTCGCCAGCCAGTTTCCCATCTTCCTGCTGTCGCCGTTGGCGGGCGTGTGGGTGGACCGCGTGGACAAGCGGCGGCTGCTCATCGGCACCCAGGCCCTTTCCCTGGTGCAGGCGGGCGTGCTGGCAGGGCTGACGCTCACCGGGCACATCCACATCTGGAGCCTGATCGTGCTCAGCTTTTTCCAGGGGGCCGTCAGCGCCTTCGACCTGCCCGGCCGCCAGTCGCTCTTCATCCACCTCGTGGACCGGCGCGAGGACCTGGTCAACGCCATCGCGCTCAATTCGAGCATGTTCAACCTCGCGCGCCTGGTCGGCCCGGCGTTCGGCGGCCTGCTCATCGCCCGGGTGGGCGCGGGCTATTGTTACCTGCTCGACGCCGTCAGCTACCTCGCGGTTATCGTCTCCCTGGTGCGGATCGTGCCGCGCGTGAGCGTGCTTGCGGCGCAGCGCGCGCAGGAGGCCGCCGCCCGCACGGGACACGTCCTGGAAGAGTTCCTCGGCGGGCTGCGGTACGTGAGGGCGTTCCCACCCATCGGCAACACCCTTCTTTTGATCGCCGCGGCGGCGTTCACGGGGTTTGCCGCGCCCGTGCTGCTGCCCGCGATGGCCAAGGACGTGTTCGGCGGGGACGCGCAGACGCTGGGCTGGCTGATGTCGGCGCTGGGCATCGGCGCGGTGGGCAGCGCGCTTTACCTGAGCACACGGACCACCGTGCGCGGGCTGGGCCGGGTGATCGCCCTGGGCGGGATGGCGCTGGGCTTGGGCCTGGTCGGCTGCGGATTTTGCCGGTCGCTGGGGCCCGCCCTGGGGTGCCTGGTGATCTCGGGGGCGGGCGGCGTGCTGCTATCGTCCTCGGGCAACACGGTGATCCAGACCCTGGTGGACGACGAGAAGCGCGGCCGGGTGATGAGCCTCTTCGCCATGGCGTACATGGGCATGTCTCCGTTGGGCAACCTGGCCATCGGCGCGCTGGCCGACGGGCGGCTGGGGGTACGGGGGACCTTGTGCCTGGCCGGGGCGAGTTGCGCGCTGGCGGCAGCGGCGTATTTCGTGCGCCTACCGGAACTGCGCGCGCTGGCCGGGCCCGTGCTCGACCGGTTGGAGAACGACGGGTGAACGCGGGAGGCAGAAGGATGACGGATGGCATCCGTCATCCCTCTGCCATCTCGCTTCCGCCTTCACTTCTGCGTCAATCCGCGCAGGATGCTGCCGATGACCGCCCCGGTGCCGGTCTCCGCCACGCGCTCGCCGCCGCTGCTGCTGATGTACGGGCTCAGCGCATGCGCGAGGTTGGAGAGCGGCAACGATTGCAGCCACACCTTGCCCGGACCCGTCAACTGCGCCAGGAAGATCCCGTCCCCTCCAAACAGCAGGTTGCGGATGCCCGTGATGCGCGTGATGCCGAAATTGACGCTCGCCTCGAACATCCCGACGTGCCCGGGATGCACCCGCAGGCTCTCGCCCGGACCCAGGTCGTAGGTCACGACTTCGCCGTCCAGTTCGATCCAGGCGTGGCACTGGCCGCCGAGCTTCTGGAGCAGGAACCCGTCGCCGCCGAAGATGCCCGCCCCGAGCGATTGCTGGAAGCCGACGCTCAGCTCCACCCCGGGCGTCGCGCAGAGGAAACCGTGACGATGGACCATGTACGTCTGCCCCGGGCTGACCTCCAAGGGCAGGATGTGCCCGGGCACCTTCGTGGCGAAGGCCACCAGCCCCGGCGTGCCCTGGGCGGAAAACTCCGTCATGAAAAGCGATCCGCCGCCCGCCACGCGCTTGAGCACCCCGAACAACCCGCCCCCGCCGCCATGCGCCGTGGACGTGTGCATGTCGATGGATTGACTCATCCACGACAACTCGCCCGCGACGGAAACGACGCTCTCGCCGGGTTGGAGCTGGAGTTCGAGGACGGGCAGCGTGGTGCCGATGATGCGGTGGTCCATAGAAGGGAGGAAGCAGGTTGCGCCGATGGAAGCAACTTGCTTCGTTACCATTACAGGCGGGCCGGAGTCGAGCAGGATTTCCGCGCCGCGCGTTCTGCGG
>CALMAQ010000386.1 GCA_937859745.1 uncultured Verrucomicrobiota bacterium | reverse complement strand
GGCAAAGAGGGGAACCATGGCGTCGGGGGCTAGCACCTCTCGGAAAGGGAGCCACCGGCATTCCGCCGGTGCTGCCGGGCTGGATGTGGCAGACCGATTTTTTCGCGCGTGGAGCAGTTTGGTGCATCCAGAGGGGGGGCTTTTTCGGAATTAGGACCAAATGAGCGACCAAACCAATCTCCTAGAACACCCCCAAGCAGCTCCCTCCCGCCGCGAATTCATCCGCCGGGCCAGCCTGGCTACCGCCGTCGCGACCGTCGCGCCGGGTGCCGCCGCCATCTTCGCGGGCGCGGACGCCAGCGCCGTCCCGACGACGAACATTGATGGTGCCGTGCTGAACTTCGCGTTGAACCTCGAGTACCTCGAAGCCGAATTCTACCTGCGCGCGGTCACGGGCACGGGCATCGCCGGCAACGGCGGCGGGGTGGACAGCGTCTTCGGCAAGGGGGGCGGCGTCACCATCAAGGCGAACACTCTGGTGCCCTTCGCCATCCCTGCGGTCGCCCAGTACGCCCTGGAAATCGCCAAGGACGAACTCAACCACGTCAGCTTCCTGCGTGCGGCCCTGGCCTCGGCGGGCGTCAACTATGTCGCCATGCCGGCCGTTGACCTGCTCAACAGCTTCAACACGCTGTACGCGACCGCGACCGGCAGCACGGGGGCCACGTTCGATCCGTTCGCGAGCGACGTGAATTTCCTGCTCGGCTCGTACATCTTCGAGGACGTGGGCGTGACGGCCTACAACGGCGCTTCCACGCTGATCACCAACCCGACCTACCTCCAGGCGGCGGCGGGCATCCTGACGGTCGAGGCCTACCACGCCTCCATCATCCGCACGAACCTCTACAACCTGGCCTCCCAGCCCGGTGCCATCGGTCGCTACGGGGTGGACATCTTCGCCACGTGCGATGCCATCAGCAACCTGCGGAGCAACCTCTCGGGAGCCGTCACGGACCAGTCGATCCTTTCCCGCACGTTCAACTCGGCCAACATCACGCCGACCGACAGCAACGGCCTGGCTTTCGCGCGTACCACCTCCCAGGTGCTCAACATCGTGTACGGCAGCCCCACCACGACGCCCGGCCTGTTCTTCCCGAACGGGCTGAACGGCACCATCTCGTAAGGGACGGCCGAGAGCAGAACAATCGCTCAACGGGTCGCTGTCCCGGGCACGAAGCCCGGGGCGGCGGCCCTTTTGTTTACATGCGGCGCGGGAGGAGCTTTTCCAACGTCGGGTTGGCTGCCAGCACCGCGCTGGCTTCCACGAAGGTCCTGACGAGTTCCGCCGGGGAAGCCCCCGACGGGCTGACGACCTCCAGTTGGCGCGGGGTCAGGCGCACGGTGCCCGCCAGGCCGGTGAGTTGCACGGTGCATTCGCTGCAATCCGGCGGGTAGCGCAGGTTGGCGGCCCCGCCGGGGGCGTCTTCGAGTTCGTCGATCACGTCCTCCATGTCGATGGCCTGGCCGAAGGAGAGCGACACGCGGTTGAAGACCCCCGCGAACACGTCGTTGAGGCTGCCGTCGGCGAACACGGCGATGTCGCGGATGGAGTGCAGGTCGTAGGTGAGCGCGTAGTCGCCCGGGTCGGCGGGGTCGGGCGCGTAGGAGAGGTCGAGGGTGAAGTCGGTCGTCGTGAGGGTGGCAGTGGGCGCGTCGAGGTTGAGGTTGATTTCCTTGCGCTTGTAGCCGCGGCCGGCGCGCAATTTCTCGAAGAGTTCGCGCGAGAGCCGGTCGAGGTCAGGCTCGGCCATCGCTCCGAACTGCCGCTCGAACATGGAATCGGGCAGGGTGGCGGGCACCTTGTGGAAGCCCTTGCGGAAGCCGGTCAGGTTCTTGACGTTGCCGGGCTTGGAACCGAGCAGGTGGACGTTGCTGACTTCGTGGGAGGAAGGGGTCGGCATGGGGATGATTGGTGGCCGGGAAGGTACACCGGAAACGGGGTGTTAGGAAGGCGGAAGGCGGAGGGATGACAGATGACGAATGCGGGTTTGGCTACCCGGAGGCAACGGTGTGACCAACCCGCCGCTTTCCTCTGTCCATCCGTCATCCCTCATCCGTCATCCTTGCGCCCTCCGCCTTTCACAGCCCGGCCAGATCTTCCGGCCAAGGCGCTTCCACCGTTCGGGGCCCGCCCGTTCCGTCGGCGTCGAACGTCAGCCGCCACGCATGCAGCGCGTGGCGGTCCAGCCACAACACCCGCGCCAGCTCGGGCGTCCAGCCCGTCTCGATGAACCGCAGGTAACATCCCTCGTCGGGACCGTAGATCTTGTCCCCCACCACCGGATGCCCCAGGGACGCGAGATGCACCCGGATCTGGTGCAGCCGCCCGGTTTCCGGCCGCGCGCGCACCAGGCTGTACCGGCCCTCCGTCCGCTCGCACCGACGCACCACCTCGAATTGCGTCCGCGCGGGCGCTCCCTCGGGATGGATCGCGCGCCGCAGCCAGATCGCCGACGCCCCCTTCTCGCCCTGGCGCAGCAGCGGCGCGTCCACGGTCCGCGCGTCCCAATCCGGCCAGCCCCACACCAGGGCAAGGTACTCCTTGCCGATTTGCCCGCGCATCATGTCCAGCGAGAACCGCCGCGCCGCCGCCGCCGTCTTGGCGACGAGCAGCAGGCCGCTGGTCTCCCGGTCCAGACGGTGGATGAGCGACACCTGCCCGCCGTTGGCGGCCTCGTAGGCCAGCAGTCCGCGCAGGGCGTCGAGCAGCGTCACCGGCCCGCCGGGGCGCGTCGGATGGACGAGCAGGTGCGCGGGCTTGCTGACCACGAGCCAGTCGCCCCCCTCGGCGACGATCAAAATCGGCGTGGCAATCGCGTTCTTCACCCCCGCCATTGTCACCCGTCATCCGACATCCGTCATCTGCCTCTCCGCATCCTGCATCCTGCCTCCTGCATCCTGCCTCCTGCATCCCGCCGTAATCGTGTACCTTCCCGCATGCACTCCGCCGCCATCCGCCTGCAGAACGTCTCGCGCCACTACGGGCCGCCCGAAAGCCGCGTACGCGCGCTCGACGACATCAGCCTGGAGATCGCGGACAAGGATTTCGTGGCGATCACCGGCCCCAGCGGCTGCGGCAAGAGCACGCTCATGCACCTGCTCGGCGGCCTGGACACGCCCGATGCGGGCGAGATTTACGTGGGCGGCCTCGCGCTGCACACCGCCGACGAAAAGGCGCTGACGCTCTACCGCCGCCGCGACCTGGGCATCGTCTTCCAGTTCTTCAACCTGCTGCCGACCATGAGCGTGCTGGAAAACGTCTGCCTGCCGCTGCTCCTGGCCGGGGACGCGCCCGCGACCGTGCAGGGCATGGCGCTGGAGCTACTGGATCTCGTCGGCATGGTGCCGCGCGCGGGGCATTTCGTCCACCAGCTCAGCGGCGGCGAGTTGCAGCGCACGGCCATCGCGCGCGCGTTGATCCACCGGCCGCGCCTGGTGCTGGCCGACGAGCCCACGGGCAACCTGGATTCCGCCGGGGCGGCGCGCGTGCTCGACGTGCTCCGGCGCGTGGCCACGCAGGCGCTGACGACGCTGGTGGTCGTCACGCACAGCGAGGAGGTCGCCGAAGCCGCGTCGCGGCGCATCCGCCTGCGGGACGGACGGCTGGCGGCGGAGTGAGCAGGATCGCGGATGGCGGAGAGCAGATCATGTTTAAGGCAGCACCGAACTGCCTTCGAACGGGAGAATAACTGCATTCTGGCTGCCCGCAGACAACAGGCGGCTGGGCCGACCAAGAATCAGCTTGATTCAAAACTCGTTGGAAGCGATCATTGCAAGAATGAAGGTGCATCCGAAAGCACTCGCGGAGAAGATGCGCCGGGCGCGCTCCAAGCAGCCGCAGATGACCTCCGGCGAAATGCGGGCGCAGATCAACCAACACCTGCGGACGCCAGCAGCTTCCACGAGGCCCTCCGCCGACAAGCCGTTGGCCTCTTCAACTGGGCGCGGGGCAGCGGCCGTCTCCTGAACGGTGCGGACATCCTCGCCCGCGCGCAGCAAGGCGGCCAAGAACATCGTCTCTACGAAGACGCGGCGCGGCAGCGGTACGTCAAGATCACGCATCCCGACCAATTTGGGCTGTATCCCGAGTCGGTGCCGGTGCTCGACAGGGGTACACAGCAACTTGTTCCCAGTTTCCGGTTGCGAAAAGCACTGCCCGCCGAGTACCTCGACCGTCTCCAGGCGCACAACGACCTCTTTGGTGACGATCATCCGCTTCATGGCGCGTTCGTCCACGAAGGCAGGCTGCACACCGTCATTTCCCAGCCTGCCCTGAAGGGTGAACCGGCCAGCGCCCGGGAAATTTTTGACACGATGCGCGACAACGGCTTTGAAGTCGTGCGGAGTGGCAACACACCGTTCTTCTATCGGCCTGACGACAACACCGCGGTATTCGACGGGCACGAGGGTAACTTCCTGAAAACGGCGGTCGGGGTGCTGCCTATCGACGTGATCCCGGTACATCCAGAGGGTGAATTGTTAGACGCGATCCGGGAGGCGCGCGGTGAGAATCCCGGCCCGCCCCCGCCGGGGCCGGTTCCTACCCCACGCAGTTCGCAGGGCTGAGGTCCCGGGATCCGTTCTTACGACCGCCGCGAGAACTGGAAAGACAAGGCGGCATCTGCCATCCTGCCTCCCTCCGCCTTTCCCCATGTCCATCGAACACATCTCCGACACCGCCCGCTGGGTCGCCACGTACCGCGCGATGGAGACCGAGCGGCCCGACGCCATCTTCCGCGATCCCTTCGCGCGCCGTCTGGCCGGGCCCGAGGGTCAGCGCATCGTGGACACCATGCCCAAGGGCAGGTCCCGCGCCTGGGCGATGATCGTGCGCACGGCGGCGTTCGACCAGATGATCCTGCGTGCCATCACCGACGGCGGCGCGGACACCGTCGTCAACCTCGCCGCCGGGCTCGACGCGCGCGCCTGGCGGCTGCCGCTGCCGCCGGCCCTGCGCTGGGTGGACGTGGACCTGCCCGGCATCCTCCACTACAAGACGGACACCCTCCGGGATGAGA
>CALMAQ010000385.1 GCA_937859745.1 uncultured Verrucomicrobiota bacterium | reverse complement strand
CCTGGCGGCCGGGGGCCGGGCGTGGCTGCTGCGCCCCGGGGCGAACCCGCCCCGGGTGCAGCCGGTTTCCCCGGGGCTGCCCGCGCCGTATGCGCCACTCTTTGACCCGAAGCCCCTGCGGCTCCCGGCAGATCAGGCGGCCTCTTTCCTGAGCGCCGAGTGGGCGAAGCTAGCCTCGTTCTTCGAGTTGCACACCGAGGTGGCCGGACAGCCCGTGACCGCCACCGGCCACCCGGCCGCCGTCGACCCCGGCGTGGAGCCGGGGCCGCCGGCTTTCGCGTTGTCCATCGAGGGTTCGCTGCACCAGTTGGGCGCGCGGTTGCAGGCAACCTACCCGAACAAGCGCATCGTCACGGTGGGCATCACGCCCGAGCGCGAGGCGTTCACCTACCCGCCGCCCGCCGGGAGCAAGGCGCGGCTGCACACGCGCAACGTCCCGGCCGAACGCCGGGCGCTGGACCGGCTGGTGGACTACCACTTCAGCGGGCCGGACGCCACCGGCCACTACTTCCTGCGCGGCGAGGAGGCCGTGCTGCGGTTCTTCGCGCTGGGGTTGCCCGTGCTCCAAAAGGAACCCGGCTGGCAGGTGTCGATTGGCTCGCGTTTCCAGCACGTGGCCCGCAACCTGGAGATCATCACCCCCGAGATCGCCGTGCGCGGCTCGGGCGAGGATTGGTTCGAGATGGAAGTGTCGCTGCTCGGGAGCAGCGGCGAGCGGTTCCCCGCCTCGGAAATCCAGCGCCTGCTCCAGATGGGGCAGGGCCACACCCGGCTTCGAAACGGCAAGCTGGCCATCCTGCCCAACGAGATGCTCAACGACTTCCAGGAGGTGTTGCGTGATTGCGACCCCTCGCAGCCCCGGCCGGGCGTGTACCGGCTGGCCCGCGCGCAGGGCGCGTACCTGGACGCGACGCTGGAGAAATGGGGCGTCGGCACCGCGCCTTCGTGGGAGGAATGGCGCGGACGTCAGGGCGGTTTCCAACGCGCGCCGGACGTGGCGCTGCCGCCGGAACTCGGCGGGGTGTTGCGGCCTTACCAGCACGAGGGCGTGCGCTGGCTTCGCCTGCTGGCGGCCAACGGCCTGGGCGGCATCTTGGCCGACGAGATGGGCTTGGGCAAGACGTTCCAGGCGTTGACCTTCCTCGCCTCGCTGCGCCCGGCCGACGGTGCCGAGGCGCAGCCCTCGCTGGTCGTTTGTCCGACCTCGCTGGTGGACAACTGGCGGCGCGAGGCGGCACGGTTCACGCCCGGTTTGCGGACGCTCGCCATCGACGGCCCCGCCCGCGCTGGCCTGTTCGCCAGGATCGACGAATCAGACCTCGTCGTCACCTCCTACGCGCTGCTGCGCCGCGACCTGGAACGCTACCGCGCCCGGACCTTTGCCGCCGTGGTCCTCGACGAGGCGCACCACATCAAGAACCCCGACAGCCAGGTGGCCCAGGCCGCCTGCGCGCTCCGCAGCCGCCACCGATTCGTGCTCACCGGCACGCCCATGGAGAACTCCGTGCGCGACCTGTGGTCGATCATGCGCTTCGCCCTGCCGGGCTACCTCGGGTCGCGGCAGGACTTCCGCGAACGCTACGAGCAGCTCCTGGCCCGCCCGGGCGATCCTGCCGCCGTAGGCGTGCGCGAACGCCTGAGCCGCCGGTTGCGCCCGGTGCTCCTGCGCCGCCGCAAACAGGACGTGGCCACGGAGCTGCCTGGCCGCATCGAACAGACCGCCTTCTGCGACCTCACGCCCGCGCAGGCGCAGGTCTACGGGCAACTGCTCGCACAGAGCCGCCTCAAGCTCGACACCGCCCGGCGCGACAAGAACCAGGGCGCGGGCCGGATGCTGGTCCTGACGGCGCTCCTGCGGCTGCGGCAGGCCTGTTGCGACCTGCGCCTGCTCGGGCTGCCCGCAGGGGGCACGGCGGAAGGCCTTGACCCGGAAGCCGTCCCGGCGGCCTCGGCCAAACTGGCGCTGCTCGACGAACTGCTGGAGGAAATCCGTGAAGGCGGGCATCGGGTGCTCATCTTCAGTCAGTTCGTGTCGATGCTCAAAATTCTCTCGGAGCACTTGGACGAGGCCAGGACCCCGTTCTGCTACCTCGACGGCTCGACCAAGCCAAAGGATCGCGCCGCGCAGGTGGACCGCTTCCAGAACGACCCGTCCATGACGGCCTTCCTCATCAGCGTGAAGGCGGGCGGCGTCGGCCTGAACCTCACCGGAGCCGACACGGTGATCCACTTCGATCCCTGGTGGAACCCGGCCGTGGAGGCGCAGGCCACCGACCGCGCCCACCGCATCGGCCAGACGCGCGTCGTCACCGCCTACCGGCTCATCGCGCGCGGCACCGTGGAGGAGAAGATCTTCGCCCTCCAGAACCGCAAGAAGGAACTGACGGCCTCGCTTGTCGAGCGGGAGAAGGACGAACCGTTGCTGGAGGCGCTGAGCTTCGAGGAGATCGAGGGACTTCTAGAATAACTACAAGCACCACAGCAACCTTGACCCGGCTGCCCACGGAGCAGACTGGATAAGGCTTCCCGCCCACGGAGCGAGGGTGTAGCATGAAGATCATGGCGACGATCCTCGATTTGCCCGAAATGCGGGAGCGGGTCCGGCTTTGGACCGTGCCGGAATACGAAAAACTCGGCGACGATCCGGCGTTCAAGCGGACGGAGTTGATCCGGGGCATCATCGTCAACAAAGTGTCGAAGTCGCCGCTTCACTCCACCATCACGACGCGGCTGTACGTGTTTCTCCTGCGCGCGTTGGGTCCAGAGTTTATCGCCAGAAAAGAGGAGCCTCTGAGGCTGTTGGACTCTATGCCGGAACCGGACATCTCGGTCATGCGCGGGACACTGGACGATTTCGCCACAAGGCATCCCACGACGGCTGACTTGGTGGTGGAAGTAGCGTTCAGCAGCGTGACACCCGACCGCGAGAATGCTTTTCTGTATGCCGAAGCGGGCGTGGTGGAATATTGGATCGTGCTCGGTGAGACGAAGCAAGTGGAAGTGTATCGCCAGCCTGAGGGCGGGGTGTACCGGGTCCGGCGAGCTTACTCGCGCGGCGAGTTGATCGAAGGTGTCGCGGTGCTCGGAACATCTTTCGCGGTGGAGACGCTTTTCGCATAAGGCGGCACGCGGTCGCGCCAGTTTTTTCCACTGGCGCGAGGGTGGAAATGCCCTTAAATCAGCCAATGAGCGAAAACACTGCCCCCTCCGCCCAACCTGGTGACGCGAAGTACGCCGACCGCAAGGACCCCATCATCCGCGTGGACGTGCCCGCCGGGTCTCTCTACCTGACGCTCTTCCCGGACGCCGCGCCCAAGCACGTCGAACGCATCCTCAAGCTGGCGGAGGAAGGTTTTTACAACGGCATCCGCTTCCACCGCATCGTGCCCGGCTTCGTCGCGCAGGTGGGCGACCCCAAGAGCAAGAACGGCGTGGATGGCCCCGGCGTCGGTTCCGGCGGCTCCAACTACCCCGACCTGCCCCTGGAGGTCAGCAAGGCCTACAAGAACGAGCGCGGCAGCCTCGCGGCGGCGCGCACCAACGACCCGAACTCGGCCAACAGCCAGTTCTACATCGTCCTGCAGAACGCCCCGCACCTTGACATGCAGTACACCGTCTTCGGCAAGGTGCTCGACGAGGGCATGAGCGTCGTGGACCAGATCAAGCGCGGGGACGCGATGAGCATGTTCATCGTCAAGAAGTAGCCGCCGTTCTCACCGCCGCCCCGCGTTCCGCCCTATGTCCGCGCCCGCCGAACCTTTCCACGGCTCGAAAATCCTCATCCTGGATTTTGGCTCGCAGTACACCCAGGTCATCGCGCGCCGCGTGCGCGAGTGCCAGGTGTACTCGCAGATCGTGCGCTACGACACCCCGGCCGCCGAACTGGCGGGGATGGGTGCGAGGGGGATCATCCTCTCGGGCGGGCCGGCCAGCGTGTACGCCCCTAACGCGCCCCAGCCCGACCCCGCGATCTTCGACCTCGGGCTGCCCGTGCTGGGCATCTGCTACGGGCTGCAACTCATGGCGCACCGCCTCGGCGGCAAGGTGGAAGCCGGGGAACGGCGCGAGTACGGCCCCGGGACGCTCCAGGTGGAGGCGGCAGATTGCGCCCTCTTCCAGGGACTGACCGAGAAGCTCGACATCTGGAACAGCCACGGCGACAAGCTCCGGCAGCTGCCGGAGGGTTTCCGCGCTGTGGCGCGGTCGGAAAACTCGCCTTACGCCGTCATCGAACACCCGGCCAAACGGCTGTTCGGGATGCAGTTCCATCCGGAGGTCGCCCACACCCCGCGAGGGCGCGAAATCCTCCAGAACTTCGTCTACAAGGTCTGCGGCTGCGCGACGGACTGGACCATGGGCTCGTTCATCGAGCAGACCTGCGCGGAAATCCGCCACACGGTCGGCGCGGAGAAAGTGATCCTGGGCCTGAGCGGCGGGGTGGATTCCTCGGTTGCCGCGATGCTCCTGCACCAGGCCATCGGCGAGCAGTTGACGTGCATCTTCGTCAACAACGGGCTGCTGCGCGAGAACGAGGCCGAGGCCGTCCAGAAACTCTTCGGCGACAATTTCCACATCAAGCTCAAGTACGTGGACGCCTCCGAGCGGTTCCTGGAAAAGCTCGCCGGGGTGACGGACCCCGAGCAGAAGCGCAAGATCATCGGCAACGAGTTCGTGCGGGTGTTCGAGCGGGCGGCCGTGGAACTCAAGGCCGACGGACACGGGGGCGGCCACCGCTTTCTCGCCCAGGGGACGCTCTACCCGGACGTGATCGAGAGCGTTTCCATCTCGGGAAACCCGGCGGCGCTCATCAAGAGCCACCACAACGTCGGCGGCCTGCCCGACGACATGGAGTTCGAGTTGCTCGAACCCTTGCGCCAGCTTTTCAAGGACGAGGTGCGGCAGGTCGGCTCGCAGCTCGGGCTGCCAAAGGAGGTCGTCCAGCGCCAGCCGTTCCCGGGCCCCGGGCTGGCCGTGCGGATTCTGGGCGAGGTGACGGAGGAACGCCTCCGCATCCTGCGCGAGGCCGACACCATCGTCGTCAACGAGATGAAATCGAGCGACTGGTATTACCGCGTCTGGCAGTCCTTTGCGGTGCTGTTGCCGGTGCGGTCGGTGGGCGTGATGGGCGACGAGCGCACCTACGAGAACACCGTGGCCCTGCGGATCGTCGAGAGCCAGGATGGCATGACGGCCGACTGGGTGCGGCTGCCCTACGAACTACTCGCGCGCATCTCCGGGCGGATCTGCAACGAGGTCAAGGGCGTCAACCGCGTCTGCTACGACATCTCCAGCAAGCCGCCCAGCACCATCGAATGGGAATGAAGGGCACGGGCGGCTTGCCGGGAAAACCGGGTCAGTTGGCGGCGTAGTAGCCGTGCACCCAGACGTAGCGGTGGCCGTTCCAGCGCCAGTGGCCACGGTGGAACACGGCGGCGGCGTACGGGCGCGGCGGGGGGGTCTCGAC
>CALMAQ010000384.1 GCA_937859745.1 uncultured Verrucomicrobiota bacterium | reverse complement strand
GGGTGGACCCGTGGCGGTCGAGGCGCTTTTTGCCTGAAGCGCGCGGGTGGGCTCCCGTGGTGGGGGTGCGCCGAAACTCGCGGTTGCAAACCGGGGCAACGTCCCCTTTGTTGTTGACCCTCTTTGCGCGGGGAGCCGCCCCATGACCACCGCCAACAAAATCACCATCGTCCGCCTGCTGCTGATCCCGGTGTTCGTCCTGCTGGGCGTGTACTACGGCGAGAGCGTGCGCGAGGATCATCCCCAAGAATGGTATCGGTTGGGCGCGATCCTCGTGTTCCTCTCCGCGAGCGTCAGCGACGGCCTGGACGGCTACGTCGCCCGCCGCTACAACCAGCGCAGCAAGCTCGGCGCGATCCTCGACCCCATCGCGGACAAGGGGCTGCTCCTGGCGGGCCTGCTGACGCTGACCTTCGCGGACTGGGGCTACCGCTTCCCGCTGTGGTTCCCGGTGCTCGTCATCGCGCGGGACGTGGTCATCGTTGCGGGCTCCTTCGGGCTGCATTACGTCAACGGCGACGTGCAGGTGCGTCCGCGCTGGACGGGCAAGGTGGCGACCGTGCTCCAGATGATCGCCATCGGCTGGGTGATGCTGCAGGTCCGCCTGCTCAATCCCCTTTACTGGGTTGTCCTCGCGGGCGTGTTCACGTTCATCTCCGGGGTCGGCTACGTGATCGACGGCATCCGCCAACTCCAGCACAAGGAGCATGCCCAGGCGGGCTCGCTCCCTACCCCCCAACGCCCGTCATGAGCAATCGCACCGTCGCCATCGTGGGCCGCCCGAACGTGGGCAAATCCTCCCTGTTCAACCGCTTGGCCGGGCGCAAGATCGCCATCGTCCACGACCAGCCGGGCATCACGCGCGACCGCATCGTGGCGGAATGCGCGCTGCACGGCGAACCCTTCGAGATCGTGGACACGGGGGGCATCGGCCTGAAGGTGGACGGAAGCTTCTCGGACCGGGTGCGCGTGGAGGCCGAAATTGCGCTGGCGGCGGCGGCGGTCGTGCTGTTCGTCGTGGACGGCCGCGCCGGGCTAACGACCGTGGACACGGAGCTGGCGCGGCAGCTGCGCCGCGCGGAGAAGACCGTGCTGCTGGTCATCAACAAGATCGACGAGGACATGCACATCCCGCACGAGGCCGAGTTCTCGCGCCTGGGGTTCCCGGAAAGCTACGGGGTCAGTGCCGCCCACGGGCGGGGCATCGACCCGCTGGTGGCCGCCGTCGAACGCCATCTCCCGCCCGTCGAGCGGGAGGAAGAAACGGCCGACGCAGCGGACGGAGGGGACGACGACGCCCCGGCACCGGCCCGCGTGCGCCGCGCGCCGCGGCTCGCCCTGGTGGGCCGGCCCAACGTGGGCAAGAGTTCGCTGACCAACGCGATCCTCGGGCAGGAGCGCACCATCGTCAGCGACGTGGCGGGCACCACGCGCGACGCCGTGGACGTGCCCTGCCGCTTCGGCGACCAGGACTACGTGCTCATCGACACGGCGGGCCTCCGGCACCGCGGCAAGCAGGACAACTCGGCGGAAATCTTCAGCGCGATGCGTTCGGAGGAATCCATCCGGCGGGCGGACCTCTGCATCCTGGTCATCGACGCGAGCGCGGGCGTCACCGCGCAGGACCGGCAGATCGGCGGCCTGATCCAGAAGGCGAACAAGCCGTGCATCATCGCGGTGAACAAGTGGGACCTGCTGGTGCCCCCGGAGGACTCGCGCGAGGGGTTGCGGGAGTTCCGGGAAAAGTGGCTGGAAGTGGCGCGCGCGGAGCTGTTCTTCCTGTCGTTCGCGCCGCTGGTGGCGATGTCGGCGCTCAAGGGAGAGCAGATCGGGCGGCTCTTCAACGCGGTGGAAAAGACCCGCCGCGCCGCCCGCGAAAAGATCGGCACGGGGCCGCTCAACCGCCTGCTGCACGCCGCCGTGGAACTCCAGCCCCCGCCCACCCGCGCGAACCGCCGCTTCAAGATGCTCTACGCCACCCAACTGGCGGACAAGTCCGGCTCGCCCATCCCGATCCCGGTGTTCCTGCTGTTCGTCAACGATCCGGGCCTGCTGGTGGACACCTACCGCAAGTACCTGGAGAACAAGTTGCGCGACACGTTCCCGTTCCCCGGCTTGCCCGTGCTGCTCAAACAACGCGGGCGCGAGCAGAAAACCGGCATTTTGGAGAATAAAGGGGAATAAAACGGAGTTTTTCGGGAAAATGTTTCCCTCTGTGCGGTGACCGGAAGTGCAATTTCTGAAAAAAAGCGTTTGCATACCGCACTTTGTGGTGCAAAGTGCTCGGCGTGACACCCGACCGTGGAGCCGAGGAACACCTGCGTGCCATCCGTCTGTTGATGGAACGGGCGACGGTGTATCGCGCGATCTCCGCGCCGACCGCTCTGGTCGGCGGGCTCCTCTCGGTCGGCCTCGCGGGGGCGATGCTCCTCTGGCAGCGCGGCCCGGACGAACGCAACATCGACGCCCGCGTCTACTTCGAGGCGTGGTTCTTCGTGCTGCTGGTCACGCTGACGGTCAACATGCTCTTCCTGTGGCGCGGGGCGCTCGACCGCGGCCAGCCGGTGATCTCCGCCGGGTTCCGGCTGGCGATGCGCTCGGTGGCACCGGGGTTCTTCGCCGGGGTGGCGCTCAGCGGCGTGTTGACCGTGACGACCCAGGTGACGCTGGAGCCCACGTTGATGTGGCTCGTCTGCTACGGCCTCGGGCTGCTGGCCACCATGAACTTCGCGCCGCGCTCGATCATCGTGCTCGGTTGGGCCTTCCTGTTCACGGGCATCGGCGCGTTCGTCTACTTCATGAACCAGTCACTGCTGCCCGACGTGGACCTGCCGACACCGACACGCTTCTACCCGGCGGCCATGATGGGGGCGACGTTCGGGCTGTACCATCTCGTCTACGCCGCCTGCACCTGGCCCCGGCACCACGACGCGCTCGAAGCTGCGGAGCGCCGCCCACTGGTCACCGAGAGCCACCCTCCCCTGCCGTGAAGCTCGACTTTGACAAGATCGACCGCGTCATCCACGAGCGCGGGCGGCTGGCGATCATGACGCTGCTGGCCACCCGCGTGCGCTGGTCCTTCGCGGACCTGAAGGCCGAACTCAAGATGAGCGACGGCAACCTCGTGACGCACCTGCGCACGCTCCACCAGGCCGGGTACGTCGCCACGACCAAGGAGATCCTCGACCGTCCACAGACGAGTTACGGGCTCACGGAGCGGGGCCGCGCGGCGTTCGCGGGCTACCTCGCGCTGCTCGAACAGATCGTCAAGACCGGCCAGGGCTGACCCCTTCTTGCCCATGTACTTTGTCGTACAAAGTTGCTGGAAGGCTCCGAGGATATGACCCTGAAAATTAACCAGAAAAATAGCCGAAAAACCCCCGAAAAACCCCTTTTAATCCCATGAAAATCCTCGTTGCGGAACATTTTGGCCTCTGTTTTGGCGTCCGGGATGCGTTGCAAGCGGCCGAGAGTTTGGCCGCGGCCGGCCCCCTGACCGTGCTCGGCGAGTTGGTCCACAACCCCCTCGCCCTCGAACGACTGGCGGCCCACGGGGCGGGGCAGGGCGACCTGGAGCGCCTCACCAGCGCCCCGGCCTCCGTTCCGGTGCTCGTGACGGCCCACGGCGCGTCCGACGCACGCCGCCGCGCCTGGCAGGACGCGGGCTTCCGGGTCCACGACACCACCTGCCCCCTGGTCCGCCGCGCCCACGGGCAACTCGTAGCCCTGGTCGCGGCGGGATACTTCCCGGTGGTCATCGGGCAGGCGGGCCACGCCGAGGTGCGCGGACTGACCGGCGACTTCCCCGAAGCCGCGGTCGTGGCGGACGAGGCGGACCTGCCCACACTGCCGGTCCGGCCCCGCTACGGGGTGATCTCGCAGACCACTCAGCCCTCTGAGACCGTCCTCCGCCTGGTGCAGGGGTTGCGCGACGCCCGGCCGGGGGCGGAGGTGTGCTTCCGGGACACCGTTTGCCAGCCCACCAAGGACCGCCAGCGGGCCTTGCGCGACCTGCTCGCGCAGGTGGAAGTCGTCATCGTCGTGGGCGGGCGCGGCAGCAACAACACGCGCCAGCTCGTCCTGGCCGCCGAGGCAGCGGGGCGGCGCGCCCACCAGATCGAGCGGCCCGGCGAACTCGACCCGGCTTGGCTCCGCGGCGCGGCGTCCGTCGGCCTCACGGCCGGCACGTCCACTTTACCTGATACCGTCCAGGCGGTGCGCGCCCGGTTGGAAGCCATCGCCGCCGCGGCAGCGCGTTAGCCCCCCTTCGATCCCTGGCCATGCGCGTCATGTCCGAACTCATGCCCCGATTTATGACCCACTATAGGGTTTTCCGGTGGGCAGAGATGGGCCGCCGCCTGCGGGCAATGCTCGCCGGGGATGCCGGACAGCTGGCCGCGTACCTCGATGAACCCGGATCCGGGTGGGCCCTCGTCTGCGTCGCCGTGATCGTGCTCGGCGGCGGCGCGTACGGGGCAACGCTCGGCTGGTGGCGCGCGCCGCTCCAGGCGTTCTACACGGCGGCGAAGTTCCCGCTCCTCGTGCTGCTCACTTGCGCGGGCAACGCGCTGCTCAACGGCCTGCTCGCGCAGGTGCTCGGCCTCGGGCTGGCCGTGCGCCAGACCACGCTGACCATCCTGATGAGTTTTGCCCTGGCCGCGCTGGTGCTCGCGGCGCTGAGCCCGGTGATGGTCTTTCTGCTCTGGAACACCCCTCCCCTGGCGGCGGGCCGTTCGCCCAGCCACAGTCTCCTGCTCACGGCGCACGTCGCGGTCATCGCGTTCGCGGGCGTCGTGGCGAATGCGCGTCTGTTGCACCTGCTGCGGCGGCTCACCGGCCGCGCCACGGCGGCGCGCACCGTCTTCCTCGCCTGGCTGACTGGCAACCTGCTCCTGGGCAGCCAGCTTGCCTGGGTGCTCCGGCCGTTCGTGGGCAGCCCGGGACTGCCCATTGAATTTCTGCGGCACGACCCCCTGCGCGGCAATTTCTTCGAGGCGCTGGCCCACGCGCTCCGGAGCCTGCTTCACTGAACACCACGCCACCATCCAACCTACCCACCGACCATGCCCGATCCTTCCATCCCAGCCCCCAGCCGCCAACGCGCCACCGGCACCGTGCCACCCTCCGCGTTCACGTTCGAGCCGATGACCGGCGGCGGCCGTCCCGCCGCCGCGCTCGACACCCTGCTCAAACGGCCCGGGCAACTCATCCACCAGCTCCACCATGAGCCGTCTTGGCGGCTGGTCGGTACGCTCGCCGCCGTCACGCTGCTCTGCCTGACGCTCTACGGGCTGACGGTGGGCAGCTTCTCGGGCGGCGTGCAATGGGTGGCCGCCCCGCTGAAGATCGTCGCCGGCACGGCGCTGAGCGCGTTGATCTGCCTGCCCAGCCTCTACATCTTCACCTGCTTGAGCGGGGCAGATGTCCGGCTCCGGCCCCTCGCGGGCTTGCTGGTTGCGGTGCTGTGCCTGAACTCCCTGCTGCTCATCGGCTTGGCGCCGGTGGCGTGGGTGTTCTCGCAGTCCTCGAACTCCGTGCCGTTCATCGGCGGGCTGCACTTGGTTTTCTGGATGATCGGCGCGGTGTTCGCCCTGCGGCTGCTCGCGGGGTTGTTCGAGTACGTCCGGGCCAACGGCCAAGGCTACCTCTACCTGTGGTTCGCCGTTTTTTTGCTGGTCTGCCTCCAGATGACGACCGCCCTGCGACCCATCGTCGGTACCGCCGACACGTTCGTGCCCACGAAGAAGCTTTTCTTTTTGTCTCATTGGAGCAACAACCTCAGCGGCGACCCGCAGTAAGGCCGCCGCGCATGTGGAGCCGCCGACAATTCCTCGATTTCCTCGCCCGCCGGATCGCGGCTCCCGGCCTGCTCGCCAGTTCGCTCGGCGGCGCGTATTCGGTGTACGAGGCCAAGCGGCCGCTGGTCTCACGGGTCGAGACCAGCCTGCGCCGTCTCCCGGCGGCGTTCGCCGGGCTGACGGTCGCTTTCCTCTCCGACACCCACTACGGTGCGGGCGTGCCCCTGAGCTACCTTGCGGACGTGGTGGACCTCACCAACTCGCTGGGGGCGGACGTCGTCGCCCTCGGCGGGGACTACGTGCAGCGCCGTCGGGGCCTGGGCGGGCGGCACCGCGGCTGGGAGGAGGTCATCGCACGCGGGGTCGGCGTGCTGGCGGGGTTGCGCGCGCCGCTGGGGCGCTTCGCGGTGCTGGGCAACCACGATCACCAGACCAACGCCCGGCTGGTGCGGCGGGCGCTGGCGGACCACGGATTCACCGACCTGACCAATACGGGGGTGTGGCTAGGGCGCGGCGACGCACGGCTGCGTGTCGCCGGAGTGGACGACGTGCGGACCGGCAAGCCGCGCTTAGGTCCCGCGTTGGGCGACATGGGTGCGGGGGACGCCTGTCTCTTGCTCGCGCACAACCCGGATTACGTCGAGCAAATCCGCGACGGGCGCGTGGACCTCGTCCTGAGCGGGCACACGCACGGGGGTCAGCTGTACATTCCAGGGTTTGGCGCGCCCGTGACCTCCTCGAGGTTCGGCCAGAAGTACCGGGCGGGGTTCGTGCAGGGACCCAGCGCGCGGGTGTACGTGTCGCGCGGGATCGGTACGATCAGCCTGCCGATCCGCTTCTGCTGCCCGCCGGAGATCGTGCTGCTCACGCTGAGGCCACCTTCGCCGCCATCGTGAAGTGTCTCAAAACTCATCCGGCCTACAGCGTGTCAGAGGCAGCCGGAGCGTTGATCCGGCGTACCAAGTCTGCGATTGACTTACAGGGCTGCGGTGAGGGAGGGATTCAAATGCTGCGCCACTCAGAGGTAAAATGATGATTTCCCGGCTTTTATGCACTTCTTATGCACAGGTGGCACCCACCATCACGAATTCAGAAGGAATGGTGGCACCGGGACTTTCAATCAGACCTGAGGCAACGTCGTGTTCAGTGGGCTCGGCGGCAAGGGCTTGAACATCGAACAGGAGGGGCTAGGCCCCTACAACCCGAGCGCGGACTCGCTGAGCACGACGCAGCTCAAGGAGGCGAGCAGCAGCCGCGGCGCAGCAGATCGAACTTAGGCGCGATGGAGACAGCCAAAATTCTGGCATTAGGCCTCGGCAACAGGTTCGCCACTTGGCAAATTTCCAAGTCAGCGAGGATGATTGCCAAACAAAGCACCAGATTTTGTCAGCGATCCGCTTTGAACATCACCAAAGACGTTTCCTTGCTGACTTTACCGTCAACATGGTTGAACGCAGCCAAGGTTTTCGTCCCCGCGTACCTAGATGTTTAGTCCCAGGGTTTGCCGGTGCGATCAACACGTCGGCATGGAAGGATGCCCTATGGTACAAGTTTTGCACCCGAGCGCCACGACGACTGAGGCAGTGCGTCGAGCGCTCCAGCATAGCCAAGAGAGCCTGAGAACGCTGGCCAAGCGCCACAGCATCAACCCGAAGACCGTCGCCAAGTGGAAGGCGCGCAGCCGCGATGGCCGCGGGGTCAAGGATCGGCGGCCTGGTCCCAGAGACCCCGGCTCCAGCGTGCTCAGTCCTGAGCAGGAAGTCGCCATCGTCGCCTTTCGCCGCCACACGCTCTTGCCCCTGGACGACTGCCTCTACGCGCTGCAACCAAGCATCCCGCCACTGACCCGCTCCAGCCTGCATCGTTGCCTGCAATGCCACGGGGTCAGCCGCCTGCCCGAGACCACCGCGCCAGGCCGCACCAAGGGCCGCTTCAAAACCCACCCCATCGGCTATTTTCATATCGACATCGCCGAAGCTCACACCGCCGAAGGCCGCGTTTACTTGGTCGTGGCCATCGACCGCACCAGCAAGTTCGCCTTCGTAGAAGTGCATCCGCGCCTGACCTACCGCATGGTCGGCGACTTTTTGCGCCACCTCGTCGCCGCCGTGCCCTACCGCATCCACACCGTGCTCACCGACCACGGCATCCACTTCACCACGCCCGGCAGCGTGGCCAGCGCCGCCCCGCTGATCCGCGAGGCCATCGACCGGGGCGAGATCTTCCGTGCCCACAGCTTCGAACTGGCCTGCGCGCAAAACCACATCGACCACCGCCTCACCAAGCCCCGCCACCCCTGGGCCCAACGGCCAGGTCGAGCGCATGAACCGCACGCTCAAGGAAGCGACGGTGCATCGCTACCACCATGCCTCTCACGGGCAACTGCGCCGCCATCTGGCTGACTTCGTCAACGCCTACAACTACGCGCGCCGGCTCAAGACGCTCAAAGGGCTGACCCCTTGCGAGTACCTCTGCAAAATCGGGACGACGGAGTCACACCGCTTTACCTTGGACCCGCTCCACCAAATGCCGGGACTAAACATCTAGTTCTGCAAGTCCCAATGCGAGAGTTTGACCGGATGCACATAAAGGCAGCCATCCGGAAATTTCTCCACCAGCTCTGAGAACCGGCCGGCATACTGATTGTACAAGGTGGCGCGATCCGCATCACTCCACAGCTCCAGACCTCGAACGTCCAAGTCGCGCTCCAAGCTGAGACGTGGTACCGCCAAAGCGAGCGCGGTAACCGCGGCGCACTCGACGAAAATTCCCATCGCCGCGAACACGCCGCAGAGATGGCAAAACTCGGGTAGGGCCAACGTGGGCACCACCAGCAGGTCGGCATAACCCATCAGCAACGGATAAGATGGCTCAAGCCCTCTGCTCGGGTGGTAGAGCAGCCATAGAGCCGTCAGCCACTTCTTGACGCGCTGCCAGCACGAACCAGGACCGACCTCCAAGTTGCGCCAGCCGAGCGGTCGGCAGGTTAGCTCGTGAACAGCCAGCCGGGCGGTAGCATCCTTGCTCGACGGAAGTTCGTTCTTAGAGCGTTGCTCGGTTGAGTAAGCCATGTTTCTTGGGTAGGCTGGCGGATGGCA
>CALMAQ010000383.1 GCA_937859745.1 uncultured Verrucomicrobiota bacterium | reverse complement strand
CATCCGTCGAACCTGCCCGCAAACCTAGGCAAACTCAACTGAGAAGCGCTCTAGTGGGTCAAGTGGCAGGGTTGTTGCCATTGAGCTTTTTTCGGGCTATCGGGAGGGATGTGCCGACCGCAAAAGGAACCTCTACGTGCACTCCGCGCCCAAGAACGTCGTGAACTCGAACGCCTGACTCGCTCGCAACGTGAGCCTGCCGTGCACGTGGCCCGTGCCCGGGCGCTCCTGGCCGTGGCCGAAGGGGCAGGCTTTACCGCCGCCGCCCATGTGGCCGGGCGCCGCTCGGGTGACGGGGTGGCCAAGCTGGTCAACCGTTTCAACACGCTGGGGCTGGCGGCGGTCGCCGGTCGTCCTTTGCCTGGGCGGGTGCCCACCTACGATGAGCAAGCCCGCGAGCGCATCCTTGCCGAGGCGCGCCGCGCTCCCGATCCCGCCCGGGACGGCACGGCGACCTGGTCGCTCTCCACCTTGCAGAGAGCGCTACGCCGCGCACCCGACGGGCTGCCCAAAATCAGCACCTACACCATCCGCATGACCTTGACCCAGGCAGGGGCACGCTTTGGGCGCACGCGCTCGTGGTGTCCGACCGGCACGGCCCTGCGTCAGCGTAAAAGCGGGCTGGTCGAGGTGGTCGATCCCGACGCGGCGGCGAAAAAAAGTTGATCGAGGATGCCTCTGCCCAAGCAGCCAAGCTGGGCCTGGCGCTCTGGACCGAAGATGAAGCGGGGCCTTACCAGACGGCTCCCTACCCGGGAGAGAGTTGGTATGAGGGCAACAAGCCCGTGTGCTTGCCGCATGAGTACGTGCGCAACGGCACGGCCAAGCTCTTGACCCTCTTTGAACCTTCCAGCGGGCAGTTGCGCGTCAAAGGAGTGACCTCCACGACCAACGCCGTCCTCCACCCGTGGATGAAAGAGCAACTCTCCGCGATCCTGCAGACGCTGCCACCCACGCCGCTGGTGGAAGATGACACCGCTAACTTGCTGATTTGGCAGCGTTGGCAACGAGGCTTGTGCCGACCTTTGGGTCTGGGAGAGAAGCTGCCTGCGCTGCGGATGCTCCTCGTGCTCAACAATCTGGCGGGCCATCTCTCGGTTAGTCTGGTGTGCTGGATGTTCGACCACGGCATCATGCCTCTTTACACACCCGTTGGTGGCTCCTGGCTGAACATGGCCGAGTCCGTCCAGCGCATCCTCAAACGCCGCGCCCTGGAATGCCAGCATCCGCAAAGTAGCGCCGAGATCATCGAGCTGCTGGAAGCGACGGCCGAGGGCTGGAACCATGAGCCAACCCCATTCGAGTGGGGCGGGCGCAGAGCCGAACGGCGAAGGCGTGAGCGGCTCCGTCGCCACAGGCTCGGCGGCTCGGGGGCGCGGGCTGTCCGTCCGCCGCGTTGGCGCACACCGCGGGCACAGCAATAGCAACAACCCTGCCACTTGACCCACTAGTACTTCAGCAAGGTAGTGTTTGTGGGTAGAGGTGCTTGAGCTTGATGCGGGCATCGGCGGTGGTAAAACGCCAGTCGATGCGCGTAGCAGCGGTGTTACGCGCTTGTTGCCAAGCGGCGACTTCCTGCGTGAGGTGTTCCTGGTGGTCCATGCGCTCGGCCAGGCACTGGCGGGCAAGCACGCTCAGTTCGATTTCAGCCATGTTCAGCCAGGAGCCATGCTTGGGCGTGTGGTGGATTTCCAGCCGCCCGGCCAGCCGGGGAGCGTGAGGCGTTGTTAGCCATGCTCCTGCCTAGGATGACGGGACGCGATCAAGCTGCCGTCAACGAGTACCTCGCTGGAGAACAGCCCACGGACTGAGAAGAAACGGACTTGTTCCCGCCATGTCGCGGTAGCGGTTGAGCGGTCGCCCCTGCCCGGAACGGACAAAGCTGGGGCGATTGGTGAGGCTGCCGAACCAAAGCGAGACTGGCGGGAAACAAGTCGGGGGGGCGTCCCTACGCAGGCTGGCGCAACGATGCAAAGCCTGGATCGTCCCTCGCCATTTCCCGCAGCACCGGATCAAGGCGCACGGCATCTGCCAATCGCCCGCGTGCGGCGTCCAGAGAGCCAAGCTGCGCTTGATAGGACGCAAGCCTGTAGAAGATGCGCGCCTCTTCGGGGAAACGCATGGCAGCTTGCACGAGCGCCTCCAGCCCCGCCTGCATGGACCGGGTGAGTCAAAGGGCCTCGGCTAGAAACAGCGGCCAGCGCGGTTCATCGAACTGGCGGATGCAAAGCTCCTTGGCCACCGCTTCCATGAGCGTCCCCTTTCCCAGCGCCTGGAAGATGGGCACCTTGAGGGCCAGCACCTCGGAGAGATGACGCATCTCGGGCTCGATGTCTTCGAGTTCCTCGTAAGCCTCCAACGGCAATCCCAGGTCAAGGTAGCCCTGCGCGGCCTGGGGGTGGCGGTCGAAGGGGGGGGCACAACGCCCTCAACCATCCTCCCTTGGAATCAGGTCGAGCTGATCTTGGCAGAACCAGGCATGATCGGGTGCGTCAGCGCGCACGAGGTAGGCATCCACGTTGGCGATGACGATGTGCTTGGCGTTGTACTCGTCTTCGAAGCCCGCAGGGAATTGGTCGGGTTCGATCCGCACCTCCCGCGGTGCGACGCCGTCTGCCAGCGTGCCCAGGCAGTGGTGCAGGTCGCCGTTGTAGCGGATGACCATCAGGACGGCGCGCTCTCTGGAACGGATGGGCATGCTCAACTTGCTCCTCTTTACTCGCACAACTGGCCGTTTGTTGCATGGTTGCGGTCTCCATGTCCACTCAAACCACCGATTGGTGCCGAATTTGCACGCTCCCGACGGTCGCAAAACCCCGTCGCGGCGGGAAGTTCGCCGTCCACTGTGCCCGTTGCGGCGAGTACCAGGTGGACGAGCTTCCAGCGCGATGCTTTGAGTGGACGCGCGAACAAACCGCCAACGCTTCGGGCTACTTGCGTGAGCATAGTGCCTACCGGCTGCTTTCCACGGCCGAAGCCGAGTTTTTGCAGAACCTACGGACTCCGGCCGTGGGCGACAAAGCGGAGAAGCTGCTGCGGGCCATGGCAAGATTTTACCCCGTGGCTGGTCAGGAAATCGTGCTGCCAAGCTTCCTGAGCATCGACCTCGCGCAGCTCGCGTCCCGCGCCGATCGTCCTACCGCCAAACACCGTGGTCTGGAGCTTGAGAGCCTGGAGAAGAAGTTTCGCTGGCTGAGCTGGGCCTGGGCACAGAGCGAGGAGGAACTCCTCTACTTGGTCTTCGACTACCTGCGCGATGCCTCGGGCCACGTTGCGGGGGAGCGCCTGCGAGGGACGCCGGATGAACATACCGCGGCGGTCATCAAGATCACCCCGGCCGGTTGGCACGCCCTGCAAACAGGCAGGGCGCAGAGCACGTTCATCGCGGTGGCCACCGCGCCGAAGCTGCGGATGGAGGCGGTCTGGTCTGAGGTGATCGTGCCCGCCATCGAAGAAGCAGGCTATCGTCCAACGCGGGCCGAGGGACAGGACGAGAAGGGCATGGGAGATGCGGCCATCGCCCGGATCCGCCGCTGCTGCCTGCTTGTGGTGGATGTGACCTGGGCGCGCGAGACGGCGTACTACGAGGCAGGCCTTGCCAACGGTCTCGGCCTTCCGGTGATCTGGACGGTGCGTGATCACCAGGCGCAGGAGACGCAAGGTGACATCGGGCAGTACGGCCCGCTCGTGTGGAGCGAGCAGGACTTGCCTGCTTTCCACGACGCGCTGCGCGACCGGATCGAAGCGACCATCGGTCGCGGCAACCGGCACCGCCGCAGCTAAAACTTCAGAGGCCGGGGACCTTCGGGCCATCTTCGGCAGGCGTTCTCCTGCCCGGCACGGGATTACCCGATTGGCTTGGCGGAGACGGGGCGGGGGAAGGTTCCACCGGTTCCTCTTCGTGTCTCTTGCGCTCGCGCTCCACAAATCCTTCGTCGAGGTTTTTGATCGCCAGCTCAACCGCCACCTTGGGCGATGGGTCAATCGTGACGCAGCTCCCCTTGTAGTGGTAGCCGTCCGGCTCAAAGTCCAGGTTGCTCTTGAGGATCTGGCGGAAGAAGTCTCCAGATTTGTCTGAATCCACGTTCGCGCCGGTTCCCTCCCTGGTCTGGGATTCCTGGACCAAATCGTAGGCGTGCACTGCCTGCTCGATGCGCGCGCGCACCGAGGGCCTCTCGGGCACCAGCACGACCACCGAGCACGCGCACTGATGCTGACGGCGGGCCTCGTTGATCACGACCAGCGCATCCGGGTCTTTGTCCACGATGGCGACGCCGGGCAGCGCGCGCAGGGATTTGCTGATGACGGTCATCATCTCGGGGTGCTCGTCCAAGCCCGTGTACGTCACCTGCAAGTTGAGACGGAAGGGCGGCTTGGCCTCCTGGCCATGGGCCGGCGGCGAGCTTCCGAGCACGCCCAGCGTGATCGCACCGCAGCCCAGCCAGAAAAGTTTTCTCATAGCGGTTTCTCCGGCGGCACGAAGAACGCCGCCGACCAGGCCGCGGCATACGCCGTCCAGAAAAAGGCAAGATCATGCTCGCTCAGGGCCCACAGGCCCGCCAAACACAAGCCAGGCAGGACGACAAGAAAATAGAGACAGCAGGAACCGCGGTCAAGCCGGACGCGTAGGGGGAGCATACAGGAGGCCAGAGCCAGGCTTGTGCCAGATGCGGGCGCCTGGAACAAGAAAAAACGCTTGGCATGTTCAACGGGGCTCCCTACAACAAGGGCTCGTTCTTTTGCAGATCATTGGGACCGCGCGCATGGAATCCCGTGAAAACCGGGAGCAGTTGCGCTGCTGTAACCAGAGACGACCACCCTGGAGAACTTGGTGCTTGGTGGAGGCGGTGAGCACACCGCCCCTTCGAGCATTCCCTCTCTGTACGTCAATTTTCGCCGCCAGGCGGGAGTGAAGACGGGTGGAAGGCGCGCGGGGCTTTGTCCCCGCCACAACCTGGGAGTCAGAATACTTACGCTCGGTCCATCCACTCATTCCGTTCGGTTTGCGTTCGCGCAGGCCGCCCGGCCAAAAATCCTTCGCCAAAAGGAATGATGAGGATGACGGCTTGACTTGCCCAGGCTGGGCGGGTGGACCCGATTTCTCGCGTTTCCGCCTCTACATCCCATGATCCGTCGCCATCGTGCGCGCGCCTCCACGCCGCGTTTCTGCCCCGTTTTGTCTTTCGCCTTCCTCGCCGCCACGGCCTTGCCACTGGCCGCGCAGGAGCCTTCCTCCGTCGCCCCGGGCCGCCCCGCTGACCAGCCCCAGGAAGGCACCGACACCCAGCAGGACACCATCGTCGTTACCGCCACGCGCTTGCCCGTGCCGGAGGACCAGAGTCCGGCCGCCGTCACCGTGATCACGGCCGACGAGTTGGCCCAGCGCCAGACCGACCGCGTGGCGGACGCCCTGCGCGCGGTGCCCGGCATCTCCGTCTCGCAGAGCGGCGCACCCGGCCAACTCACCAGCGTGTTCACCCGCGGTCTCAACAGCGACCAGACCCAGGTGCTCATCGACGGCATCCCCTTCAATCAGGGGCTCGCCGGGCAGTTCAACTTCGCGGACTTGACCGGCGACGGCATCGAGCGCATCGAGGTCGAACGCGGCCCGCAGAGCACCGTGTACGGTCCGCGGGCCGCCGCGGGCACCATCCAGCTTTTCACTCGTCGCGGTGACGAACTTGACCCTGGACACACTTTTTCTTTCGATGCCAGCAGCGAGGGGGGCAGCTTTGGCACCTACCGCGAGCGCGTCGCCTCTGCTGGCGTGCTCGGGCTCCCACAACCCACCGCCAGCTCTGCACCGAAGGACGCCAAGGATGGCGAAGGTAGCGGCAGTGATGCGAGCTCCGCACCCGCTGTCGTCGGCAGCGGTCCAGGCGTGTTCGACTACTCGGTGGCCTTCTCGCGCCTGGACACCGACAACCAGCGACCGAACAACGAGTATCGCAACACCGCCGTGCTGGCCAATGTCGGCTTCGCGCCGCGCGCCCTGACGCTCGACACCCTCGGCGGCACCGCCCCGCGCCTGGGCTTCCTGGTGCTTTACTCGAATTCCGATTCGTCGAGCCCCTCGACGATCTTTGCTCCCGCCGCGACGGACAACCTGCTGACCGAGCGCCAGCTCTTCGCGCCCAACGTGGACTGGCAACTCACCAGGTGGTGGCACCACCGCCTGGTGTTGGAGTACGACAAGGAACGGCAGGTCAACAACCCCAACGACGTGGACCCGTTCACTGGGCCCACCCGCGGCACGTTCTACCGCTACCAATTGGACTACCAGAACGACATTGCGTTTACCCGCTGGCTGACCCTGACCAGCGGCGTGTTTTACGAGAATGTTTTGGTGAACCAGGAACGCCCCTTCATCTCCCAGGCGTTTGGCTCGCAACCGCAGTACGTCAAGGACTTCACATCGAACGAAGCGGTGTTCGGCCAGGTGTCAATCGCGCCAATCAAGAACCTGTTACTCGTCGGGGGCGGCCGGTACGATCACTTTAACCTGTTTGGAGACCAGGGCAGCTACCGCTTTGCAGGCTCGTACCTGTTCGAGCACATGGGCACGACGATCCGCTCCAGCGTGGCCACGGGGTTTAGCCCACCCGATCCGCAGGACCGTATCTTCGCCTCTGGCGATCCGTCGGACCTCAATCCGGCGCACACCTTCGGCTACGACGCGGGCTTCGAGCAGGGATTGTTCAAGAACCGCCTGCGTTTCGGCGCGAACTACTTCCACAACGATCTCTCCAACGTGATCGGCTTCAACTCGGTGACATTCGCCACGCTGAATCTCGGTAGCGGTCGAACGGAGGGCGCGGAGACGTTCGCCCAGTGGGAGCCCTTCGATGGGCTGCTGCTGCGTGGCACGTACACGTACCTGGACGCCGTGAACACTTCCAGCGGGCGCTACGGCAACCTGGCACGGGGAGCGCGTCTGCCGCGTCGGCCGCGCAACGAGGCGTTCCTGAGTGTCGGCTATCGGTGGCCGGGACGGTTGTCGCATCTCTCCACCACGTTGGAGGCCAAGATCGTCAACGGGCGGGAGGATGTGACCTTCAACGCGGCCGGCAACGCCCAGAACTTCGATCTGGGCGGTTACACAAACTTCCGCTTCCTCGCCAGCTACGCGGTGACCGAGCATTTTACTGCCTTCTTCCGCATCGAGAACGTGACGAACACGAGCTATCAGGAGGTGTATGGCTACCCGGCGCTCACCCGGGGCTTTTTTGGAGGACTGTCTGTGCACTATTGAGATGGGGTTTTGGGGAGGCTGAGTGATAACATCAAGGCTCGCGTCCAACGAGCCACAGGATGCGATCCTCAGACGTTGCACAAAACGCCTGTGCTCACGATCACTGACGAGCCTTATTCCCAAGCTTGGTTCGCTCGCTGGCATGCAAAGATGCAAAGCAAGGTGAGCGAAAAGGACTCGGCCCAGTTGTTCGAAGAGATGGCCATGAGGCTGAAAAGAGCTGCTGGAGGCGGCAGGAAGCCGGAGCCGTACGGAGGAGATTGTCTACAGCTTCCAACGATGGGCGGAGTCAATCTCTGCCAAGATTTGGGTCTGCTGCACACGCCCATTCTACAGCCGCGCTGGTTAGATTCCTCGGGCTGGCCACAGGGTGGCAGTTCCAGGGATGCCACAGGAGCTACATCCCGGTCATCTGCTGGGCGAAGAGGGGTGTCACTTTGATGACCTTCCCATCAAGCAACATCTGTAAAACATACTCGCCGAAGTTGGGCACGATTCCTCCGGTGAAGTCAAAGCGGAAATCCTGCGCCGAAGGCAGATCATGGAGCGAGCTTTGAACTACGAACGAAACGGCATCAGTGGCAATGATTTTGACCCCATCGGCGTTGACGATTTCTGCCTGGAAGACATGTCTACTGCCTTGCTCATCCTGAGAGAAAAGGATCCTCGCCACCACTTCGCCGGTGATAACTAGGGGAGTGTGCGTGCTTTGCAGCGTTTCAAAAATGCCCAGGATCGAGAGCCGCTGCCGGGCATCTCTAGCCGAAGAGTGACACAGGAGCAAATATTCTACCTCCATGGTGTTGACGAGATTTCCCGCGTTGTGTCTTTGTAGGCGGGAACGTCCGCGTTGGCTGGCGGCAGTCCCTTGTCTGAGCCAAGCGAATGGCCAGTGTTAAAGTTGATCGGTCTGTAGTTGAATGCATTGGGTTTGTCCAGCTTCGAGCAACGGAGTCGGGGTCGGTACCGGCATCGGCACCCACAAGCGGCTCGAGTTTTGGCCGCCGAGCTTGCAAGTGAGCCTCTTCCCGGAAGTGGACGAAGAACGAGAGAAGAAAGAGCAGCGGCGGATGGAAGCGGCCGACCAGCTCAACCTATGGTACGGCGGTGGCACGTTGACGACCGCAACCGCGGGCCAGCGGCAGCAGTGGCAGAGGCGGCACCCTCAATCGTCGCCGTGCTACACGACACGCGGCTAGAAGATGTGTCCAGAGCCTCGTTGCAAGGGATCCCGTGGCATCCTTACTGTCCGTTAGCAGCCGCTTGATCTCGTTCGACCCATGCAATCCACTCGGGCAGATATTTGCCGCTGTTCGTGTTGCCGTACCAGCGTGTTCCTGGATAGTGGTAGATCCCGTTGTCGGTATTGACCCACACCCAGCCACGTGCGCGCGCCAGATCCGTCGCTGCCTGCACCTGGATCCTCTCTTGTTCAGGCGACAGCGGTGTGCGCACGTGCAGCGACCACCACGTCAGCACACTGATCGCCATGACCAGTGCTGCCGTAATGTACCAAGCAACGCGGATCAAGCGTCGGCGCCAGCGATGGGCCCGGCCGGCATGTGGAACGAGGGCGACGGGTGGTTCAGGGGCAACGCTGTTCATTCCCGCTTGGAAAGCAAACCCCATGCTGGGCAGAATGAGGGCGTCTTGTCTCCAGGAGAATCTGCAACCGATAGAGTCGATTGATTTTTGGGGTCCATTCCCCAGTTTTACTCAGAGGGCCTGCTGCTTGCTACCTCCGGAAGTGCCTCGCACGTCGCTCAACCCAAATGCTCTATGCAACCGAAAAATCCCACGCCCGCATCGCCTTCCGAGCAGTCAAAGATCAAACGGAAAGTTTCCGCCATGAAGCCAGCTTGCAGACGCAAAGCTGCGACGATCTCGGTTGCAGCGGCGAAGGCTCGACCGCGGCGGCGCGCCGCCGCGCCGCCCCCGACAAAAAGCGCCCACCCGGCGGGGGAACCTCTC
>CALMAQ010000382.1 GCA_937859745.1 uncultured Verrucomicrobiota bacterium | reverse complement strand
TCCTACCCAGAGCGCGGACGCCGAGCTTGGCGCGCTCATCGAAGTCGTCTTCAAAGTAAGCGTAACGCCGAGCGCCTCTATCGTCCGGGATCATAAGTGTCGTAGCTGTAGTGGCTATGACATCTATGACTCTGCCGGATGAAGTGTTGAAGACCGACGCCCTCGGGCGAGTGCGGGTGAAGACAACCCGTCGTGAAGCCCTGCTTGACGAGTTCGAGCGTGGGGGCACGAGTGCTCAAGCGTTCGCCAAGCTGGTGGGCATCAACTATCAGACCTTCGCCTCCTGGGTGCAGAAGCGGCGGCGGGCACGGCGGCAGTACCCGGCGGTCACCGTCAAGACGCTGCCGTCCACCGCTACGACAGCCGACGCGATGCGGCTGGTGGAAGCGGTCGTGGAACGAAACGAGGACCAGGCCGTGGCTACCACCGGCGGCGAGAGCCTGTGCGTGCATCTGCCCGGTGGGGCACGGATGGAGGTCCGCGATGGCCGACAGGCACGGCTAGCCGCCGAGTTGCTGCGGGCGCTGGCCACCACGACACGGCCATGCTGAGTTTTACCGGCGGGCTGAAGGTGTTCGTGGCCCTGGAGCCGTGCGATCTGCGCAAGAGCTTCGAGGGTCTGCACGCGCTGGTGAGCGAACGCCTGGGCGAGGACCCGCGCCAGGGCGGCCTCTTCGTGTTCACCAACCGGCGCAGGACGCGGCTGAAGATCCTCTACTGGGACGGCACGGGGCTGTGGGTGCTCATCAAACGGCTGGAGGAAGGCTCCTTCGCGTGGCCCAAGAGTGTGGACCCGGGCGCGGTCAAGCTGCGCCTGGCCCCGGAGGCGTTGGCCATGCTCACCGATGGGATCGAACTGCGTGGGGCAAGGCTGCGTCCGTGGTACGAGCGGGAGTAAATTTTTTCTCGATCAGCTCTATCCAAGTTAGTTGCCTTGATCTAACATCGCGTCCGTCTTGAGCGAGACCTCCCGCGAAGCCGAGTTGCAGGCTGCCAACGAACGCTTGGAGCGTGAGAACGTGCTCCTGCGCCAGAAGATCGATGCGCTCATCCGCCGACTCTTTGGCCACCAGAGCGAGCAGCTCGATCCGGCACAGCTCCAACTTCTTTTGCAAGGCGTCGGAGAGGTGCCTGCCCCGGAGCCGCCGACACCTGCCGAACCGGCGTTGGAGGTGGAACCGACCTCGCCACGTCCTGTCACCAAGCACGAACGCACGGCCCGGCTGCCCGATGGTCTGCCCGTCATCGAAGAGGTGCTCGACCCCGAACCGGTCCGGGCATGCCCGGCAGAGTGGCGTTGTATCGGGCAGGAGATCAGCGAGCAACTCGACTACGAGCCTGCTCGCTTCCTGCGCCGACGACTCATCCGCCGCAAGTTCGTGCGCCGTGGAGAGCCGGACGCCACGCCCATCATCGCGCCCCTGCCGCCCTGCCTGCAAGAACGTGGCCTGCCCACCGCAGGGCTGCTCGCGCAGGTCCTGATCGCCAAGTACGCCGACCACCTGCCGCTCTACCGGCAGGAGGCCATCTACCGCCAGCGCCACGGCGTGCATCTGCCCCGGCAAACCCTCGCGCGCTGGGTGGGCCTGGCCGCCGACTGGCTGCACCCGATCTACGATGCGATCCGCACGGGCGTGCTTGCCGGTGGCTACGTGCAGGTGGACGAGACGCCCATCGCCTACCTCGAACCCGGCCACGGCAGCACCCGCCAGGGTTATCTGTGGACGTACGCACGTCCGGGCGGCGATGTCCTCTTCGACTGGCAGACCGGGCGTGGAGCCAAGTGCCTGGAGCACATCATCCCCGCCGACTTCACGGGCACGCTCCAGTGCGATGGGCACAAGGCGTATCCCGCGTTCATCAACGCTCGTCCCGGCGGTGGGAAGATCACGCTGGCAGGGTGCTGGGCGCACGTCCGGCGCAAGTTCCACGAGGCGCTCGCCCAGGCACCGCGTCTTATCGGCTGGCTCCTGCGTCAGATGGGCCACCTGTACCGCATCGAAAAGGAACTGCGACAAAGCCGTGCTGGTCCCCGGCTGCGGGCCGCGGTGCGGGCCCATCAAAGCCGTCCGATCCAAGAACGGCTGCGGCGGGCGTTGGTGCGCTTGAAAACCGTGCGCCGACCACTGCCGCAGAGCTTGTTCGGACGGGCCATCGAGTACGCGCTGGGCCAGTGGCCCACGCTCGGACCATGGTTGGCGGACGGCAGGATCGAGATCGACAACAACCGGGTGGAAAACGCCATCCGACCGACCGCCGTGGGCAAGAAGAACTGGCTCTTCGTGGGCGAGGCGGATGCGGGCCAGCGCGGGGCCATCCTCTACACGCTCATCGAAAGTTGCCGTCGGCGCGGACTCGATCCCCACGCCTACCTGCGCGACGTGCTTGCCCGGCTGCCTTCGATGACCAACTGGCAGGTCAAGGACATCACGCCCGAGGCTTGGGCCAAATCGCCGAGTGCACCTGCCATAGCATAAGTGTCGTAGGTCCTCTACCTACGTAACCTACGACTCTGGCGATCAATCCAACGATGTCGTCAAGAGGTGCCAAGCGTACCGCTTACGTTGTAGCTGGTGACGAAGAAGTGGATGGCGTCGAGATGGTTTTCGGCGTTTTTCGAGAAGGAGTACGCCCGGCGCACCAAGCGGCTGACTCTGGCCCGCAGGGTGCCAAACCAACGCTCCACATGGTTGGTCTCTCCGTCCGCTTTGCCGCAACTGCGGTGCGTGTGCATGGGAAAGGCGGCGGCGTAAGCGTCCCAGTAGTCGCTGCGGGTCGCCCGGCCTCGGTAGCCTTTGGGCAAGGCGGCCCGCAGATCGTAAGCGGTACGCGGGGCACCTCTTGACAAGCAGCGTTGTTCAATCGGCCTATACATAAGCGTCGTAGTCATAGAGCTACGACGTTTATGTTTCCTACGATGCCTGCGGCCGCGTTGCTGTCCGCTGGGACGCCCCCCACGCGGCGGGCGTGATGTCCTTGATCTGCCAGTTGGTCAGCGAGGGCAGCCGGGCAAGCACGTCGCGCAGATAGGCGTGTGGATCGAGACCACGCCGACGGCAGCTCTCGATGAGCGTGTAGAGGATGGCTCCCCGCTGGCCCGCGTCTGCCTCGCCCACGAAGAGCCAGTTCTTCTTGCCCACGGCGGTCGGGCGGATGGCGTTTTCCACCCGGTTGTTGTCAATTTCCACGCGCCCGTCCTCCAGCCACACGCCGAGGGTCGGCCACTGGCCCAGCGCGTACTCGATGGCCCGGCCAAAGAGGCTCTGCGGTAAAGGACGACGCACAGTTTTCGAGCGCACCAGCGCCCGGCGTAACCGTTCTTGGATGGGACGGCTCTGGTGGGCACGCACGGCTGCCCGCAGCCGGGGACCGGCGCGGCTTTGGCGCAGCTCCTTTTCGATGAGGTAGAGGTGGCCCATTTGACGCAGCAGCCACGATACTCCCTGGGCAGCGCAGCTCGCAGGTCGCACGCGCTTTGCAGGCTGCGGTCGCCGAGCGTCCAGCCCACGATCTGGCGGGTTCCGCGGCACAGGGCTACCCAGAGCCAGAGCGTGTGCGCCTTGGCACCGACAAAGCTCCAGAGCTCGTCTCGTTCCGGCACGTCGCCCTTCTCAGCGGGCAGGAGCATGTCCACGAAGGCGGGCAGAGTCTCCGCTTTTTTGCCCCACCCAACGGCTGACCGTTTTGTAGCAGACGCCGAAGGTGCGGGTGATGCCGCGGATGCTCATGCGGTCCTGGTAGGCGGCTACCACCTGGTCCTTGAACCGCTGGTCGTAACGCTTGCCTTGGGGCTGGAGGATGAACGTGCGCTGGCACGCCAGGCACTTGGCCCGCTGCCCTCCGTTCTCGGCGTGGCCGTTCTTGCGGATCGAATCGCTGCCGCACCGGGCGCAAACGTGGACAATCGTCGTCGAAAGCATCGCCAAACATCCGGCTTGCTCAAACCATTGGCAACGGTCAGGTTCTCACTACCGATAAGGGTTTCATCCAACTGTCCCAAAAACGAGCGTTTTTGACACAAGGAGGCGAGGGGAGGGGTTTTGCTCCCTTTGGCGTTCAAAACCTGCTTCAAAACTCATCCCAAAAACAGCGTCCTATTTCTTGCGCGTGCCAGTGAGTTTTGAGACAATAGGGCCATGCTCATCGGCTACGCGCGGGTTTCTACCACGGACCAGACTTTAGACTCCCAGGAGGACGACCTACGCGCCGCCGGGTGCGAACGCATCTTTACCGACGTAGCGAGCGGTTCTAAAACCGCCCGGCCCGGTTTGACCGAGGCCCTGGACCATCTACGCAAAGGTGACACCCTGGTTGTCTGGCGGCTGGACCGGTTGGGGCGGTCACTCGCTCATCTGATTGAAACTGTCGGCCAGTTGGCAAAGACGGGGAGGGGGTTTCGCAGTTTGCGCGAGCAGATCGACACGACGACACCGGGCGGCAAGCTGGTTTTCCATCTGTTCGGAGCCTTGGCCGAGTTCGAGCGTGAAGTCATCCGCGAACGGACGAAGGCCGGGCTATCCAGTGCCAGGGCGAGGGGACGCACCGGAGGCCGACCGCGCCGCCTGGACAAGAAACAGGCGGCGATGGCCGCAGCTCTCCTAGCCGACCGCAACGGCAACGTGTCCGACATATGCCGGACGCTAGGCGTGTCCCGCTCGACTCTGTACCGATTAAATAGCAGCACCCCTCAGGACCACCAGCCACCGCAGAAGATGAACCCGCCAGACACCAAGCCGCCGAGCCAGCCCGAGCCGAAAAACCCTTCCGCCCCGAAGCAGCCCAAGAGCAAACTCTCGCCCGGCACCAAGGCTTTCATTCACCAGATGGTCGAGAACTTGAACACCCACGACCCCAACGCACCCAAGGGCAGGCTCAGGAAAAAAGTTGAGTAGAGCGGAGCAACAAAAGGCTTCCTCTTTGGGCGGCCACCGGGCAGACTTTGAACCTCTCCATGACCGACCCCATTCAGCAGATGTTTGAGAACCTTCCGACGATGGTTTTGGGGACGGTGTTGCACTTCTTGTTTATTATCCTGACAAGCTGGCCCGGCATCGCGTTGATGCTTCTGCTCGTGGCGAAATGGCTCATCACCAAATATCAGCGGTTCATGCGCCAGCTTGAGCGCATGGACCAGCCGCGCCGGGGACGCCACTGGTAAGACTTGCCGCCTAAAGCGGCAACTTGGCAACTTGTTAAACTGACATTTCCCTCGGCATTATTGCCCGGATAGATCGATGGGAAAGCAGGACATCTGGAGCGTGCTGTTGGGCCTCGGTTACTTGCGGAAATCAGAGGCCGTGACCCCATCCTTGGCGTAGTCGTGATTCCACGCCCCTTCTCCCTGCACCAATTTGTGATCGAGGTACAACTCGCCTCCATCTTCGGTAGCGGTGCCGACGTACCACGCATCATCTGCAATGTGTTTGATCGCGTACAACTCCTGCTCGTAAGAAGGGGCCGACAGCGGCGCGAGATTGTAGCCTTTTGCGTTTTGTCGGATGAAATCGATTTTGCTCTCCGCATACATGGTGAGGCTAATCTGCTGTTCCTTCGTCAAAGCCTTCCACTCTTCGAGGGGCAAAATAAATCCTGCGATTGGATAGGTGCTTGCGCTGCCATCCACTTCAAACCCGTCCGGCTTTGGGTGAACATTTCCCGAGAGCACGTTCTGCTTCAACTTGGGATATTGGTCAGGAGCTTCTCAGCGATGGTTTTGCCCTGATCGACAGACGGGCCAACAGGAGTCAAACTAGGAGGGATGGCTGGTGCTGATAGCTCATCCGCTAGCTGCATCGGCCAGTCCGGCGACTTGAAAAACTCCGGTGTGGTCCGCTTGCGCTCCTGAAACGCCGCGATAAAGCGTTTATTCAGGTCGGACCCTTGGATGGCCAGTTGCGGGTACTTCTTTAGCGCGTTGCGTTGTGAGTCCTGCACCGTTTGAGCTTGCGCTACGCTCATACAGAAGAGACAAATCACGATTGCGAATTTCATAAAGACGTGTGGGAAAGGGCTTAAAGGCTCCAAGCTCAGCGACTGAGGCTGGCGAAGTCAACGTTCGAATACAGAGAAAACGCCACCGCCAGCGTCCGTTCGCAGGAGCGCAGTTGCAGCCGTCTGGAGTCAGGCGGCGGTTTCGTCCGGGAACTGAGCGACAGCCGTCAACTCGGCAAAAAACTCCGATTTCGAACCATCTTCCACCCAAAGCCCAGTGATGACATAGCCAGTGGGCGACTGATAACACCTACCTGTAGCTGACCCAGTGGATATGTTGCTGCCAGAACTGGCAACAAAACTGCCTTGCACGGTGCCATCCTCCGAGCAGCGGAGCGTGATCGTGTATAAATAGGGCTTGTGAGGCTCGCCGCAATCGCAGTCGATGACGATCTCCGTTGGTGGTCGGGAAATCGCCCGGACCACTGGATAACGGCCATAACTGGATTCCTGGGCCTCTAGCCATGTGACATTTCCGAGGAGTTTGTTGGGCGGTTGCTCAGGCATAGTGGAGGGTGGGGTGGAAACACTTTCTGGAATAATCACTTCGGTCGGAATGGGTCGGGTCCGGCCATAGCCTCCTGCTGGTCGGTAGCGCGGTATCTTTGGAGTCGCACGCAGAGGATCTGATGACGGAAGCTGAGACGCCTTGGCTTCTTTTGGAGCAGCCGGTGAGGAACGTTGGAAGAGTGACCCAATGCCATCCCCGATAGCTACGCCCAACCGTTGCGCGCCGAGTTTGATAAATGGAGTGAGAAGTTCCAGCGCAAGCGCAATCAAGATGATCGGCAGGAAGACTGGCAACATGATGAGAAACGCCAGCGGTTTCCGGGAAAAACTCCGCATTGCTCCGACGAGCAAACCTGTTGCGAATGGGTTGCCGATGTCCTCAGAACGTCTGGACATGCCGAATCCAGGTCCGAGTCGGAAAAAGTACCGCGTGCTTCCTTTACGACGTGACATAAGGTTGACGGTATGGATGCCTGACTAGCGGGTAAGATCAAGATCATGGCCGCGTGTGCGCGTCTGGACCGCCAGGCGCGGACGCTCCGAATTGGCGGGCATAGGCGCAGCGGCAGCCGTGCGTTCCAGTGCGCCCGTGCGGGCAAACTGAGGCTTCTGGACGGCGCGCAGCTTGCGGTCGCCTTCCTGTTCCTTGAGCACGTCGAGCGCGGCTTGCCGGTCCGCCGAGCGGGGCAGGCCCGCAAAGAGGCTTTCTTTCTTTGGCGTAAAGACCGCACAGCTCTGCCGACCGCGTGAGCAGGCGACATAAGCTGCTTTGCTGTCTAGGCGCGCAGCGGCCACCACGACCTTATCAGCCGTCCGCCCTTGGCTTTTGTGCGAAGTGACCACGTAGCCATGTGTAAACTGCCGGTAGGAGGCCGCGAGCGTTCTGCCTTCTGCCGTCTCAATCCGACCGTCTGCGTCGATGGCTTTCACCGTCAGCACGTCGCCGTTGACCAGCCCGGCTTTCTTGTCGTTGACCCGCAAAAGAATCTTGTCGCCAACAGCCAGGTCGATTTCGCGCCGCGCGGCCACGTCGAAGAACGCCGCTTTGCCCAAGTCCAGCGCCTTGCCACCCGCCAGGAGAACCTTGCCGCCCTCGATGCGTTCCACTTCCACCGCCTGCCCTTTGCGGAAGGAGCCTTTTACATCCCGGTTGAAGGTGACGACTTGGCCGGTCCGGTAGTTGTCGGCCACGCGCCGTTGTTGGGCCGTCCAGCCGAGCGGATCGAACACGGACACCTTCTGACTTTTCCCCAGGTGCCCGGAGGCACGCAGGCCCGCGCGGACATGATTTTTGAGGACGTGGTTTTCCGCCCAAGTAGGAGCCACGCAAAGCACGCTTTCTTTCGGCTTGGCTTCCGCGACCAAGCGCAGGTATTCCCCGGCGGCAGCTTTCAGGTAATCCGCTTGCTCTTCCTTGATCCAGCCCAGGCCGTCGAGCCGTTCCATGCCCGCCGCCGCCTGCCCGCTGGCGAGCAGCCGCACGGCCTGATTGTAGTCGGCGCTGGTCTGGCGTCGAATATCCTTCAGCTCGCAGGTAGCGAGCTTGGAATGTCCTTCGAGCACGCGCAGGAAGTCGCCTGCTTCCACGCTGGAATGCTGGCGACTGTCGCCCACGAAGACCACGCGCTGGCGTGCCTTTTCCGCAAGGCCCAACAGCGCCGCGCCCTGTTGGTTGCTGGCGAGGCCCGTTTCGTCCACCACGACAACAGCGCCCTTCCATTCGGCGGGCATGGCGCGGTCCCGCGTTTTAGTCAGGTACTCGGAAACCGTCATCGCTTTGGCGAATCCTTCGCTTTGGAGCACCTTGACCGCCGAGGCCGTGGGAGCCAGGTACAGCAGCCTTTGCTTGGCTTGGCTCAAGTGCCCGTCGAGTTCCTTGAGCAGCGTCGTCTTGCCCGCACCGGCCACCCCGCGAATCGCCATGACTTGATCCCGAGAGGCCCCGACGAAGCGCACGGCTTCTTTTTGTTCCTCGGAAAGCCATTCGGCGACCGGCACCCGGCCCGGCAGCAGCGCCGCGCACTGCCCTTTGCCCTGGTTGACGAACCCGACGCTCCATTTTTCGAGCGCGATGCCCCGGCCCGTGGCAAACCGAGCGGAGAGCGCATCATTGCCCGTACCCTCCTTTTCCAACGCAACCAGCCCCGCCGCGCCCGCGCGGACTTCGCCCTTGAGACGTTGCAGGTCGAGTTTGCCCAGATCGGCGTTGAGAGCTTCCGCCAAAACCTCGTGCCCCTTGAGCACGCTGGCACGCTCGAAACGATGGGCGACGGCGGCCCCGAGCGCCACTTGCTCACGAGTGGATTCCTCCGGTTTGGAATGGCCGTTCGTGGCATCGAGGAGTGGCCCGCGCTGGCGCGCGGTGACCGTCACCGCCTGGAGTTCGTTGCGTTCGGAGGCCGTCAGTTGCGCGGCCTGTGCAGCGCGCACCGCAGGCGTGGAAATTTCCGTCATCTTTTCGTTGCGCGTCTGGCGGGTAATCATACTGATTTCTGCCGCTGACGGGGTGCGCCCTTTGGCCTTCTCGAAAGCGGCAATACCCGCTTCGACTTCCGCGCGGCGCTTGGAGAAGCGTTGCCGCACAGCCAGGGAGACGCCCTGGATTTCAAAGCCTTCGACCAAGCCCTTTTCGTTGCGGCTTTGTTCGACCTTGTAGCCGAGGGCCTGGACCTCGCGGGCCAGTTCGTTTTGATAGACCTTCCCGGCGTAACGGATGGCCTTGACCATCTCGCAGCTCTCCAGCGCCACCATCCTTTGCTGCCGTTCGTCCCAGGTGGCATTGGCCACAACGAAATGCGTGTGGAGCTGGGGATCAAGCGCACGGCTGGCGTCGTGGCGGAAAACCGCCGCGCACAGGTTGCCCGTGGTTTGGGTGTCCTGCGACCACGCGGCGGCACCGGCACGCACCCGGCAGGCAGCGAGGTTTTCCATTTCAGAGAACGCCTTTGCCGCCGCCCGATCATGCGCCCCGGCGAGCCGTTCATCGCCCGTTAGCGCGTGCAGGACCGAGACCGACTTTTGCGCGGAGCACTGGAAATCATAGAAGCGGATGCTCCCCTCCACGTTGCGCTGAGTGAGCTTTTCGCCGGTGGCCGGGTTGACGTTCTCGCGCAGTTGCTTGAAAGCGTCGTCACCGGCGCGGATCTCCTGACCTTCTACGAGGCCCAGGCGGGCAGCGAGCTGGCCTTGCCACTGACCGGCCACGCTTTCGCCTTCGGCATAGTAATCATTCGCGCAAAGATGCTTGTCCAGATACGTCGAACCGTCCCGGATTTTTGCCATCGTGAACATGAACGGGAAATTTATGAAGTGTGTTCGCCAGCCGCTTGCAAGGCTTGAGCGCGCACGCGCGGACTCAGCCAGAACCTTGCTTCGAGTTCGAGCCGATCCAGCAAAGGGGCAATCGCAGACAAATGGCCCGAGGATTTCCCTTCGATAAGCACGCCGATCAAACCGAGCGGGCGCAGGTTCAACCGATGGGCGATGCGGTTGCCAGCGCGTTCGTCCACCAGAACCAAGTCGGCGCGCAGATCGACGGCCAGCGCCAGAGCTTCCGCCTCGCCGTCATCGAGCAGCAGCGCGAGCGTGGCGCGGTGCAGCGCGGCGTTGGCCGAGAGCGGCTGCACGCGCACGCAGGCGGGCAGGACCGCCGAGGCGAAACGCGGTTCTCGCTGGCGCAGGGTGACAAATTCCCCGTGGACGGCGGGAGGAACGATGACTTGCCCATAAAGCACGCCCAGCAGGTCGCCTTGACCAATGGCGGCGAGGTTGACCAGGGGCGAGGTATTGCTGACGACCAGCACGGCTTTTCTTAAGGCAGCTTGATACCCCGCTCTTGGAGCACGGCTAAATCGCTGGCAAGCTCCTCTTCACCGTAGTGCTGAGGAATTTGCCGGGCGGCGAGTTCTCCCTGGAAAGCCAGCCGGTTCAAGCCCGAAAGCCGCGCGGCTTGGGCGAGGGTTAGCCGATCCTCTGCAAACAGGTTCAGAGCCAGCGTCAAGCGGGCTTGGCCTTCCGTCAGACGGGCGGCGCTGACCAGATCGTCTTCGAGGGTGAGTTGCATAGGAAAGAAGTTAGGATACCACAGGATTTCACGCCAGCGAACACCCGCCAGCGCCCCAGTCAACCGAGGAGCGAAATCGGTGTGATTTGCTCGGCTTTACCGCCCGAGCATGGCAGAATAAAAGCGTGAGGACGAGCACGAAAAAGAACCGGCAGGCGACCACCAACGAGGACGATGATTTTTGCTTGGCCGACACGCTGGCGTTGATGAACGACGAGGAGTTAGAGCGAATGGCCGAGGAGGACGCGCAGAGCGATGTTTCATCCAGCGCCTACGAAGGCATCCCACTGGACAAGGCGACGTTGAAAGCCGGGTTGATCGAATCCTACCGAAAGTTGCGCGCGGAGTGGCCTACGCAGCGCCGTGAGCGGATGAACCAAGTTCAGCGGATCGGCGGCGGGCAATAAGCCCATTGGCCGATAAAGCGCAAAATCCCCGCAGGCGCGTAGCGGCGAGGAATATCCTTTATCCCGAAGGGCTAAAGTTCAACGACGCAGCAGGAACAGCCCGGACAGCGCGAGCGCCACGCCAAGCAGACGCGGCCACGACGCCGGTTCGTGGAAGAACAAAATGCCAGCCACAGCCATCATGGCAGCACCGCCCGCGAGGATGGCAGGCACGGCAGAGAGCGGCCCGCCGCGTTGAAAGAGCAGGAAGAAGGCGACTGTGCCTGCACCGACGCAAAGGCCCGTCAGCACGGAGTACCAGAAACCAACGCTGCTAAAAGGCTGGTTCCAGCGTCCCAGGAGCCGCAGGGCCAGCAGATAGCCAAGGATCGTCAGGGCCGCAGTCGCTTCAACGACAAATCCGCCCAAGCCATCACCGATCCTGTCAGCAGCCAAGCGGGTAAAGATTTGATGTGCCCCGTACAAAACAGCAGCGGCGGCAGCGTACCAAAACCAGGGAGTCATTTTGCAGCTTTCGGGAGGAGGACGATTTTTGGGCCGGGTGATTTGTCAGGATTGCCAGAGTTTGGAGAACGAGAGCAGAGAAGGCAAGACGGGGTGGGTGCAGAGAAAGGGATTGTTTGGAAAGGAAGGGATTTATGGGTTGGGTGGATGGCGGAAATTTAGGAGAATGGTTGGGGTGGAGGGAATTTAGAAGTTGGAGGTATGGGATTGGGTGCAGGGGAGAAGTTGGATGGACGACGGAGGGAGTTGAAGAAGTTAGAAGATGAAGATGGACGAGTGCAGAATGGTGGGTTTGGGGAGTTGAAAAGTGAGGTGGACGGAGGGGAGAGTGAGAGACGGTTTATAGGATGTGATTTGGCTGGGCTCCCTTTGGTCGATTAGAAATTAGAGACGCAATACTCCTAAGCATTGCTTTGGGGCAGCCGCCCAGCGGCAACAAGTGGCAACAGCGTTGCCAGTCCCTGCCGCTCTTTGCCAGAAAGGAACCTATCCGGTCGTCCAAAGTGGCAACGAATAGCAATGAACGGCAATCTAATGGCAAAGACTGGCAACAAAGCGCGTCTTCTGCTTTGTTTGGCGTCATGCCCGGACGCCCGTTCCAAAGCTCGCTTGAACCTCACCTGGAAACCATCCGCGCCCTGCGTCTGAAGCGCCGCACATGGCGACAGGTTGCCGAAACCCTGAAGACCGAGTGCGGCTTGGAGATCGACCCCGCTGCCATCTACAAGTTCTTCAAACGCCGGGTACGGCCCAGCGCCCGGCAGCCGCTGGGTTTCCCGACCGTCAGCGCCACGGGTGGCAGCCGTGCCGCGTTGTCACCGCCTGTTCCTATCCCGGATGATGCGGCCACCGATCTTTCCTTTGAGCCGATTGATCCGGACGCCGAGAACCCTTTCAAGATGCGGAAACGACGGGCTCAACCTTCCACGGCGAGTGACGCAGAGGCCGCCCCGTCCGACGCGGCCCCGGCGACGCCAGCCAAGAAGTACGTGTTCATCCCCAAGCCCGAACGGCCCAGCATCTTTTCCGAGGAGGACTTGCAGCTCAACGACCCGCTGGCCATCGAGCCTTTCGGTAAACCCGTGGACTCCGTTGCACAGAACCTCTTCAGGAAAAAGAAGTCTGCCGAACCCTGACGGACTCTTTTTTAGGCCGCCGACGCTCCGGAGGTGATCCCAAGTTGGTTCCGAGGCCGTCGCTTGCCAAGGAAGCCAAGCTTTGGCAAGCTGGATGCCGGCCACAACGCCCGTTCTTCTCCATGTCCCAAGCTGAACTCAAAGCCGTCTTGCACGCGAAGATTGATGCTCTGGACGGTCCGCGCCTGGCGCTGGTCGAGCGGGTGCTTTTGACCCTGGAGGCAGAGGAATTGAGTGCGCAACTGGACGCCGGGTTTGACGCTGATCGTCAGGCCGGATTGCTGGCACCGGCGCGCGTCGAGGCCGTGCTGGCAGAGGTGCGCACCGCACGACCCTACCGGTGAGAGTCTGCCTGGACACCAACGTCCTGCTGCAACTCTTCGGCTCTGACGTACCCTTGGCACCCATCCGGGCGGCGCTGCTCGCAGGCCGCCTAGAACTGGCGATCTCCACCGAGATCCTCCTGGAGTACGAGGAGATCATCACCCGGCTCTCGGGTCCGGCACGGTGGCAACAGGTGATGTCCCTCCTGGAGGTGCTCGGACGTTTGCACGGAACGGTCCAGCGGGTGGAACCGACGTTTCGCTTCGGAGTCATCACGGTCGACCCGGACGACAACAAGTTTGTGGACTGCGCCATCGTCGCGCAGGCGGACTTTGTGGTGACCGCCGACCGGCACTTCTCCGCCTTGGCCGGTGCAGGCTATCGGCCACAGCCTATCCATCCAAACGACTTCGTGGAGCAACTGCGCGTACAGTAGAAGCGGGTTTGATCAATCGTCGGACCAGCCCGTCCTCAAGGTGCGTGGTTCGCACGGAAAAAAACTTCCGCGTACACCCTTTTTGAAGGTGCATTGCCGCCAGCCGCTTAAAAGCCGGCAAGGCAGTATTTCCCGACTGTCCCCGGTTGCCCGGGTTTGAAAGATCGGGTGGCTGGAGGCATTATAATAGGTTTGAAAAACGGTGGTCGGTGACCACCCCCAAGCGCACGTCGCACCAGCCCGGTAAACCCCCACGCCGGCAGCGAATCGGTACGCGGGCACCTTCAGTCCGTCACAACCCCTTTTGCATCACATCTTCCCTCCCCTCTCCGACCACATGACCACTCCCGTGATCAAACACCGCATCCACGCCAATCCGCAGAGCAAGGGCAACCTCGGCAAGAGCCTGGAAACCGAGTTCCGCGTGGCGTGGCTGGAGCGCCACGGCATCGCGTGGCACGGCAGCGACCTGGACGACCGCCATGCTACCTTTTCCGGTCGTCACCCCGAGCAGACGAAGCGGTACAAGCTCGGCAACGAGCAGGAGGCCAAGGCCGCCTTCCTCGCGCTCTTTCGTGGCATCCTGCGTGAGCCAGCGCCCGTCCACGTGATCGACACGCGCGCCCAGGCCGACGAACTGTTCATGGCCGCAGTCGAGGAGCTAAACTTCTTCGAGCTGTGCCAGGAGCAAGGCATCCGCAGCACCTTTTTTCTGTTCCCCTCCGACGAGACCGAGAGCATGAAAAACTTCATGGAACTGGTGCGCTTCGGCGGCGGGGTTGTGGACTTCGTGGTCGTGCAGAACCCGGTCAAGAGCAAGGGCGACCTGTACCGCGGCTCCCAACTGGAGAAAGCCCTGGAGAAGGCAGGAGCCAGGACGCTCACGTTGCCGACCATCACCACGGTGACGCTGCTGGCGATGGAGCGCGCCGAGGCCAAGGCCGGGCGCGGCATCTCCTTTGCCGAGTTTGCCACTTCCGAGAGCGGCCACCTGGAAAAAATCCTTGCCGGCGAGCTGCAATGGGCGCTCACCCGCATGTTCGAGCAGTACAACGCCTTGGCCGACGTGCTCCTACCCGGCGAACTGGCCGAGAAGGTCAAAGCCGCTGTCGGCAGCCCCGCCGCCAGGAAGAAGGCGAAGGCCCGGGAAGAAGATTTCAGCCTGAACTTCGGCGAATAAGCATCCCAAGATGGACGGACGACCGAGTGGCAAACCCAGTGCTGGCAACGGCGGTAAACCCTTCGCCGACCTGTTTAGCGGCGGCGGTGGTAGGAAGACGCCCGCCGACCTGTTTAACGGCACTGGCGGCAAGGAAAAGCCCCCCGCCGCATCCGTGCCGCCGCCAGGCCCGAGCATCCGCGCGGACACGAGCGCCTTCGAGTTGCTCACTCGCAAGATCGGCGAGGAAGAAGCGCGTCGGCTGCGGCGCTTCCTGATCGAGTGCAGCCAAGGGGACGAGAACTCGTACGTCTTCAATCACACGCTGGTCACCCTCGCGCAGTGGCACATGGCCGCTGCCGTGCCCGTGGAAACGGCCAAGGTGCTGGAGCAGCACGCGAACACGGCGCAGGACGCCGCGCGCGCCATCACCCAGGCTGCTGACGCGAAGCTCGCCGAGTTCAAGGAGATTCGAGCCGAGGTTGGCGAAGCTGCGACGGAACTGAAAGCCCGCGTGGAGCAGCTCGACGCACTGGCGCAAGGAGCGGAAGCCCGGTTCCAACGCCTGTTCAGCGACCTGGAGGCAGTGATCGTCACCACCCGCCAGCAGCAGGAGCAAGATTTGGCCGCACGCCAGCAGCGCACATGGGCGTGGGCGCTCGGGGCCGGGATCGTGGTGGCAGCCATCGGTTGGCTGGCGACCTACCAGCTCGAACGGCAGGCCGGGGAACGCTGGAAGGCGGAGCAGACGGCGCAGCTTACCCAGTGGCGCGCCCAGCAAGCCGCCGACTGGCCTAAGTGGGCAGAGAGCCAGGCACAGGCACGATTGCGGACATTGGAGCCGGCAACGTACCGACTGGCGCAGCAGATCGAACGCAGCAAACGGCAGGTCAAATTGCCGGAAGGCGGCACCGGATGGGAAGTAACCCTCTTTGACGACGCGGGCATCCTGAGCGTGGACAGTACCTTTGACGCGCAGAACATCCGCCAACGCTACCAGGTGCATTTGCGCGACGACCCGGAACGGCTGGCGCTCTCGGCCACGGCTCCGGCAGGCAGCGGTGGCAAGGAGCGTGCCCAGCCCTGATTTTGACGGAGACTGAAGAAGGATTTTTCGGCCCTGACAGTGTACGTTGTGCGAGCCATAGAAACGATGCCGATGCCCACGGAAAACGCCACCGACGCTGAATACGTCCATGGCCCGCACGCGGCGCGCAAGCTTGCGCGCATCCTGTCGATTCAGCCTGATCCTTCCCGGCCGCTCACGCAGTTCGACTTTGCGCTGGAATCGGCTTACGAGTGGGCCATCCGGTGGGTGCACGATTTCAGCTTGGGTTGTGCGCCCAGGCCAAACTTCCCGGACGAGGTGTTCGGGCGGTTGCAGAGCTTCCACGAAACAAGGGTCAACGATTACCTGCGCAAGCAGGCGCTCCCCCGGCCCATCGCTGACGCTCCAAACGAGCAGTTTGCCTTGACCTTGATGCACAACTTGAACACGCACGTTCCCGGCGTGCCGCATGGCCGCAACCTGCGCAACATCCACCAGCCGAGGTATGCGCAGGTCGTGCACCCGGTGCCTTCAAACGACGATCCGCTGGCCGGGTGGTCACGCCGGACGCTCGCCGAGTTAAAACGCGTGGCTCAAGACCCTGAATACCGAGCCTCCATTGAAAATCGCATTCTTGAAAAAGATCGTTTCTGCCCGGGAGCAACGCGTAGGGGGAATGAAGCACTGAAGGGTCAATGACCGAGTGCAGACTGCCGGTTTACCAAGAGGCCGTTCGACGGCAACGACACTGCCGCTACAGCCAAGGATTAGCCGGAGAGGGAGCCTCCGCGTAGAAGCTCCCAGCCTCCCCTACTCCGTTTCTAACGGGGCACACTTCCCACAACGCCCCAAGCGCGGCCACCGCGCCGCGTGCAAGAACAATCTCCACCCTCGCAGGCTCGGGTCGTATTCTTCTTGACCCGGCGCTCGACGTGGCCGCGCCAGAGGTAAGGAGTGAATTTCGCGGGGCGAAATCCTGTTTGAGCAAACAGGATTGCAGCACAACGAGAGGTTGGCATGGAGAACCAGGGCTTTCCTTTTCGCTGGAAAATGTAATGCGGCTTTTACCAAGCCGAGGCGTCGATCAAGCACTGCACCTTTGGATGGCCGTACTCCGTGCCACCCGTCAGCACGCGCAAGTTGGGCAGGATTTGCACTTCCCCTACCCCGTGCGTGTGTCCGCAGAGCACCAGCATCGGCTTGTCGGGGTGCGCGGTGACTGTGGTCCGCAGGACCTCACCGGTCGCCCGGCAGCTAAACCAGGGTAGGAAATTTTCATCGGAGATCCTGCCCTCGTGCCAAGTGGCTTCGCGGAATGGCGGCACGTGGGTCAAACAGATTGCCCGCTTCGCCTGCTCCAGACCGCCCGTCAAACTTCGGTGCAGTTGGGCGGCAGAATCTTGGCCCAGCCGTGCCAGCAACGCCCGCTGTTCGTTCCCGGGAGAAGCGGCTTGCACCTCCTCGATC
>CALMAQ010000381.1 GCA_937859745.1 uncultured Verrucomicrobiota bacterium | reverse complement strand
GGATCAACAACACGAGCAGGATAGGGCCCCCGCTTCCCTTGCGTTCGGGTTGCTTGGACATCTCGTAGAGGCTCGGTGGCCGGTTCGACGGATCGGTGTTCGGTGTGGTCATAAAACGGGAAAGCGCGGTCCCAGGTGCGAATCGTTCCCGGGCAGGCCGGCAGGCTTCTGGAAAATCGAGAAAGTTTTTGCGCTTGGCGTCCCTTCCCGGCGCGGCCTAATTTGGCCGCCACCTAACCCCCCCAATCCCTCCGTTACCCGCATGAAAAAGCAACTCAACGTCGGCATGATCGGCTACAATTTCATGGGTAAGGCCCACTCCAACGCGTGGAGGCAGGTGGGCCGCTTCTTCGACCTGCCCGCAGACCTGACGCTCAAGACGGTCTGCGGGCGCAACCCCAAGAAAACCGCCACCGCCGCCGCGCAGTTGGGCTGGGCGGGCACCTGCACGGACTGGCGGCAGGTGATCGACGACCCCGAGATCGACATCGTGGATATCACCACGCCCAACAACACCCACGCACCCATCGCCCTCGCCGCCGCCGCTGCGGGCAAGGCCGTGCTCTGCGAGAAGCCGCTCGGCATGAGCGTGCCCGAGTGCGAGCAGATGACCGCCGCCGTGGAAAAGGCCGGGGTCGTCAACATGGTCTGCCACAACTACCGGCGCGTCCCCGCCGTTGCCCTGGCCAAGCGGATGATCGAGCGCGGCGACCTGGGGGAGCGCATCTACCACTACCGCGCCCGCTACGCGCAGGAATGGATCATGGACCCGAACTTCCCGCTCGTCTGGCGGCTGCGCGCGGACGTGGCGGGCTCCGGCACGCACGGCGACATCGACGCGCACATCATCGACCTGGGCCGCTACCTCGTCGGCGAGGTCAAGGAGGTCTGCGGGCTCATGGAAACGTTCATCAAGGAGCGGCCCGTGCTGGCGGACACCGGCGCGGAGCTGACCGCGCGGGCCGGGCAGCAGATGGGGGCCGTCACGGTAGACGACGCCGTGAGCTGGATCGGGCGTTTCGAGAACGGGGCCATCGCCAACCTCGAAGCGACGCGCTTCGCCGCCGGGCGCAAGAATCAGGTCACGTTCGAGATCAACGGCAGCAAAGGCACGCTCGCCTTCGATCTGGAGGACATGAACCGGCTCCGCTTCTACAGCAACGCCGACCCGGCGGACGCGCGCGGATTCCGGGACATCCTCGTGACCGAGGCCGAGCATCCCTACGTCGGCTCCTGGTGGCCGGCAGGTCACGTCATCGGCTACGAACACACGTTCGTGCACACCTTCGCCGAGTTCGTCACGGCCGTGGTCAACGGGAAAAGCGTCCACCCCACTTTCGCCGACGGTCTGGCGACCGAACGCATCCTCAGCGCCATCCAGGAAAGCGCGCAGACCCGTCAGTGGGTCACCTTGTGCTAGCGGGCGTGGGCGCGTGGAAGAAGCGGTCGAGGCACTGGTCGTAGACGACCCACGCCTTGGCGCTGGGGTGGTCGCAATCCTGGTAGAAGTAGGGGTCGGCTTCCGCTTCCGGGAACGTGTCCAGCGTCACCCCGAACGGGGCGGCGGTCTCCCGCAGCCGGTCGTAGAAGAGGGCGTTCGACCGCGCGGTGAGTCCCTGGAGCCGCGTGAACGTCTCGTTGAGCGGCTGGCAGACGAGCAGCAGGTCGATCCCGGCTTCCTGCGCGACCCGCAGGAGCAGTCGCAAATCGCCCCACTCCTTCGAGCCCAGGCAGGCACGCGCGAACTGCTCGTCCGGGGAGAGTTCCAGGTGGCGCGGGTCACGGAACTGCCGACGCAGGGCGTCATCGAAGCCGGTCCTCACACCGACGCTGTACGAAGTCTGGAGCGGGCGCTGCCGGTAGGTGGCGTCGGCCTGGTCCACGCGCTCCTGCCACCGGATGGGAGGTGACACGGGCGGCGTGGCTGGCGGCGCGGCGGGATGGTCGTGCCACATCCAGTACGCGAGCTTGCCCTCGTCCGACCGCCGCAGCGTCCAGCCGTGCAACGCGCCCATCGGCGCGAGCAAGGCCAGATCGGCCCGTGCCACCGTGTTGTCGTCGGCCAAGTCGCGCAGCGCGCGGTCGAGCAGGGGAAACTGGCCGATGGTCGCGGGATAATCCAGCATCCGGCGGGCGAGACCCTGCTTGAGCGGTGCGCTCAGGCGGCTTTCAAAGGCGAAGATGCTGGTTTGCAGCGGGGAAAAGTTGAACCCGAACCCCGGAGGGTCGAGTTGCGGCGCGAAGAACCAGCCCGGCGACAGGAAGACCGCCACTTTCCTGCCGCGGGCCCCGGTTAGCGACGCGAGCCGGGTGGCCATCATCAGGCAGGTGGAACCCGGGTTGCCGATGAGGAACGCGCCGAAGCCGGTCGGGTGCCGGCTGAAAAATCCGTCCGCGCGATTGCCCTGCCCTTGCGTCAACTCGGAACTCCCGTTCACGAGCAGTAGCGACGGATCGCGCAACACCTGGGTTTGCACGGCGGCCCCGTAAAGTTTGTCGTACTGCGGGAAAACGTTGAAGCGTTCGGTCCGCGTGACCACCTCCCGCCGTACCGCCGCGTGCAGCGTGGCCAGCCCCAGCAACGCCCCGACGACCGACGCGCAGGCGGCCCGGAGGTGGACGGCGGGAACCGGCGCGGCGCTCGGATTGGTTTCAACGGCGGCCATCGGCCAGGGACATTGCGTCAAGATTTGTCGCCGGGCAACCCGTCGCAACGCGCGCGGGGCCGGGGTTGCACGAATGTGAAGGTGGACCGATGACGCGGGCAAGCGCCGATGACCTCGACCGACACCTCCCATCTGCGTCAAGCGCCCGCCCCGGCCCCGGGAGCGTCGCGCTGGTCCGCTGTTCTCGCTTGGCTCGGCTTGCTGGCGGCGGCGGCCCTCCTGGGCTCGCCGCGCGCCCGCGCGCAGGACGATGCCATCATCGACCCTTCGCAGACGGCCATCGACGCCTTCGTCCGCCGGAAGATGCGCGAGCAACGCATCCCGGGTCTCTCCCTGGCGGTCACGATCAACAACGAATTGATCTTCACCAAGGGCTACGGGCAGGCCAACATCGAACTGCACTCCCCGGCGGTGGCCGAGAGCGTGTACGAACTGGCTTCCATCACCAAGCAGTTCGTGGCGACGGGCATCCTGCTCCTTGCCCAAGACGGCAAGCTTTCCATCGACGAACCGGTGACGCGCTATCTGAGCGACGCCCCACGCGGTTGGGAAAACATCACGCTCCGCCATCTTCTCACGCACACCTCCGGGCTCCCCGACTACGATGACGCGCACCAGCCGCTCGACCCCCGCCGCGACTACACCGAAAACGAACTCGTCCATCTGGCGGGCGCATTGCCGCGCACCTTCACCCCGGGGGCCCGCTGGGCCTACAGCAACACCGCCTACGTCATGCTGGGAGTGCTCATCCACCGCGTCAGCGGCAAACCTTACGGCGACTTCCTGCGCGAGCGGATTTTCTCACGCCTGCACATGGGCAGCACGCAACTGGTGACAGATACCGATGTCCTCTCCTTCCGTGCCAGCGGCTATCGCCTCCAGCAGGGCGCGCTCAAGAACCAGGAGTGGATGTCGCCAACCGTTTGCGGCACGGGGGACGGCGGGCTCGTTTCCACGGTTGTGGACATGGCGAAATGGGATGCCGCGATCCAGTCCGGGGCACTGCTGCCCCCCGCGGCGTGGCAGGCGGTGTTCACGCCGGTCACGCTCAACAGCGGCAAAACGTTTCCCTACGGCTTCGGCTGGTTCATCCGTGACCAGGAGGGCAAGCCGTACTACGAGCACAGCGGCCATTTGCAGGGCTACGCCTCGCACATCCTGCGCTTCCCCCGGCAGCGCGTGTCGGTGGTCGTGCTCGCCAACCTCGCCGAGGCCGACCCATGGGAGATCGCCCACGGGGTGGCCAGCCTCATCCGGCCCGACCTCAAGCCGCCCGCGGACCATCCCATCGAAGACCGCGAACCCGCCCTCACGGAAACCTTGCGGCAGGTGCTCGAGGGTTTGCGGGCCGGGAAGGTGAAGACCGAAGCTTTCAGTGTGGAGGGCCGCAACGCCTACAACGAGGCGGTTCTCGCGGACTACCAGGCGCGCCTTGCGCCGCTGCCGCCCTTTGGGAAGTTCGAACTCGTCGGCCGCACGGAGATCGGCGACCAGACGGAGTACCACTACTGGGTGCAGGTCGGCGACGCGCGCTGGCTGCTGGAGATCACGCTCGACACGGAATCGGGCACGGTAGACCGGCTACAGTTCAACCCGCTTTGAACCCGCCTGCCGCCACGACGCGGCGGCGGCGGCGGCCAGGACCGCGAGCGAGAAGGCGCTCGCCAAGCTCCCCCACACCACGGCGGGCGGCCGGTATTGCAGGACGAGTTGCGCGTGCCTGCCGGGCGGCAGCGCCACCGAGGGCATGAAGCGGTCGGCGGACTCCACCGGCACGGACGCGCCGTCGAGCGTCGCTGCGTAGCCCGGGAAATACGGACGGCGAAATGTGACCACACCCGCCCCCTCCGGCGCACCCGCGAGGTCCACGCGGACGGTCTGGCGCGAGTTCTCCACGACGGTCAACGGACGCGGCGCGCCCCCCCCGGCCAAGCCCGGCCACGTTCCGACCACCTGGGGCAGCGGCTTGCCACGCCGATGGTAGACGGTGCCGTCCCCCGAGGAAAATACCGGCGTCCATTCGTCGGCCGGCGGAAGGGTGTGCATCGGAAAGTTGCGGGCGATCAGGAGCCCATCGACGCCGAACGACGCCAGCAGCCCGTCCGGGCCGGCCTCCTTGGTCACGAGGTCGTAAGCCATGTCGGCGGGGATGTCGCCGTGGGTCTGGACCCGCAGGCGGCGGCCGACGCCCGCGCCCATGATGGGGCTGTAGCCGTTGATCAGGCGCACCCCGGCGAACAGGTTCGTGCTGCCGGGCCGCGTCACGCCGCCCGCCCCGGGTGGCACCGGCCCGACGATGTACCAGCTTTCCGGCGCGCGGTAAAAGCTCAGGTAGAGCCGGTCTGCGGAGAGCGGTTCGGGTCGGGAGAGGTTTTCGTTGAAGTTGTAAAGGGGCACCCCGCAGTTCGTGGGCAGGTGGTGGTAAGTCGCCGCAAGCGTCACCACGGTGAACAGCGTGGGGAGCCAGCGCCGTCCGCCAATCGCCTGCGGCAGCAGCAGGTCCGCCGCCAGCCAGGCCAAGGCGCATTCAAAGACCCAATTGGGCAGGTGGAGTGTCTTTTCGTCTGGGTTGGCGGTGCCCGCGATGACCATGGCCAGCCAAGCCGTCGCCACCGCCGCGGCGGCCCAGAATCCGCCGCTCCGCCGCAGCAAGTGCTGCCAGCGCGCACCGCCCGCTGGTGCCTCGTCGGCGTTCGCCTCGTCGGCGAGCAGTTGCCAGGCCTGCGCGCCGATCAGCGCCAGGATGATGTGCAGCAGGGGGAGCCACCGGAAGCTCCAGCGGAAGATCCCCGGGCTCGGCAGCAGGCAGAGCAGGAAAACGACGCCGAACAGCCCCAGGTCCCAACGGCTGATCCGGGCGAACCTCCGGACCGTGCAGCAGGCCAGGACCACCAGCCCGAGCACCGGCACGAACGCGCCGGTCCATTCCAGCGCGGCGTGCAGCGCGGGCTTGTTGCTGAAGTTATGCCAGTCCGTGCTCCAGTTCGGCAGGACGATCCCCGGCAGGGACGAGAGCGGCACCGTCCAGGCACGGTTGCCCGGCCCCACCCCCTCGGCGCGGCTGGAGCCGCGGATGGACGCCAGCAGCGACAGCCACGCGGGCGCGGACAAACCCAGGCCGATGACCCAGCCTGCCACTAGCGGCACGAGCGATCTGGCCCGCCGCGCGGCCAGTTCCCGCACCGCCAGCCAGCCCGTCACCAGCATCAGCATGACCACCGTGTAGGGGAAGCCCCCCGTGAGCACCAGATAGACGAAGGGCGCGGACAGCAGCCAGCGCAGGCGGTCCCACCGCGTGGCTGGGTCCGGCAGCGGCTCGGTCGCCGCCTCGAAGGCCCACCACGCCCACGGCAGCCATGCATGGGCCGCCAGCGCCCCGAACCAGTCCGACGCGCCCCAGCCGATTTCCCACCCGTTGAGCGCGCTGACCAGTCCGACCATTACCGCGAGCGGGGTGGACAGCCGTCGCTGGCGCGCGAGCAGCGCCGCCCCGGCCCCGAGCACCGCCAAGTGGACGATCGACACCGCCGCCGCCTGCGCCCCGAAGGACAGCGGAAACTGCCAGACCGCGATGACCACGACGTTCACGAACAGGGAAAACGTCCCGTACTGGTATTCGCCCGCGAGGTTCCCACAGGCCCAGGAATACGGGCTCAGCAACGGCCAGTGTCCTTCCCGCCACGAGCGCGCGACGTCGGCCAGCACGGGGAGGATGGAAATTTGGTAATCGTCGTTCCAGAAAGTGTGCGGGTTCGCCCACAGCAGGCCCAGGCAGAACACCACAACCAGCCCGGCCGTCAGCAGCATGGCCGGAATTTTGCGGGGACGAAAAGGATGGAGCGTCGGCATCGTTGTCGGGC
>CALMAQ010000380.1 GCA_937859745.1 uncultured Verrucomicrobiota bacterium | reverse complement strand
GGCCGGGGGGCGGCGGCGGGAGGCACAGACCGCCGCGCGCCGGGCCGAGGCCGCGCGACACCGCGAGGAGGACGAATACCTCCAGCGGTCGCTGGACCGCGCGGCGCTCATGCTGACGGATGGCCGCATCACGTTTTGCACGGTGCCCGCGCGGCGGCTCCTGGCCCGGTTCTTCCCGGCGCACCACGCGACGGAGGTCCTGCCGCCCGCGCTGGCGGACTGGCTGGCAGACGGCGCGGGCGGCGCGTGGCGGCTGGAGCGCGACGGCTCCCGGCTGGAGGCGACGGTGCGCGGTCCCGCGTACCCGGGAAGGTCTAACCGCTGCCTCCTGGTCCTCGTGGAAACCACCCCGGCTTCTCCCGACGCGGGTTCGGCCAGCCTGGCGCGACTGGGCCTGACGCCGCGCGAGGCGGAAGTGCTCTACTGGATCGCGCACGGCAAGACCAACCCGGAGACCGGCATCATCCTGCGCGCCGCGCCCAACACGATCAAGAAGCACATGCAGAACATCATGCTCAAGCTGGGCGTGGAAACCCGGCTCGCCGCGGCTTCCCGCGCACTGGAGTTGATCGGGCTGTCGTAGGGCGGCGCGCGGGTCAGGAAAAAGGGGTTTCCACCCGCGGCGGGCGCGTGCATGGTTGCCGGAGCGTCCCACCGCTGCCCCGTGCCCGTTTCCCGTTGCCTTCCGTTGTTCCTCGCTTGCGCCGTCCTGGCCGCCGCGCCGGGCCGCGCGCAGGCTCCGGGGGAGGTGTCCACGCCGCCGGCCTCCCTGCAAACGGTGGCCCCGGGCGTGTACCGCCTGGGCTCCGTCACCATCGACCGGGCGGCGCGCGAGGTGCGCTTCCCGGGGGCGGTCAACCTGATCGAGGGCCCGGTGGAATATCTCCTGGTCGGCGACCAGGGCAAGACGCACGAGAGCGTCCTGCGGACCGGGGCGGACCCCGTGCAGGTCCACACGGCCATGCTGCTGCTCGGCGTGGGCAAGCTCACCGCCAAGGACGGCGCCGCGCCGGACAAAGCCCCGCCGAGCGCCATCGACGCAGGGTATCTCGCCACGGCCAAGCTGCCCGAGGGCCCGCCGGTCACGATCCTCGTGCGCTGGCGGCCCAAGGAGGGCGGCGACCCGGTCACGCAGCGCGGGGAATCGCTCATCGACAACACGAAGACCAAGGCGCCGATGTCCGAGGCGGACTGGCTCTACAACGGCTCGTATTTCTCGGAGGGACAGTTCCTCGCGGCATCGGACAAGTCCTTCGTCGCGGTCATCACCGACCCGGCCGCACTCGTCAACAACCCCCGCCCCGGCCACGAGGACGAGAGCATCTGGTTCGCCGCCGCCCGGCGCCGCCCCGCCGCGGGCCCGCGGGTCTAAATCCCCCGCCGGCGGCCGGCGGCCGCCGCCGACGCTCCCTGAACCTGATTCGCCCCATGAAACCGTTCCTCCCCTGCACCCTGTTCGTCGTCCTGGGGGCCATCGCGCCGCCCGCCCGCGCGCAGTCGCCCGCCACACCCGCGCTGCCCAACCAGTCGCTGCGGCAGGAGGTGCAACATTCCATCGACCAAGCCCTGGCCTGGCTGCGCTCGCAGCAGAAGCCCGAGGGCTTCTGGTCGAACCCCGACCAACCGGCGCTGACGGCGCTCGTGATGACCGCGCAGTTCGGCGACCCGGCCCGGCAGGGCGCGCCGCTCGGCCAGGACCCCCGCGACGAGGGACTCCGCAAGGCGCACGACTACGTGGCAAGCTGCGTCCAGCCCGACGGCGGCATCTACCGCAAGGGACTTTCCAACTACAACACGTCCATCTGCCTGGTGGCGCTGCTCGCCGAGCGCGACGGGCATAACGACGCCGTTCTTCAACGCGCCCGCCGCTTCATCCTCAGCACGCAGAAGCACGGTCCCGAAGGAGATCCCGGCGACGGAGGTTTCGCCTACGACCCGCACGGGGACCACGCGGACCTCTCCAACACGGTGTATTCGCTGGAGGCGCTGCACCTCAGCGCAGGGCTGCAAGGTTCGAATGACACCGCGCAGGACCCCGGCCTCGACGTGAAGGCGGCGGTCGCCTTCCTCCAGCGTTGCCAGAACCTGCCCGTGTACAACAAGGAGGCCTGGGTGGCGCAGGCGAACGACCCGGCGGACCGCGGCGGATTCATCTACGCGCCCGGTGCGGCCAAGAAAGCCCCGCCCACCGCCCCGGGCGAGCCGGTGCCCCGGGCGCTGCGCTCCTACGGCACGATGACCTACGCGGGGCTGCTCAGCTACCTGTACGCCGACCTGAAGGCGGACGATCCGCGCGTGACGGCGGCGCACGACTGGCTGCTGGCCAACTACACGCTGGAAGAAAATCCAGGCATGGGCAAGGCAGGGCTGTATTACTACTATGACCTGATGGCCAAGTCGCTCGCCGCCTACGGGGTCAGCGAGATGTCGCTGCCCAACGGCCAGCGGGTCGATTGGCGCGAGGACCTGGCCACGAAGCTGATGAGCCTCCAGTCGCAGGAAGGCTCCTGGGCGAACGACAACGGCCGCTGGTGGGAAAAAGACCCCGTGCTGGCGACGGCGTACAGCGTCATCGCGCTGGAGTTCGTCGCCCGGCGGTTGTAAGCGGGGCCGGGCCCTACCGCGGGTCGAGCAGCTTCCGCACGGTGTCGGCCACCTCGCGCTCCCCGCCGGGCTCGAAGCCCGTCCACACGCGCGCCACCTTGCCGTCCGGGCCGATGACGACCGTGTAGGGAATCGCGTCCACCGCGAACTCCTTCGCCACGCGCTGCGCGCCGTCCATCGCCACGGCGAGCTTCCAGCCGCGCGCTTCCAGGAACCGCCGCACCTGCCCGATAGGCTCCGCTTGGTTGACCCCCACGAGCCGCACCTTGTCCTCGGGAAAATCCGCCAGCGCCTCGATCAGGCCCGGCAGCGATTGCACGCACGGCGCGCACCACGTCGCCCAGAAGTCGAGCACCACCACCTTGCCCCGCTCCTCGCCGAGATCGAACGTCGCGCCCGCGGCCATCGGCAGTCGGAACGACTCCGGCTCCGTGCCCACGAGCGCGGCACCCGGGCCGCTGTCCTCGGGCAGCACGGGTTCCGGCGCGGGTTGCAGCCGCCAGTCGGCGAACGTCCTCACCGCCGGGTCGGCCTCGGGGGCGACCGTGCGGATCGAGGCGACCACGGCCAGCGGGACCGTGCAGCGCCCGTAGACGGGATGGTGCCCGGTAATGCTCCCGGCCTCGAAACGGTCCACCGCCAGGCCCAGGCGCGCGCCGTCGGCCAGTTGCAGCCAGTGGGTGGGCCCGTCCGGGCCGCTCCCATCGTCCGCGCGCAGGAGGTCCGCGAACCGCCGCTGGTTGTCGGGCGTATCGGTCAGGGTGATCTCCCGGCGGTCCGCGTCCCACTGGACGGCCGCCCCGGCCGGGAACGTGATCCCCCGGGCGGCCAGGGCCGCCTGCGCGGACTCCGTGTCGGGGAAAGCATCCGCCGGGAGCCAGCGCACGGTCTGCTGCATGCCGGCGGGCAGGGTCCCGAGGGCGGCGAACACGACCGTGTCGCCTTCCAGGTGGTAGCGCAGGCCGAACGCCGCGCAAACCACGTCGAGCGCCTCGCCCAGCGTCGGCTGGTCGAAGCGGATCGACGCCCGCCGGTTGGCGTCGTGGTCGGGCAGCTTCGGCTTCAGGTCCTGATCGACCTGCAGAACCATGTTGACGTAGTCGCGCAGCCGCATGTTGGTGTACTGGCCGTTGTACTGGCAGC
>CALMAQ010000379.1 GCA_937859745.1 uncultured Verrucomicrobiota bacterium | reverse complement strand
CAACATAGCAGCCAGCCTCGGGAAAAACTTGCCTAATCAATGTCCCGATCTGTAATTTGAGGTGCGCGAAGATTCTGGACCATGGAACAAGGAAATAAGCGACAATGAACACCTGCTACAACCGCAGGAATGGACGCGGATTATTGGAAGTTGCTGGCTAGCTGCTTGGCTCCCAGTCGCCGGCGGCCGACCGGCCCGACCCGGTGCAGGCCTTGATCACCGCCAACACCGGCCGCTTGTCCGACGTGCTGCCGATCAAATGGGCGCGGATGGCGGCTTCGCCCTTCGGCTTCTTTCGCGGGGCGGCTTCCTCGATGGCCGCGGACCTCGCCAGACATTGTACGCCGCGGACAGCGGGTCTCCCTTGTCCGATCCGTTATCGGCACCTCTTCCGAGTCTAGCCCCCCAACCTCCGGACCCCGGCCCGGCGCCTGGCAACGGAAACACTTTTTACGTCATCCAACTCGCCGATTCGGGAGGCGGCTCTCTGCGTCAGGCCATTCTCAATGCCAACGCCAGTCCGGTCCTCGGCTCCCAAGGCTGACTTCTTGGCCGCTTTGGCTGCCGCGGCTCCCGCGCGTGCCAGCCGGTAAGCGGTGGAGCGTGACACCTTCAGCAGACGGCAGGCGTCGGTCACGCTGTTGGCGGGGTCTGCCAGCAGCGACATGGCCATCTCTTGCTTGCGAGTGTCCGTGTTCTTGGGCCTGCCACCCGCGCGGCCTCGCGCCCGTACGGCAGCCAGACCCGCCAAGGTGCGTTCCCGGATCAACGCGCGCTCGAACTCGGCCAACGAGGCAAAGATGTGGAAGATGAGTTTGCCGCCTGCGGTGGTGCTGTCGATGTTCTCGGCCAAGCTCTTGAAGCCGCGCCCGCCGCGTTCCAGGGTACGAACATTCTCCAAGAGATCGCCCAGGTTGCGCCCGAGCCGATCCAGACGAACGACGACGATCAGGTCGCCCTTCCCGAGCGTGGGCGATCATTTCGTCCAGGCCGGGACGGGAGGCGCGGGCACCGGACGCCACATCGCGAAAGATCTTCTCGCAACCGGCGCGTTGCAGCTCGTCTTCCTGTGGCTCGATGCTTTGGTCCGAGGTGCTCACGCGGCAGTAGCCAATTCGTACGCGCCAAGTTGTGTCACGAACTCAACCCACAAGCAAGAAATGGCACGTTGATTTGTGAGACGAGTTTTTGGCATACCTACGCTGCTTGTATGCCCAAAAATCTTCAGAGGGCGCTCCCTGGTGCCAACAAACCAGGGTTTTGGGATGGGTGCTCCGTAGAACGTCACCTTACCTGGGAGATCAAACCTCAGCGGTGTAATAACGGGTTGCCATGTCAGTTGTCGGGGGTGAGTGATGACCTCGCCCCACGCGGCCATGAACGTGGCTGACTCCCGTTACTACGCAAAAGTGTTGCAGATCGTTGCCCGCAAACAGACGGCAGTCGACATGCTGCTGCCAGCGATCCCACTTGCACGTGACCTTCGTCGCGTTGGGATGCTTGGACTGTGGACCTTGCGTCATCGCCAGCCGTCCCAAATGGCTTCTGTCCCTCAGATCAATTAATTGTTCGCAACGGGTGTGATCGGCGGGGGGCTGGGCGGTGGCAGCGGGCCCCCAACGGCGCTGCCATTTGCTGTAGGACCCACAAAACTGGGTGCGCCGGGCAAGCCGGGACCAAAGCCGACGCCGAAGCCAATCACATCCCTGCTCTCCACGCCGTTCCTGTCGTTGCGGAGGACTACGAGCAAATTTTGGAGGCTGTCCGCGCAGTCGGGGCACAAAGAACTCGCCAGCTCAACAAGCTTGCTGGTTCTATCCAGAGCAGCGGTGCAGGCTGCTTGCACAAGCTGGCATCGATCTTTGCAGGAACGGTCACCGTCACCTCGCCGGGGCGTTTTCGCCAAGATGGCGATACGCAGAATGTCGAGGGCATCATTAGGATGTTGCAGGATGGTCTCGTGGAGCGCGGCGGCGACTTGCTTGATGCTAGCCTGCTGGAGGGTGACGTTGGCGGGGAGGTTCGACTGGATCGCCGCGGCATCTGCTGCGTCCGATGCTCCCTGGGTGGTCGGCGTGGCAAAGACCAATGCGAGGGCGCACGTCCATAAGAAAACATACCAGATAAAGAGGGTGCCGGATGCCCTGAGATTCGTGTTCCTGCCCATGGATGGTGAGAATCCAAACTTCTTCAGCAAAAACCAACATTTTCCTATTGGCAAGCCAAAGGAAAGGACGAAAATAGCATGCATGAAACAGAAAAGGGACGTTCAGCAGGGGACACTCTCGCTGATGATTTTGAAAACCCTTGATGTGCTCGGACCACTGCATGGATACGGCGTTGCCCGCCGCATCGAGCAGATCAGCGGCGATCTGCTTTCGGTCAACCAGGGAACCCTTTATCCTGTGCTCTTACGTCTGGAGCAGGAAGGGGCCATCACCTCAGAATGGGGCCCTTCGGAAAACAACCGCCGGGCACGCTTCTACGCACTGACTCCAGCCGGACGTAAACTCCTCGTCACCGAAAAACACGATTGGGAGCAGACAGCCGCGATCATCGCGCGCTTCTTTGACGCGAAAGCCAGGGACTTGGTATGAGCACACTTCCCCGCCCCCGCATCTTGTTGCGGTTGGGGCGGGAGAAAGCAACCGTTTGACAGGGAACGTCTTCAAGAAATTGTTGTCGTACACTTTCGCCCTATTTGCGCGGCGCTGGGCACCTAATATGACTCCTCTGAAGAGGTTCTTCAGACGCTTGGTCAATCTCGTGACTAGGCGGTACCACGCCGAGCGACTTCGGGAGGAAGTCGAAGCGCATCTCGCTGCGCTGACAGAGGAATACATTCGTGCTGGCATGGCTCCCCAGGAAGCCGCTCGCCAAGCTCGCTTGAAGTTTGGGTCCCCAGTTTCCGCGCGCGCCTCCTATTACGATGAAGCCACTTTACCTCTGCTTGAAGATCTCCTGCAGGACGGTCGCTACACCTTGCGCCTCCTTCGGCGCTCACTTGGCTTCACGGTCGTTGCCGTGGTCAGTTTGATGCTGGGGATCGGTGCGACCACAGCCATCTTCAGCCTCGTCAACGCCGTTCTCCTGCGACCCCTCTCCTACCCTCAATCCGACCGGCTGATGGCCTTTGTGGAGTTCGAGCCCGGGAAGGAGAACCAAGCAGGGACCGCGGCGATCTCGTACCCCCGCTACCAATTCATTCGCGATCAGCAAGATTGTTTTTCAAGCCTGGGAGCGGCTATTTTCGAGAGCTTCACGCTCTCCGGCCACGGCGCACCCATCCAACTCTACGGCTATTTTGCGAGCCCGACATTTTTGCAGACCCTCGGCGTTCAACCAGCGCACGGCCACTTGTTTTCGTCGCAGGAAGATCGTCCGGGCACGGCGCAAGTTGCGGTTTTAAGCCAGAACTGCTGGCAAAAGCACTTTGCGAGCGATCCATCCGTCGTCGGAAGAACCGTTACCCTCAACAACGCTCCTTATACAATCGTAGGTGTCCTCGCTCGGCCGCTCGCGCCTCCCCTCGATCAGGCGGACGTGTTCGCCCCGGGGGTTCTGAACTCCAGCCGATATCCTCCCGCCATGCTGCGGCAAGGAACTTCGCTTTTGTTTGGCATCGCCCGGCTCAAGCCCGGGATCACTCCGGAGCAAGCCAGTGCGGCGCTGCGTTCGCTTTCCGTCCGCTACCGCCAGGCTTACCTCGATCATGTGGACGCCGCGACCGGTCAGAAAGTGGCATCGCTCCAGGAGTTGGTTGTCGGCTGGTCGCGTCCACGTTTTTACATCCTGGCAGGAGCGGTCGGCTGCGTGCTGCTCATCGCGTGCGTCAACGTGGCGAACCTGTCCCTCGCGCGGCTGGAGAGTCGCCGCAGAGAGATAGCGATTCGGGTCGCGCTAGGCGCGGGCCGTTGGCGTCTGACGCAGCAACTCATCACGGAGAGCCTGCTGCTGAATTTGCTGGCGGGCATCCTGGGCAGCTTCTTTGCCGCATGGTGTGTGCATCTGGCGCGCGGCCTGGGTCCCGAGGTGATCCCGCGAGCGCGCGAGATCCACCTGGACGGAGCAGCCTTGCTTTTTACCTTGGTTATGTCGCTGCTGACGGGGGTGCTGCTCGGCGTCTTTCCCGCCTCACGCATCGCCTCGGACGGGATGGGGAAGGCGTTGCAACAATCCGCAACGCTCAGGGACGCAGGGGCGACGAACCAAGGCCGGGTACAGGCCACCTTGCTCATCGCGCAGGTGGCACTTTCGTTGGTACTCCTCGCTTGCACCGGTTTACTGCTTTCCAGTTTGTGGCGATTGCAGCGCGTACGCCTGGGGTTCGATCCCGACGGCGTGGTCATGGCGAGCGTCTACCTCCCAGCCAGATGCTACCCAAACACCGAACAGCAGGCAGCCTTCTTCGCGCAAGTGACCCGGAACCTCCGCACCTTGCCCGGGGTTCAGGATGCGGCGGCGGCTCTGTATGGACCGATGACGGGGGCTCTGGAAATGTACTACTCAGTGGTCGGCCAACCGACCCCGGCTGCCTCGCAACGTGCCCACACCATCTGTTGCTACGCCAGCCCGGATTATTTCGCCACGCTGGGCATCCCGATCTTGCAGGGGCGGACCTTCTCCGAACGCGACCGCACGGGGATGCCACCCGTGATGCTCATCAACGAGACCATGGCCCGTCAATTGTTCCCGCACGGTGACGCGCTCGGCCAAAAGCTGTTGTGCTCGGCCATGGACCCGGTGGCTACGGAAATCGTCGGCATCGTCGCTGATGCCCGCACGATCAGGGTGTCAGAACTACCCAAGCCCGAGATGTATTTTTCCATGTACCAGCGCAGTGGTTTGTCCATGAACGTTTACGTGCGAGCCATTAATCCTGAACAGGTACACAGCCTCAGATCATCGATTGAAGCCGCGGTGCACTCCGTCGATCCAGAGCAGCCAGTCGGCGAATCACTAGAGATGAACACGCTGGTTTCTCGATCCATAGCGAACCGTAAGCTGACGGCGCTCCTCGTGGCGGGCTTTGCGAGCCTTGCTCTGGTACTTGCGGGTGTTGGCATCTATGGTTTGACGGCCTACGGCGTCGCTCAACGTACCCGCGAGATTGGGATCCGCATGGCCCTCGGAGCACACCGCTATGATGTGCTCCGCTTTATCATCGTTGGAAGCATGAAGCCTGTGTTGGCTGGTATCATCATCGGAATGTCAATCGCGCTCGGCATGGCGCGGCTTTTAGCGAATTCCCTTTATGGGGTAAGCGAGAACGACCCGCTGACGTTTGTGGCAGTGGTTCTGGTATTGATGTTGGTGGCTTTATTAGCTAGCTACCTGCCCACCCGACGCGCGACCCAAGTGGATCCGCTGGCCGCCTTACGCGAAGGGTAACTTTGCTGGATTTATCCGTTCACGAAAGCGCCGATCCGCCGTCGCGGCGAGTTCGGTCAAAATGCCTGTCGGCTTGGTTGATGGTGACGCCGTGTGCGCCAAGCAAACTGATAAGACGAGACGTAGAACCATCCATCAAAATTTTCCTGTTGCATTCCAAAAGGAACGACATATTCTCCTATGGTAAACCAAAAGGAAGACCCTTCCAAGAAGTTCCGAACGATGATCACCACACCTTTCCCTTCTCCACGACTCCTCTGTGCCGCCTTGTGCCTGCTCCTCAACCTGCCCGGAGCTATCCAGGCGCAGGACACCGCCGTGTACGCAACGCTCCACAGCTTTGCCGGCGGCGACGGCAGCACTCCGGGAAGGCTGGTGCAGGGAAGCGATGGCAACTTCTACGGGACAACCATCGGTGGCGGCTTCGGCTACACCGCTGGGTCAAGCAACACCGGTTACGGCACGGTTTACCAAATCACACCGACGGGCAAGTTAACCACGCTGTACGTCTTTGCCGGTGCCGATGACGGGCAGGGGCCTTTTGGCCTGATTAGAGGCAATGACGGCAACTTCTACGGCCTGACCAGCTACGGTGGAGCCAACGGCGGCGGCACAGTGTTCCGGATCACTCCGACGGGCGAACTGACCACACTTTACGCCGCCGCCAAATACCTGAACGCGGCCGGTCCATTGGTGCAGGACGATGACGGCAACCTCTACGGCGTCTCTATGGCCGGCGCGCAGGCCGCCAGCATCTTTCGTCTCGCCCCAGCCGGGCATTACATTACCCTGCACACGTTCTCCAACGGCGTGAGTTCGACCTCCAGCCTGACACGCGGCAACGACGGCAACTTCTACGGCGCGACCGGCGGCGACGTCGGCAACTTCGGGACGATCTACCAGATTACCCCGCAGGGTGCGTTCACGACGCTCCACACCTTTCCCGACACGGGCGATGCGGATGGGTCCTTCCCCAACGGCTTGACGCTGGGTCCCGATGGCAACCTCTACGGCACGACGCAGGGCGGCGGCACCGGGTCTCATGGAGTGGTGTTCCAGATCACGAACGCGGGGCAGTATATCGTCCTTTACAGCTTCACCGGCGGCAGCGACAGCGGAAGCCCCCTCGGCAATTTGGCACTTGGTAGCGACGGTAACTTCTACGGCATCACTGAGGGCAGCACAGGTCCCATAGACATCTTCCCGGTTATCGGTCAGCCACCCCGCCCCCCCCCCCCCATAGGTACGGCCCGGGTGTTACCGGTTGCCCCCCACGGGCGGGGAACAGCCCAGTTCCCCCCGGCGAAC
>CALMAQ010000378.1 GCA_937859745.1 uncultured Verrucomicrobiota bacterium | reverse complement strand
GGGCGGGGTCGTGATCCACCATACGGCTCGTGGAGTCTCAAGCTTGATCCCGGCGGTGCCGCGCACACGGGCCCGCCGGCTCGGGTCGTGGCCGCCGCATTAGCCGGAAACCACCTCGCTGAGCTGGAAGATGGGCAGGAAGAGCGAGATGACGATGCCGCCGACGATCACGCCGAGCACCACGATGAGGATCGGTTCGAGCAGGCTCGTCAGCGCGGAGAGCGTCGCCTCGATTTCCTCGTCCCAGAAGTCGGCCATCTTTTCGAGCATCTCGTCGATCTTGCCCGTGCTTTCCCCGGCGGCGACCATGCGCAGCATCATCGGCGGGAAGATGGTCTTCTTGGACATCGCCACGGAGAGGTTGTCGCCCTTTTCCACGTCGGCGCTGACGCCCTTGATGGATTCCTCGATGACCGTGTTGCCCGAGCTGCCGCCGACGATTTCGAGCGTTTCCAGGATGGGCACGCCCGAGCGGATGAGCTGCGAGAACGTGCGCGCGAAGCGGCTCATGCAGATCTTGTGGACCAGCGGCCCGAAGACCGGCAGCTTGAGCTGCCAGCGGTTCCAGAACTCGTGGCCCTGCTTGGTCTTGAGGAAGTAGCGGATGCCGAAGACCACAGCCACGACGCCGCCGATGAAGTAGTACCAGTCGTTACGCATCAGGTCGCTGAGGTCCACGAGGAACTGGGTGGGCGCGGGCAGGGGCTTGCCGAAGTCCTTGAAGATTTCCGCGAACACGGGCACGACCTTCACGATCAGGAAGACCGTGATGAGGATGGCGATGGAGATGACCGCGACCGGGTAGGTCATGGCGCTCTTGACCTTCTTGCGCAGGCGGGCGCTGGCTTCGAGGAAGCCCGCCAGACGGTCGAGGATTTCGGCGAGCAAGCCGCCGGATTCACCGGCCCGGACCATGGAGACGTAGAGGCGGTTGAAGATGTTGGGGTGCTTGGCCAGGGAGGCGTTGAAGCTCTCGCCGCCCTGCACGCGGGCGGTGATGTCGCCGATGATGGTCCGCAGGGCGAGCTGCTTGCGGGGATCGGCGGAGTCGTAGAGGGCGGTCATGGCCCCGACGAGGGGGATGCCCGCGTCGATCATGGTGGCCAACTGGCGGGTGAAGAGGACCAGATCGGTTTCCTTGACCTTGGTGGCGGTCTTTTGCTTCTTGGCGGCGCTCTTTTGCTGGATGGTCAGGACCATCAGGCCGCGGCTCATCAGGCTGGTGATGGCGTTTTCCTCGTTGAGGGCGTCCTGGACCCCGGCGGTGATCTTGCCGTGGTTGTCGCGGGCTTGGTAGGCGTAGGTGTACATGGCGGCGGTCGGAAAAAAGGTGGCGGGAGAAAAATCCGGGGTTTGTAGAGCAAATCCCTTGCCACGGAAGGCGGAAGGCGGGATGGCAGAGGGATGCGGGATGCGGGATGCGGGATGCAGCAAGAGGCGGGTGGCTTCCAAAACCTCTGTCATGCTGAGCGCAGCGAGTTTGCGAGCGCAGCCGAAGGACCTTGCCAGGGGTACCCGTATACCACCTACTCCAAGGGCTGCCACAAAGACCGGCGCATGTTCCTGCCCAACGGTCCGTGAAGGGAGAGGTTGTATCCCTCCACCAGGTCCTTCGACTGCGCTCGCGGACTCGCTGCGCTCAGGATGACAGAGGTTTTGAGGACGGCGCTCGCACTTCTGCCATCCTGCATCCTGCATCCCTCTGCCCTTCCGCCTTTCGCCTTCTACCCTCCGCCTTCCGCCTTCCGCCTTCCGTCATCCTGCCGCCTTTGGCCTTGCGGCAGCCCGGCACGCCTCTAACTTCCCGCCACCGATCCTATGCACTGTGCCTGGTCCCCTGCTGCCGCTATCGTCCTGTTCCCGCTGCTCCTGCTCGTCGGGGGGTGCAAACGCCAGACCCCCGTCGAGGCGGGCGTCAAGGAGCAGATCATCCACTTGGGCAACACCTCCGAGCCCCGCGACCTCGATCCCTCCACGGCCGTCAGCAACACGGAGGCCAACATCCTCGATTCACTCTTCGAGGGATTGGTCAACTATTCGCCCGATTGCCACGAGATCGTGCCCGGCGCGGCCGAGAAATGGGAGGTCTCGCCCGACGGACGCACCTACACCTTCCACCTGCGGCCGGGACTGAAATGGAGCAACGGCGACCCGCTCACCTCGGCCGATTTCCTCTATGCCTTCCGGCGGCTGATCGAGCCGTCGCTCGGCGCGGAACTGGCCATCTACGCTGACTGGGTCGTCGGCGGGCAGGACTACCGCGAGGGCCGGACGCACGACCTCGCCGCCGTCGGCTTCCGTGCGCCGGACCCGCAGACGTTTGAGATCACCCTGCGCGAGCGCGCGCCGTATTTCCTGGGCATCCTGGCCGAGAACCCTTTCTACCCGCTGCACAAGGCGACCTTGGACAAACACGACGCCTACCTGCGCCGCGACGGCGCGTGGACCAAGCCCGGATCCATGGTGTGCAACGGGCCGTTCAAGCTCAAAGCGTGGAAGATCAACGAGGCCGTCACGGTCGAGAAAAACCCGAACTACTGGGACGCCGCGCACGTCGTGCTCAAGGAGGCCGTCTTCCACCCCGTCGACAACCTCGACAGCGAGGAGCGCGCGTTCCGCGGCGGCCTGCTGCACGTCACGCGCAACCTGCCCATGGTCAAGCTGCCCGGCTACCGCAAGGACCAACCCGGGCTCGTCCACACGGACACGTTCATCCACACCAAGTACATCGACCTGAACACCAAACGGCCGCCGTTCAACGATCCGCGCGTGCGCCGGGCGTTCGCGCTGGCGGTGGACCGCGAGGCGCTCGCACGCGACGTGCTGCGCGACGGCAGCCGCCCGGCGGACAACCTCACCATCCCGGGCAGCGGCCACTACACGGCGCGCGTCCACCTGCCCTTCAACGTCGCGCAGGCCCGCGCCGCGCTGGCCGAGGCGGGCTTCCCGGGCGGCGCAAACTTCCCGGCCGTGTCGCTGGTCATCGCCCCATCCAAGGGCGACCAACCCATGGCCGAGGCGCTCCAGGGTATGTGGCAACGGGACCTGGGGGTCCACGTCGATCTCGTGGCGCAAGAGGAGAAGGTGTGGCTGAACACGATGCGCTCGAAGGACTTCCAGATGCTCACGGACGGCTGGCTCTCGGGCATCGACGATCCCGTGGATTTGTTCCAGCTTTTCCTGGGCTCGTCGCCCAACAACAACACGGGCTGGGACAACGCCGGGTACAACGGGGAATTCGCCGCCGCCGGGCAGGCGCAGGACGACGCCGGACGCGAGGTGCACCTGCAGACGATGGATGCCGTGCTGCTCGAAGAGTTGCCGATGATCCCGCTCTTTCACCAGAGCCTCAACTACCTGGTGCATCCCAGCGTGCAGGGCTGGCAGGACAACGTGCTCGGCTGGCATTTGCTCGCGCACGTCTCGTTGCAGGCCCCGGCCCCCGTGGGCAAATCGAAGCCGTGAGGCGGATGCCGGATGCCGGATGCCGCCGTGTGGCCAGCCCGCCGCCGTCATCCGGCATCCGGCATCCTTCCGTTTTCCGCTGCCTGCTTGACGCCCGCCCGCGTGGGCTCCATCCTTGCACGCCATGACCTTCCGGCGCGTTCTTTCCCTGGGGCTGCTGTTGTCCCTGTGGTCTGTGCCGTTGCGGGCGCAGCTCCCGACGCTCCCCAACGGCGTGAGCCACGAGACCGATTCGCCGGACGGCGCGCGCTACCAGATTCTCCAGGCGCAGACCGCCGCCAAGTGGACCTTCCGGCTCGACCGCTTCACCGGCCAGGTTGCCATCCTCGGGCAGACCCGCGACGGCAACTACGTCTGGCAGAACTGCACGATGACCGGCCTGCCCGACATCCGCCTGGGCAACCGGCCGCGCTTCCAGCTTTTCCTCTCGGGATTGTCGGCGAAATTCTCGTTCCTGCTCGACACGGACACGGGCAAGACCTGGACCCTGTTGACGCTCACCGACGAGGCGGGCAAGGAAGCCGGGTACGGCTGGAAACCCTTCAGCGAGTAGACGCGCCGCCTCAGTTGTTGACGACGATCGTGACTTGCACCGGAACCGGTGTGGGCAGCACGATGCTGCCGCTCGGCGCGCTGCCACCGAACCCGGGTGAACCCGGGAAGCCGGGGCCAATGCCCGAACCGCTGCCCCCGGGCAGGCCGCCACCGGTATCATTGCCGCCGTCGGAATGACCGTTGCCGGGGTTGCCGTTGTTGCCGCCGGAACCATCGACGCCGTCGCCCGGGTGGATGATGGACGCACCGGAATCGTCGCCGCTGGTCTTGGCGACAGCCACGGTGGCCTTGCCGTCCATGTTGCTCAGGGCAGCCGTCAGAGGGTCCGCGCAATCCGGATAAAGCGCTTCGGCGGCTTCCAACAGGGCCATGGCGCGCTCCGGCGCGGCGGCGGCGGCGGTGTGGAACAGCCGCACCACGCACCCGCAGGAAAGCCGGTACTCCCGGTCGCGCTGGGTGTCCCATTCGTCGAGCGAAAGCGCGGCCATGAAGACCTGCACCGCCTGCGCGCGGTGGGCGCGGATCGCCGCCCGCTCGGTCCGCGCCAGCGCGTCGCAGTTCAGCCGCCGCAGCGAACCCCCGGCGGGAAGCTCGGCCTGCAACAGGCGCAGGCCGATGAGGTTGGCCCCGGGCTGGGCCGCGCGCGCCGGGCAGAGCGTGATGGTCCAGGCGAGGCACAGCAGCACGGGCAGGCATGGGAGGGGGAAGCACGGAACGCGGGAGACTTTCATGGTGGCGTGGGCGAACGGGATCGTTGCCACGCAAAAAAGCAGCGCCGATGCCCGCCGGGCCTCCGCACCGGCCGCCCGCGCCAAAAGAGGGGATGCACCCCCGGCCGGGTGGGGGATTGCCCCCGGGCGCGACGGGATACGGGACCCGGAAACCGCCCGGCCCCTCGCAGGAATGCAACCCGCCTCAATCGTTGACGACCGAAGTCACCTGGGGCGCCACCGTCCCGGGCAACGCGAACCCGCCGCCGGGGGTGCTGCCGCTAAAGCCCGGCGCGCCCGGGAAACCAGACCCCAGGCCCGTGCCGAAGCCGCTGCCGGAGCCTCCGGCGTCCGACCCGACGGTGCCCGTGCCGAAGCCGGGGCCAAAACCCGACCCGGGGTTCACGCCCGGCCCCGTGCTGGTGCCTCCGTGCGTGCCGGTGTCCCCGCCCGTGCCTCCACCCGTGCCGGTGCCGTTCTCATCGACGGAGTAGCCCAGCCCGTGCAGGTCGCGGTCCGAGAGGCCCGGGGAGGCGGGATCCTGCCCGTCGCTGCCCGCGCCGGGGCCGCCTGCGCCGTCCTTCGGGTCGGCCACGACGTTCTTGTCCTGCAGCCGGGCGAGCATCGCCGCGAGGGCATCCGCGCATTCGGGGCAATCCGCCGTGGCGGTCTCCAGCAGAGCGTCGGCATGATCGGGGGCGGCGTTGACGGCGGCGCGGAAAAGCTGCCCCACGCATTCGCAGGAACGTTGGCCCGGGCCGGAGCGCGCGCCCTCCACCGCCAGGGCGGCCGAGAGGATCGCGGTGGCTTCCCGGTGGTGGGTGAGCGTCGCGGCGCGCACGGCGCGGACCAGCGCCTCGCAGCCCGTCCGCGAGGGCGTGAGCCCCGCGGATAACTGGGCTTGCAGGAGCCGCGCCCCGTCCGCGCCTCCGTTGGTGACGGCTCCCGGGATGAAGCTGGGGATGAGCGCCACGACGATCATGCACAGGGCGAGCAGCAGGCGGCGGCGGGAGCGGGAAAGGCGGCGGGAGCGGGAAAGGCGGCGGGAGCGGGAAAGGCGGGCGGAAGGCATGGCAGGCGATGGGGGATTGACCCCAGCCGTAAAGCAGCCGATGTGCCAACGATCCACGTCCCTAATGGGAAGGCGATTCCCGGCGGCTGCCGCGCACGCCGCTGGAACCTTCGGGCGGCGCTTCCGTGGCGCTGCCGCGCGCCGCGGGCGGCTGCGCGGAGAGCGTTAGCCGCTGGTAACGCTGCCAGTCGCGCGCGGCGAAGTGCCACCATTCGGTCGAGAGCCCCAGGAATCCCGCCTCCTTCATGGCCATGTGCAGGAGAAAAAGGTGCAGGCGCACGAGCCGGTCCTTGCCCTGGTAGATCGCGCCCGCTTGTGCCGTGAACACGTCGAAGTCGCTGGGCATGGATACCTCCAAGCCCCGGTCGTCCACCACGGTCACGTCCACCGCGAGCCCCCAGGTGTGCAGCGAGCCGCGCCCGTCGTTGGGGTCGGCCACGAACCCGCGCCGCTGCCAGCGCTGCCAGAGCGCCTGCTGCGCGGCGGGCGGGCGGTAGGCGTCCCACACCTTCAGCCCGTAGCCGCGCGCCCGCAGGAAAACCTGCGCCAGGTGCAGCCGCAGGGCCGTCTCGGGCCGCGTCAGGCAAGGCAGGTCGGCCGGGTAGATCGGCTTGCCCACGCAGTTGCGCGCCGTGGCGTAGCGCAGGTCCACGAGGATCGTCGGGTCGACCTTGGTCACGTCCCCCAGTTCCCCGGCGGCGAGCAGCGCGCGCCAGTTGGCGCTGTCGTCGGTCTGCGCGCGCAGGCGGGAGCCCGCCGCTCCGCCCAGCGCCAGCAAGCAAAGCAGCAGCAGAAGGAGGCGGCGCATCGGGGAGGGAAGGCAGCTTTTACCCCGGGGTGGGCAGCGCGCTCAGTTCGCGGCTCAGCTCGTCGGCGAGCACTCCGACGACGCCGCCGGGCGACTCCAGCGGCGCGAAGGGCCCCGTGCCGTCCACGATCCGCAGGGTGCTGCGCGGGTTGGAGGCCTGGAGCCTCCGGCCGGTGGCCAGGGCCGCCGGGGCCGCGAGCGAAGGATAGAGCAGCGTCGTGGGCGTCTGCACCTCGCGGAAGCGGCTTTCGAGGTCGAAGCTCAACTTGCCCTGGAAGAGACGGAAAATCGCGTAGTCGGCCTGGTACTGCTGCGCGCAGATGGCGTGGACCTCCACCATTTCCTGCGTGACCGCCGCGGGATCGACGAACGCGCCCTTCGCGCCGAAGCGTGCCTTGATCGTCGCGCGCCGGGCGAGCTTGTTGCGGTAGATGAAGCTGTTGAGGTTGGGCACGCGGCTGGCGAGGTTGAGCAGCGGGGGCACGGTCGCCTGGCCCGAGGGCATCCACAGCAGCAGCCGCCCGGCGAGAGCCGGGTGCAGCGCGGCCATCAGCGCGGCGAACCCCGCGCCCAGCCCGCGCGCGACGATCACGGGACGCGGGGCGTCCTCGCCGCATTTCTCGGCGAGGAAATCCGCCAGGCTCTCGGCGTAGTCGGCCGCGGTCAGCTTGACCCTGGGCCGCTCGGACTCGCCGAACCCGAGCAGGTCGGGCGCGAGCACGCGGTGGGTCTCGGCGAAGGAGGTGTAGACCTTCGACCAGGCATAGGACGACGCGCCGACGCCGACGTTGTGGATGAACACGAGCGTCGGCCCGGGGCCCGTGCCGCTCTCATGGTAGATCATCTGCCCGCGGCTGGATTGGAACTCGCGGGTCGTGAACTTCACGGGCGAGATCGTCTCCGGGATGCGCTCCTTGGTCGGAGGCCGGATGAAATACTTCAGGCACACCACCGCGGCGGCCAGGGCGCAGACGCCGAGCCCCGCGCCCACCAGGCCGCGCTCGCCCACCGGAGGCAGGCTGCCGAAGCCCTGGCTGGCTTCCAGATGTTCGATGGTGTTTCTCATGCGTGGCGTCCGGGCTGGCCCCGGTCAGAGGGGCAGCAGGACTTGCACCGCCGGTCCCTTCAGACCAGGCGCACCTTTCCCCCGCCGCGTTCGATCCGGCCGATGCGGAAGGTTCCCTTGCCCAGGGACGCCAGCGCCGCCGGGGCGTCCTTTTCCGCGACGATGAGCGCCATGCCGACGCCCATGTTGAAGACCTGGAACATCTCCTCGCGCGGCACCCGGCCGCCTTCCTGGAGGATCTGGCACAAGCGCGGGGTCTTCCAGGCGGCGGTGTCGATGACGGCGTCGCAGGTGTCGGGCAGGACGCGCGGCAGGTTGTCGATCAGGCCGCCGCCGGTGATGTGCGCGGCCCCGCGGAGGGTGCCCCCGGGCAGCGCGGCCATGCGCGGCTGGTAGTTGGGGTGGACGCGCAGCAGTTCCTCGCCCAGCGTGCGGCGCAGGCCGGGCAGGCGCGCGGCGGGGTCCAGGCCCATCTGGCGGAAGAGGATGTCGCGCGCGAGCGAATATCCGTTGGTGTGCAGCCCATCGGCGGCGAGGCCGAGCACGGCGTCGCCCGGGCGGACCCGGCGGCCGTCGATGATCTTCCTGCGGTCCACCACGCCGACGACCGTGCCCGCGAGGTCGTAGTCGCTGCCCTGGTAGATGCCGGGCAGCTGGGCGGTCTCGCCGCCGATGAGCGCGCAGCCCGCCGCGGCGCACGCCTTGGTCAGCCCGGCGAGGAGCTGGCGGAACACGCCCGGCTCCAGCTTGCCGGTGCCGATGTAGTCGAGGAAAAAGAGCGGGCGTGCGCCGAGCACGGCGATGTCGTTGACGCAGTGGTTGACGAGGTCCTGTCCAACGGTGTCGTGCTTGCCGAGTGCGACGGCGAGCTTGAGCTTGGTGCCGACGCCGTCGATGCTGCCGACGAGCACGGGCTCGCGCAGGCCCTTGAAATCCGCCCGGAACAGGCCGCCGAAGCCGCCCGCTTTGCCGAGGACCTCCGGCCCGTGGGTGGCGGCGAGGTGGCGGTGGAGGCCGCCCTTGAGGCGGTTGCCCAGGTCGATGTCCACGCCCGCCCGGGCGTAGGCTTTGGAAGGTGCGGAGGCAGGCATGGCGGGATGAGACGGGGCGGCTGCTGGAACATAATGGGCCTGCCCGGAGGGGCAAGCGGCAAAAGGCGGATGGCGGATGGCAGATGACAGAGCACGGTACGGCGTGCGGTTTCTTCTTGCCTGCTGCCGACCTCCGCCATCCGCCATCCCCGCAAAATTGGTTGCTCCCCGATAATGACCCATCTACCATCCGCGCGATACCCT
>CALMAQ010000377.1 GCA_937859745.1 uncultured Verrucomicrobiota bacterium | reverse complement strand
TTAAACCACATGCTCCACCGCTTGTGCGGGCCCCCGTCAATTCCTTTGAGTTTCAGCCTTGCGACCGTACTCCCCAGGCGGATTGCTTATCGCGTTAGCTTCGGCACGGCAGGATTGGGTACCTGCCACACCAAGCAATCATCGTTTAGGGCTAGGACTACCAGGGTATCTAATCCTGTTTGCTCCCCTAGCTTTCGTGCATCAGCGTCAGTTATGGTCCAGTGAGCCGCTTTCGCCACAGGTGTTCCTTCCGATATCTACGCATTTCACCGCTACACCGGAAATTCCACTCACCTCTCCATCACTCAAGCCCGGTAGTTTCTCGTGCAGGCTATGGGTTGAGCCCATAGATTTCACACAAGACTTGCCAAACCGCCTACGCACCCTTTACGCCCAATAAATCCGAACAACGCTTGCCCCCCTCGTATTACCGCGGCTGCTGGCACGAAGTTAGCCGGGGCTTCTTCTATAGGTACCGTCATTATCTTCCCTATCGAAAGGAGTTTACATCCCAAGGGATTTCATCCTCCACGCGGCGTTGCTGCGTCAGGGTTTCCCCCATTGCGCAAAATTCCCCACTGCTGCCTCCCGTAGGAGTCTGGACCGTGTTTCAGTTCCAGTGTGTCCGTGCGCCCTCTCAGGCCGGATACAGATCATCGCCTTGGTGGGCCATTACCCCGCCAACTAGCTAATCTGCCGCGAACTCCTCTCCAAGCGCATTGCTGCTTTGACTCGTAAGTGTTATGCGGTATTAGCTAAGGTTTCCCTCGGTTATTCCCCACTCGAAGGTAGATGATTCACGTGTTACTCACCCGTGCGCCACTTTACTCAGGACCGAAGTCCCTTTCTCGTTCGACTTGCATGTGTTAGGCACGCCGCCAGCGTTGATTCTGAGCCAGGATCAAACTCTCGTTTGAATACTGGTTGCACTTACCCACAGGACGGAGGTCCGGGGCATTGGTGCGCCGATCAGCCTCGAAATGCTGACTGGTTTAAAACTAGTGAGAATGACTAAACCAAGGTCATCGTCATCTCACGACTGGCACGTTCAACTATGTTGTCAAAGATCCTTGTCAGATCAGGCCTAAGCCGTCTGCTTTGGATCAAGGACGCCGTCAGTCATCGACTCGACGGTTGTGTCCTCGAACTTTATGGGCTGCTATGTCGCTTGTTTAAGCTACTTGCTCGCTGCTTAACTGCCTCATCGGCTCGTTACCGCGTCGCGTTCGCTCTCGACTGCCTTGCACCAACTCCTCTAGAGTATCGCGATTTTGCTTGCTTGTCAACTCGCTCGCTTCTATACTGTTTCGCCGTTTCTCGATCCTCTTGGTCGACGTAGCCCCGCGGGCACGGCAGAACAGCACATTGGGCGGCGGCGACTCAACAGAATCGCACTCAGGAGACGCAGCCCTCTCTCGAAGACCGCACTCGTGGCGCAGTGCATGTACAGCTCCCAATCTCTCAAACCAACAAAAGGCGCAAACGAAAGCCGTTCAGCCCGGGGCGTCTGCCCCTTCTCATGTGTACTGCAGTGTCTTGGGTTTGTTTATGGGTGGACTGGAACCCGGAGGCTCTCTTCGTCGACCGCGCGTAACAAACGCTTGGACTGCTCGGCGGAACTCCTGAGGCCGAAA
>CALMAQ010000376.1 GCA_937859745.1 uncultured Verrucomicrobiota bacterium | reverse complement strand
GACCTGGCGGCAGTACTTGCAGTACGGCTATTGGAAACCGTTCGTGATGCGCAAGCATGGGCGGGCGGCGTCATGGCGCCCTCTGGCGCCGGGGGGTTTGGGAGTCACCGTGGGGGCGGCGGGGGTCGCGGCGGGGGGGGGGGGGTGTTGGGCCCCCGCCGGCGCGCCGTTCCTTTTTGGCCGCTGGGCCGTTTAGTGGATGTAGCCGAGAGCGTACAGGAGGATCACCAGGATCAGCACCAGCCCTAGGCCGCCGCTCGGGCCGTAGCCCCAATTGCGGCTGTAGCCCCAGGTGGGCAGGCCGCCGAGCAGGAGAACCACGATGACAATGAGGATAATCAGGGACATATTATCTTGCCATCGAGACTCCTGCGACGCGCGGACGTTCGGTGGGGTTGTAATTTGCACGCCGAGTGGCGGATGTGGGAAAGCGCGATGACAGATAACGGATGTAGGATGTCCCTGTCTCCTGCCTCCTTTCGTCATCCCTCATCCCTCATGTCATCCGCCCTCCCGGCCTTCCACCCGGCTGCCCATTGCCAGCCGACGATTCAGGTCTAAACTACCCATTCCTATGGCTATCGAAACTCTCTTCACCGCTCACGCCACTTCCACCGGAGGCCGCAACGGCCACTCCGAAGCCGACGACGGCCTCATCAGCGTCGATCTTTCCGTGCCCAAGGCGATGGGCGGCCCCGGCAAACCCAATACCACCACCCCCGAACACCTCTTCGCTGCCGGTTACGCGGCGTGCCTGGGTGGCGCGATTGATTTCCAGGCCCATCAGCTCAAGCTCAAGCCCTCCTCGCTGACGGTGAAACCCGCCGTAAGCATCGGCAAAGCCGACGACGGCGGCTTTGGTCTGGCGGTGGCGATGGACGTGGAAGTCGGCGGGCTGTCCGAGGAGGACGCCAAGAAGATCGTCGAGGCTGGCCACGCCTTCTGCCCCTACTCCAAGGCGGTCAAGGGTAACGTGGACGTGACGCTCAACGTCAAGACGGTGTAGGGTTCAAAGGTGCGGCTCGTCCGCTCCAATCATCCCAACCCTTTGCCGTGGGGTCCCGCCGGTCCCCACGGCATTTCCATTTCCGCCTGGCTTTCAGGTTGGTTCGAGCGGGCGGGAGGCTTCCGCCTGCGGCGGCAAAGGCTGCCCGGGATCCGACGGCACCCGCTAATTCTACGTGTTCAGCACGGGGCAGATCATCAGCAAATGCTCCAGCGCGGGGGGGGGGATGGCGTCCCGCGTTGCCACGGGCGACGCCACCGATCCCCCGCCCCGCGCTTGACATGCCCGGAGGCACGGGCTTGAAATAGCGGTTCTGGACCGTGGTAGCCGGTCGTCCGGGTTCTGATCCTGGTGCGCTCCGGGCCCGCCGCAGCCGCGCCTGCCTTGCCGCCATGCTGATTCCCCCGGACGAAGCCGAACATTTCCTGCGCGTCTACCAGGCTGCCATGGCGCGGGCCGCCGTCGCCGCGAAACTGAAGGGCCTGCCCGGTTTCGCGGAGATGCGCCAGACGCTCTACCAGCCCAAGCACCGGCGCAATCCGCCCACCGACGACGCCGGCCTGCTCGCCGCGCTCGAGACGGCCGTCTACGGCGACTTCATCGTGGGCCGGCACCGGAAGCGCGGCACGGAGATGATCGGCCCGGGGGAGCAGGTCTACCTGGTACACGGATTGACCACCGAGCTGGGAGAAATCCTCCCTCCGTGGGTCTACGTGAAGACCGCCGTGATGCAGTTCCGGGGCCGCTGGATCTGCGACGGCCTGCTCGAAGGCGGCAACATCCTCATCGGCCCGAACATGATCCGGGAGCTGACCGAGACCATCCGCAAGGCCAAACCGGCCGCCGCCCCGGCTCCCACCGCGAAAACCGCCGGGGCCAGGAAGGCCGGGGCCACGCGGCGGGAGACGGCCCCGCCCAAGGAGAGCAAGGCCCGGGAGGAGCGGATCACGATGGAGATCGTGGTGGACGCCTACGACGCATCGGAGCGGGCGATGGGTTGGTACTGTTCCCTCGCAGACCGGCTTTCCTTTCCCTTCCGGGCCCGCTGCGTGGACGAGCGCCCGATCTCGCCGCTCGCCGCCGGGGACGCGGTGGAGGTGACGGCGATGGCCCCTTCCGAAGAGTGCGAGCACGAGATGTTCGTGGAGATCCGCTGGCAGAAGCGGCGGCTGGCCGTGCCGCTGGATCAACTGGAAATCCTCACCGGGGACCGGTCCACGAAGCAGGCGGTGGCGGACTGGCACTACTGGGTGGGCCGGGGCTACCGGTTCTGAGGCCCGCATCGCACTTCCATCGTGGCAATGGCCACCGGCTCGGGTGCGAGTTGGTTCTGACGCAACAACTCACCCGGGGTGGACAATTTGCGCTTCAACACTGCTCGTCCGGCCTCGTCAATGCCTGCAATTTGGGTTACTCCTTCGACGCTATCGACGGCAAGGATTGCCTCCGCGGGAATCTCCTCGTCATCGAGTAGATCCGGGCTGTGGCTGGTCACCAGCACCTGCGCGTGATTGGAGGCTTCCCGGAGCGCCGCGAGCAAAATACCTGATGCCGCGGGGTGCAGCGCCATTTCGGGCTCTTCCAGGCCGATCAGCAACGGCAGACTGGGGCTGCGTTCGTCCGCCTGGAAAAGCGAGACGAGAATGCCAAAAGCCCTCAACGTGCCATCGGACATGCTGGAAGCCAGGAAACGCCAGGGGTGTTTCTGTCCACGGACCGCCTGGCGAAACTCGATGGCTTCCTGTGAACCAAGGATTTTCGTCTCGGCATCCCCCATTCCTTTGACGATGCGGGCGAGGTAGGAATTGATGCGCTGGCGAGTTTCAACGGGAAGTTTCTGGAAGACGCTCGCCGCGTTGCTGCCATCCCGCCTCAGCAGGCCTCCGGCGTCGGGTTTCTGCATCGCCCCAATTTCTTTCGGGTTGAGGTTGTAGACTTCCATGCTGGAAAGTGCGTCGTAGACGGGGCGGAACTCGCGGAGCCCCGAGGCGGCCACCAGGTAAAGACGGTCGGGAAAGGAAGCCGGGGCCACCGGCACGGAACATTCAACCACCTTGCCTCGTTCCACCCGGTAGTACTATTCCCCAATCCCGCCGTTGAAGTCGCTGAAGCTGCACTCCTCGGTTTGCACTTCAAACCCGCCGGATTCTTTCGCCCCCACCTGAAAACCATAAAAACCGGTGGACCCATCCGGCAGCACGAACTCCAGGCGAATAGCGAAGTGATTCGGATGGCCGCCGGAGCGGCGGCGAACCTCCTTGATTGTCCCCCGGTCCCGCGGGGCATGGTCGAGCGAGGTCCGCAGCGATTCCGCCACCAGGCGCAAGCTGTCCAGACAATTGCTTCTTGCCGCTGCCATTGGGGCCCACCAGAAACGTCAAGGCCCCCAAATCGAGCTTGCAAGCCGCCACGCTCTTGTAGTTCCGCAACGCCAAGCGTTTGATGAATACTGGCGACTTCATGCTCTCACCCTAGGCGGATTTGCAACGGCATGGAATGGTAATCTTGTTCCGTTGCCAGGCGGCGTCCTTTTCGCCCGCCGCCATTTTCTTCTCTGTCCCTGCCCGGGATTTTGCGTAGGCTCCGGACGCGCTTTTGCCCGGGGGGTCCCCGCCCGCCCCGGCGGTTGCCAACCCCGGACTCCCGTTTTACCTCTTACGACCGACAATGACCTCCGCCGAAATCCGCCAGTCGTTCCTCGATTTCTTCCGCGAGAAGGAGCACAGCATCGTGCCCTCTTCCAGCCTGCTGCCGTCCTCGCCCAACCTCCTTTTCACCAACGCGGGCATGAACCAGTTCGTGCCCTACTTCCTCGGCGCGGACCAGCCTCCCTACCGCCCCGCCCGCGCCGCCGACACCCAGAAGTGCATCCGCGCCGGGGGCAAGCACAACGACCTCGACGACGTGGGCCTGGACACGTATCACCACACGTTCTTCGAGATGCTCGGCAACTGGTCCTTCGGCGACTACTTCAAGGCCGAGGCCATCGAGTGGGCCTGGGAACTCCTGGTCACCCGCTGGAAGTTCCCGCCCGAGCGCCTCTACGCCACCGTCTACCGGCCCGGCCCCGGCGACCCGGGCGAGTTCGACCAGGAGGCCCACGACCACTGGGCCCACTGGTTCGCCCAGGCGGGGCTGGACCCCAAGCTCCACATCGTGGACGGCAACAAGCAGGACAACTTCTGGATGATGGGCGACACGGGGCCCTGCGGCCCGTGCTCGGAGGTCCACGTGGACCTGACGCCCAAGGGCACCACCGACGGCCGGCTCGTGAACAAGGGCGATCCGCGCTGCATCGAAATCTGGAACCTCGTCTTCATCCAGTTCAACGCCAACCCGGACGGCACGTTCACGGCGCTGCCCGCGCGGCACGTGGACACGGGCATGGGCTTCGAGCGCGTCGTGTCCATCATCCAGGGCACGGGCAACTTCAGCGACTTCGACTACTACATCTCCAACTACGACACGGACGTGTTCCGCCCGATCTTCGACGCCATCGAGGCGGAGTGCGGGCACAAGTACACGTCCACCCTGCCCGCCGTCGGGTCTACGGGCGAGACCGAGCCCGAACGGCTCGACGTGGCGTTCCGCGTCGTGGCGGACCATCTGCGGACGCTGAGCTTCGCCGTCGCCGACGGCATCCTGCCCGGCAACACGGAGCGCAACTACGTGCTGCGCCGCATCCTGCGCCGGGCGGTGAAGTACGGGCGCACGCTGGGCTTCCACGAGCCGTTTTTCTACAAGCTCGTGCCCGCGCTGGCCGCGCAGTTGGGCGGCGTGTTCCCCGAGCTGGGTGCCGCGCAGGAACGCATCATGGGCGTGCTGCGGACGGAGGAGGAATCCTTCAACCGCACGCTGGACCGGGGCATCGCGCTGTTCGAGGAGGAAGCCGCCAAGGTGCCCGCGGGCGGGCAGATCAGCGGCGCGCTGGCGTTCCGGCTCTCCGACGAACAGGGCTTCCCGCTCGACCTGACACAGGTGATGGCGCGCGAGCGCGGCCTGAGCGTGGACCAGGCCGCCTACGACGCGCTGCTCAACGAGCAGAAGGAGCGCGCGCGCGGCGCGCAGAAGAAGGAAGTCATCACCGTGCAGGAGAACGAGCCGGAGGACGACAACTACCAGACGGAGTTCGTCGGCTACGTGCGCGACAACTGCGTGGCGAACGTCGAGGGCGTGCGCGAGGAGGGGGACGCGGCCTACGTGCTGGTGAACCGCTCGCCGTTCTACGCCGAGATGGGCGGGCAGGTGGGCGACGCGGGCCTGATCGGCATCAGCGGCCGGCCCGACGTGCGGGTGAGCAACACGGTCAAGCACGGCGGCACGTACCTGCTGCGGCTGGCGAACAAGGAAGACGCCGCCCTGCTGACCCAGGGGCGGCTCGTGTCGCTGGAGGTGGACCCCGTCCGCCGCCGCGCCACCGAGACGCACCACACGGCGACGCACCTGCTCCACTGGGCGCTGCACGAGGTCGTCGGGCCGGACGCCACGCAGAAGGGCTCCTACGTCGGGCCGGACCGGCTGCGCTTCGACTTCAACGGCGCGGCGCTCACTCCCGAGCAGGTCGCGGCCGTGGAGGAGCTGGTCAACCGGTGCACGCTGGCGAACGACCCCGTGACGTGGCGCGAACTGCCCCACGCGGCGGTGCGCGAGCGGCGCGACATCATGCAGCAGTTCACCGACAAGTACGGTGCCCTCGTGCGCGTCGTGCAGATCGGCGGCAGCCAGAGCGGGCTGGACGGATACTCCATGGAACTCTGCGCCGGGACGCACGTCCGCGCGACGGGCGAGGTGGGCGCGTTCAAGATCGTCAGCGAGGGCGCGATCAGCGCCGGGGTGCGGCGCATCGAGGCCGTGGCGGGCCACGCGGCGCTGGGCTACTTCAAGGAACAGGCCGCCACGGGGGCGGCGCGCGTCCGGGAACTGGAGGCGCGAATCGCCGAGATGACCAAGGCGCAGGAGAAAGACAAGGCGGGCGCGCTCAAGAAGGAGGCCGACGCCTTCGTGGAAGCCCTGTGGGGCAAGATCGACACGGCGGCGGGCGTGCCGCGCGTGATCGAGCGGGTGGACCTGGGCGAAAGCGGGCCGGAACTGCTGGTGGGCGCGCTCAACGCGCTCAAGGCCCGCAAGTTCAAGGGCGTGGCCGTGCTGGCGGGCGTCGGCTCGGGCGAGGACCGGAGCGTGCACCTGGCTGTGGGCGTGTCGCCGGAGTTCACGGGCCGGTTCAACGCGGGCAAGCTGTTGCAGCAACTCGCGCCCATCGTCGGCGGCAAGGGCGGCGGCAAGGGCGACGCGGCGCGCGGCGCGGGCAAGGACGCGGGCAAGATCCCCGAATTGCTCAAGCGCGCCGCCGG
>CALMAQ010000375.1 GCA_937859745.1 uncultured Verrucomicrobiota bacterium | reverse complement strand
GGCCACGCGCGCGCGCTGCTCGAACGCGCCCCCGCCGCGCACCTTGACCGCGCCCTGGCCGCCGTGCGCGCCGCCAAGACCCGGCTCGCGCCGCCCGCGCCGATCTTCAGCGAGGAGGAGTTCCGCCGGGTGGACCGCGAGGTGTGGGAACTGCGCGTGGAAGTGCTCGGCGAGGAAACCGCCACCCATCGCAGCCCCGAGGACGGCAAGCGTTCGCCGGTGGAAATCTACTGACCCTCCCGAGGGACGCCAGCGGCGGTGGGCAGCCGGGACCGCGTGACGTGCCAGACCCCGACCAGCGCCGCGGCGAATCCCGCCGCCGCGCCGATGCCCAGCGCCCAGCGCGGTCCGAACCGGTCCGCCACCCAGCCGACGACCGGCGCGCCGACCGGCGTGCCGCCCAGGGCGATGGCCAGGAGGATCGCCACCACCCGGCCGCGCATGGCGGGCTCGGTGGAAAGCTGCACCAGGCTGTTGGACGAGGTGGTGAAGGTCTGCGTGGACACGCCGACGACGCCCAGCACGAGGCCGAATAACCCAAAAATGGGCATGGCTGACGCCAGCAGCAGGCCCACCCGGGGCTGCGCCCGCCGGGCCGCCAGCAGCGCGCCAGTGACCGAGCCCACCGCCATGGCGGAGGTCAACAGCCCGTATTGGCCCGCCCCGGCGTGGAAGACCGTGACGGCCATGGTCGAGATGAAGATCGGGAAGTTCAGCCCGAACGTGCCGATCAGAAAGAGCATCAGGAGGATCGCCTGGAGGTCGGGGCGCCGCCAGACGTAGCGGAAGCCATCGGCGAAGCCGCCCGGGGCGCGCGCCGCCCGCTGGCCCCGGTGCAGTTCGCCCACGCGCAGCAGGCACAGCGAGCCGATCACGGCCAGGAACGACCCCGCGTTGAGCAGGAACACCCACCCGGAGCCCACGGCGGCGATGAGCACCCCGGCCACGGCCGGGCCGATCATCCGCGCGGCGTTGAACGACGTGGAATTGAGCGCCACGGCGTTGGATAGGTCCGCCTCGCCGACCAGTTCCGAGACGAAGGTCTGGCGCGCCGGGGCGTCGAAGGCGCTCGCGCAGCCCAGCCCGAACGCGAACCCGTACACCTGCCACAATTGGATGATCCCGGCGACCGTGAGCAGGCCCAGCCCGAGGGCCAGCGCACCCATCGTCGCCTGGGTGGCGAGGAGGATCCTGCGCCGGTCGAGATGGTCCGCCGCGTAGCCCGTCAGAGGTAGCAGGAGGATGTGCGGCCCGAACTGGAGCGACATCACGACGCCGACGGCCGTGGCGTTGTGGTGCGTGACCTGCGTGAGCACGAGCCAATCCTGGGCGACGCGCTGCATCCAGGTGCCGGTGTTCGAGACCAGCGCCCCCGCCGCCCACACCCGGTAGTTGAAGCCGCCCAGCGAGCGGAACATGCCAGTGCCCGGCGCGCTCACGAGCCGCCGGGACGGTTGCCGCCGTGGAACCGCCCGAAGTGGCGCGCCAGCATCAGGCCCATCACCAGCGCGCCTGCCCCCGCCGCCGCGATGTGCCCCGTGGCGCGCAGATCAAAGCTGCCCACCCGGCAGAGCAGCCCGTGGCCGATCACCAGGTTCAGGAAGCCCCACAACACGTTGACGGTCGAGGAGGACAATCCCTCGCCGGGCGGCTTGGCGAACGGGCTCTGGAAGGGATGCCCCGTGACGCCGCTGACGAAATGCGGCACGCCGTTGGCCAGGAAAGCGCCGCCGAAGAAGTAAGAGAGGTAGTGCAGCCATTCCATGTCAGGGGGTCCTTTCGTCGAGCAGGCCGATGATCTCCCGGGTCGTGCCGGTCTCACCCAGCCGCGGGAAAATCCGCGTGATGCTGTTGTGCTGCGCCTCGGCGTCCGTGTCGGTCATGGCGTCGAGGGCGAACGTGACGTTGAACCCGAGTTCGTGCGCGTGGCGCGCGGTCGATTCGACCCCGGCCCGGGTGGCCACGCCCGCGAGGACGACCTGCGTGACGTTCCGGCTGCGGAGAAACGCCTCGAGGTCTGTGCCGGTGAACGCGCCCCACGTCCGCTTCGTCACCCGGTGGTCGCCGGGCTGCGCGTCCAGTTCGGGGACGAGGTCGGCCCACCCTTCGGATGTCGGGGGGCGGTTGCCGGGCTGTTCCGTGCGGCCCGGCGCGCCGCCGGCCACGTTGACGAGCACGACGGGCAGGCCGTGGCGGCGGAAGGCGTCCGCCAGCGCGCGGGCCTGCCGCACTATTCCTTCAATGGGTTGCACGGTGGGAGACGCGACGATGCCTTTTTGCAGGTCAACGACGACGAGGGCGGTATCGGGGTCGAGGAGGGTGATTGGCATGGGGATTTGCTGAGGGTGAATCGGCGAGGCGTTTGAGCAGGCCGACGGCACGCGCGAGTTCTGCCTGCTCCTTCGCGGCGAGCTTCGCGCGGATGGCGCGGCACAACCAATCCTCCCGCGCCGCCCGGTTGGCTTTGATGAACCTCCGGCACGCCGTGGTGAGCGACCACAGGGTTTGTCGTCCGTCGGCCGGGTCCGGCGCGCCGCGCACGAGGCCCGCCGCTTCCAGCGCGGAAACCGTGGCTCCCATGGACTGCGGACGCACGCCTTCCGCCCGCGCGAGGGCGGTCACGGTCGCGGGGCCGTCGCGGTCCAGGCGGCCGAGCACCGCCGCCTGGGACGAGGTCAAACCTCCCGGCCGCGTCTGTTCGCGCAGCCGCCGGACGAGGGTGCCGAGCACCACGCGCAGTTCTCCCGCCAGGGCCGGCGCGCGCATCGCGCCGGGTTGGCCCGCTGGTTGGTTCATGCTCTCACCCCTCGCACATGAGAAGGCAGACTG
>CALMAQ010000374.1 GCA_937859745.1 uncultured Verrucomicrobiota bacterium | reverse complement strand
GCGGCGGAGCGTCCCGGCGGGGGTGCGGCTGCTGGTGCTGGCGTGCGTGGCGGCCTCGGTGGCGAGCGTGGCGCTGTCCGTGGTCACGGCGACGATGTGGGTGGTGCTGCTGGCCGCGTGGCACCATTTTCCCGCGTTCATCGACCTGGCCGAGCGGCGCTTCCCGGACCCGGCGGCGCTCCGGGCCGCCGCGCGGGCGGGTGAGGACACGCGCAAGCCGCTGGTGGTCGATGCCTCGACGCTGCGGTACATGTTCGATTACCGGGTGCCCGCCGGGACGGCGGATGCGTCGTTCGCCCTGCCGCTGACATCACTGCCGTCCGAGCGGACGTGGATCATCACCCCGGCGCGCAGTGGGGAGAGATGCCGGGGGGCCTTGCCGCCCGGTTTCGAACGTCTGCCGCGCGAGAGCCTGGGCAGTCACGCCTTCCAGTCCCGGCCGTTGTGCCCGGACCAACCGGCGGTGGTCCGGTAAGGGCGGAGCGTCCCTCCGCCCCGCCATCTTGCATCCCGCCGCCGCCACCTTCCGCCTTTACGGATGGTTCGCCGGATCCTGGTCGGCGGCGCGCTCGATGCCAAACGCGCGGGCCTCGTCCAACGTGATCACGCCGTCGTGGTTCTTGTCGATGCGCGCGAACAGGCTCCTGACCACGGCGTCGCGCTTCCGGCCGTGGCTCAATTCGTCGCGCGTTAGCTTGCCGTCGTGGTTGCGGTCCAGCGCGCGGAAGGAACTCTTCGCCTTTACCTGGTTGGCCCGCTCCACGGCATCCCACTCCTGGAGGCTCACCGAGCCATCCAGACCGCGCCCGTACGTGGCGAAGATCGTGTCCGCGAACCCCTCGTTGAACTCCGCGAACGTCACCTTGCCGTCGCCGTTCTTGTCGAGCCGGTGGAAGCGCGGCACCGCGCCGCCCGCGATCTGGCGGGTGTTCGCCTGCGGCGTCGTGCAGGCGGTGACGGCGAGGGCGAGGAGGGCGGCGGCAGCGTAGGGAAGAGGTTTCATAGGAGCGGCTTGGCAGGCGCGACACGCGCGCCCGGTTGCAAAGAGGATTTCGTCCGCCCCCGCCCCGTTGGCCGGGGAGATTCCGGCGTTCCCGCCGCGCTTTAGCGGTGATCCGCCAGCTCGCGCGGCCGACCGCCCTGGACGGTGGGGCCATCGTCGTCCCAGTCGTCATGGCCGTCGTCGGGATGCACGCCGCCCCCGCCGCCAGTGGTCGGCTCGGGGATCAGCGGCGGGCCGTCGTCGTCATCGTCGTCGCTGCCGTCGTCGGGGTCGCGCGAATGGGGATCGACGAAGTGGTCCAGCGCCAGGAAGAACGCCTTGGCGTGCCGCGCGATGAGCACGTTCATGATCGGAATCGGCACGCCCACGACCAGCAAAAACTGCCACAGAGGCAGCGCGTTGAGGTCGAAGTACGCCGCCCAGACCGTGAACACCACGATGGCCACGAACACCGTGAACCCCGGGTTGAACCCGAACACCGCGAGCAGAAAGTAGCCCGGCTCGCGCTCGTAGGGGTAGCCGCAGCGCGGGCAGCCGTCCAGCGGCGCGAACCAGTCGTTGAAGCCGCGCACCCGCGACAGCCGCACGAAGATCGGCCGCCGCCCGCACACCGGACACTGGAGCCGGAACGCGCGCCACAGGTACTTGCAGGCCACGGAGAACGACCGGGTTTCCCCGGCAACCGTCTGGAAACTGTCGGGGCCGGGCATACTCTTCCCCGTACCATGCGCCAGCCCGGGCTGCCACCGAGAATTTTGCGGGGATTGCCTCACGGCCCCGCTTGTGATGGGACCAGTCCACGTTGTCCCGCAGTTTTCAAGACGATCATGAAAGTGTTACCCTCATCAGAAATGCTGATTTGCAACGTGCCATTCACCAGGAGCAGTCTGTAAAAATCTTATCAGACGTGGTGCAAGATAAGTGGAAGCAAATGTGTTGCTACGCCTATCCATCGTGATGAACATCAACCTTTTACTTCTCTATCTCGCCACCTGGTCGCTCGTCGCGTTGACCCCCGGCCCAGCGGTGATGTGTGCCATGTCCCAAGCCACACGTTACGGGTTCCGGCACGCGCTCGTTGGCATCATTGGCATTCAAGGAGGGCATCTTGTGTTTTTCGGCTGCGTTGCGTCCGGTTTGGCAGCATTGCTTGCCACGGCAAGTACGGTCTTCATGGTGCTCCGGTTGTTTGGTGCCGTTTACCTATTGTACCTTGGCGTGCGGATCATTGCTTCTACGTTGCATCCCAAGCCCGTTGAGCAGGCCGAGGTTCCTTTACCCTCGGGCCGCAATCTTCTGCTACAGGGTTTCGCCGTTCAGGTCACCAACCCGAAGGCATTGCTGTTCATGTCAGCCCTTTTACCGCAGTTCCTCCAGCCACGGCACTCTCTCGGCTGGCAGCTCACCGTGCTGCTCGCCGCGACTATCACGGTGGACACCCTTGTTCTCAGCGCCTATGCCCATTTTGCCTTGCGTGGCACTCGCTATCTCCATGCCTCCGGCGTCGTGCTTTGGCTGGAGCGGGCATTTGGAGCAGTGCTTGTCCTATTCGGCTTTCGGCTGCTCATCATTCGCCGGTAGCCTAGGCTTGGGCGCGGACGTGGCTGGCGGCCAAGTAGCGAACCCGGCCCACCACGACAAATTGGCCTTGAGCCCGCCGGGAACCGCCCGCATTATCCAGCGTCCACTTTTTCCCTCCCCTTTCCCCCATGAGCGATCCCGCGATTTCCAACAACATCGAGTCCCACCTCGTCGAGAACCGCGTGTTCCCACCGCCCGCCGAGTTCGCGCAGCGGGCGCGCGTCGGCTCCCTGGCCGAGTACGAGCGGATGTACCGGGAGTCCATCGACGAGCCCGACAAGTTCTGGGCGCGCGAGGCGTCCGAACTGCTCTGGCAGGAGCCCTGGGATCAGGTGCTCGAGTGGAAATGCCCGGACGCCAGATGGTTCCTCGGCGGCAAGCTCAACGTCTCGGAGAACTGCCTGGACCGCCACCTTTCCGGCCCGCGCCGCGACAAGGTCGCCATCGACTTCGAGGGCGAGCCGGACGACCGGCGCACGCTCACCTACGCGCAACTGCACGCCGAGGTGTGCCGCTTCGCCAACGTGCTCAAGGCGCGGGGCGTCGGGGCGGGCGACCGGGTGCTCATCTACCTGCCGCACGTCCCCGAGGCGGCGATCTCCATGCTGGCGTGCGCGCGCATCGGCGCGGTGCACAGCGTGGTGTTCGGCGGGTTCAGCGCGGATTCGATCAAGGACCGGCTCGCGGACAGCGGGGCCAAGCTCATCGTCACGGCCGACGGCGGCTGGCGGCGGGGCAAGATCGTGCCGCTCAAGGCCAACGTGGACGCCGCGCTCAAGGACGGCGACGGCCAGGTGGAGGGCGTGGTCGTCCTGCGCCGGGCGGAGAACGACGTGACGCTCAAGAGCGGGCGCGACGTGTGGTGGCACGAGGCGGCGGCCGAAGTCAGCGCGGATTGCCCGGCGGAACCTTTCGACAGCGAGCACCCGCTCTTCATCCTCTACACCAGCGGCTCGACCGGCAAGCCCAAGGGCATCCTGCACACCTCGGGCGGCTACCTGGTGGGCACCTACGCGACGACCAAGTACTACTTCGACCTGCGCGAGGACGACGTGTACTGGTGCACGGCCGACGTGGGCTGGGTCACGGGGCACAGCTACGTCACCTACGGGCCGCTGGCCAACGGGGCGACGGTGCTGATGTACGAGGGCGCGCCCGACACGCCCGACCAGGGGCGCTGGTGGAAGCTCATCGAGGAGCACCGGGTCAGCATCCTCTACACCGCGCCCACGGCCATCCGGGCGTTCATCAAGTGGGGCGACAAGTGGCCCAAGGGATACGACCTGAGCAGTTTGCGCCTGCTCGGCACGGTGGGCGAGCCCATCAACCCGGAAGCCTGGATGTGGTACCGGGAACTGATCGGCGGGGGCCGCTGCCCCATCGTGGACACCTGGTGGCAGACGGAGACCGGCGGCCACATGATCGCCCCCTTTCCCGGGGCCACGCCCACCAAGCCCGGCACGGCCACGCGACCGTTCTTCGGGGTGGACGCCGCCGTGGTGGACGACGCGGGCGTCGAGGTCGGCCCGAACGTCGGCGGCAAGCTGGTCATCCGCCGCCCGTGGCCCTCCATGCTGCGGGGCATCTACGGCGACCCGGCGCGCTTCCAGCAGGCGTACTGGGAGGACTACAAGGCGCGCGGCTACTACTTCACCGGCGACGGCGCGCGGCGCGACGAGCACGGCAACTTCTGGATCGTCGGGCGCATCGACGACGTGCTCAACGTGGCCGGGCACCGCCTGGGCACGAGCGAGATCGAGAGCGCCCTGGTAGCCCACCCGGCCGTGGCCGAGGCGGCGGTGGTCGGGCGGCCCGACGAGATCAAGGGCCAGGGGGTCGTCGCCTTCGTGACGCTCAAGGGCGGCCAGACGGCGAGCAAGGAGACGGCGGACGCGCTCAAGAAGCACGTCGGCACGAGCATCGGGGCCATCGCCCGGCCCGACCAGATCCGCTTCGCCGACGCGCTGCCCAAGACCCGCTCGGGCAAGATCATGCGCCGCCTGCTCAAGCAAGTCGCCAGCGGCCAGACCGTCACGGGCGACACGACCACGCTGGAGGATCTCTCCATCCTGGCCAGGCTCCAGGCGAGCGGCGAGGAGTGACGCCGGGCGGCGGGCGCGGGCAAAGACTTTCCGCAGCGGCAGGACCAGAGGTTGCGAAAATCACGAACCAGACCGACACTGGAAACTCGCGCGACGCCGGGGAACGGAATTTCCCGGTTTAATGGGCCAAAACGGCTAATTTAGTCGCCGGACGCGCCAGTTGTTTCGGTTGTTCCAGATGTTTCGAGCCCACGGTTTGCCGCCCCGCCGGAACCTTTGCCGTACCGCTTGCCATGAATTTCGTCAACACCGGGGTCAAGGAGGTCACGCGCTATGTCCTGCGACACAAGAACCGGTTCGCGCTAGCCAACGCGCGCAAGGCCCTCGAACGCGCGGAAATTGCCCTGGGCCGGGCGGGCTGGCGCGGGCTGCCGGATGACGAGCGCATCCACTCGGCCCTGGAGAACATCGC
>CALMAQ010000373.1 GCA_937859745.1 uncultured Verrucomicrobiota bacterium | reverse complement strand
TTTGTCGAAGCAAAACTTGCCTAATCAATGTCCCGGTCTGTAAATCAGCGGTTCCCTTGGAACTTTTTGACATCGCTGTTCATGGCCGCCAAGTAGCAGGCGAAGCGGGACAACCGCATATCCTTTGTGCTGCGCCCGCGTTCATCGACGATGGTTTCGGAACTGAAATGCTCTGTTGCGTCAATCCCTAGAGTCGTGAGAACCTCTTGTGCCTTGCTGATCACCCCTTTGAAGGAGGTAAAGTTCGGGTATCCGAGGCACTCCGCCACGAAACGTGCGGACCAAGTTGTGAAGCCATTCCGACGCCCTTTCTGCTCGAAGAGCGGAATGTCCCCATTAAAGAATTCCGTGAGAGACTGTAGGATAGACATTGCGCCTTCAACTTACCAAAAAGTTTGCGGGAGTGACGCATCTATTCACGGCTCAGAGTTTTTTACGTTTCATCCACGTCCCCAACAACATGCATCTGTACGGTGCTGCTCGTTATCGTTGTCGATGGTGCGCTTAGGCCTCAAGAAACAACGGCGTGGCGAAAGGCTCCCTGCACCAGCCCGGTAGAGCGCCTCATCCGAGCACTTTTGGCCTCATCCGCTGCATCCCGCATCATCCCTCATCGCCACAGCTTCAGTGGACCCGAGTGGACCAGACCGCGCTTTCTGACTTGCGTCCTCCAACTTTTCGGCTAAAAGTCTCCTTCCCAGCCGCCTCTCGAGAGCAGCAGGGGGGCAAAACGGGTGGACCACCCCGGTTTTGCGGTGATTGGCAACAGCACTGCAAACCCCACGCCCGCAGTGATTTTCGGGGTCTTAGCTCAGTTGGTAGAGCGCCTCAATGGCATTGAGGAGGTCAGCGGTTCGATCCCGCTAGGCTCCAAGCGTTTACGACGATTTTAGAAGTCTTTGTCCGGCATTTTTATCCGGATTATACTATTAGATCTTATAGGCTGTAGCCAGCGGCGGTCGGTTCTGCTACAAGCCAGAGCATGAACTTGGACGTGGTTTTACGCAACCGGCGACTCTTGCGGGCATTTACCTCTCTGGACCAAGCGCAGTTCGTGCGCCTGGAGGCGGGTTTGGAGAGGCTCTTGGCGGCTAGGCGATTAGAGCGACGTCACGATGGACTTCCTCGTCAGCGGGCGTTCGGCGCAGGCGGCGAGACGAGCAAGTTGCTCACGACGGCCTCCAAGCTCTTGTTCATCCTCTTTTACTTCAAGTGCGATCCCTTGCAGGAAGTGATGGGCTTGCTCTTCGGCATGAGCCAGCCCCAGGCGTGCGAGTGGATCAAGAAGCTCACGCCTTTGGTCAACGCGGTCCTGGGCCGTGAGCTGTTTTTGCCTGCCCGCCGTCCCGCTGATCTGGATACGCTGCTCAACGCAGTGCCCGAGTTGCGACTGCTCGTCCTTGATGGCGTGGAACGACCCGTGCGCCGATCCAAGGACAAGGACGACCACAAGCAGAACTACTGCGGCAAAAAGAAGGCCCACCGCAAAAAGAACCTGCTCATCTCCAGCGAAAAGCGGGTAGTCTTCCTGGGGCCAGCCAGCCTTGGCAGCGTGCATGACAAGAAGCTCGCCGACGAGAGTGGGCTGACCTACCCGCCCGATGCGCTGGTGCTCAAGGACACCGACTTCCAGGGGGACGAACCACCGGACACCCAGACGCTCCAGCCTAAGAAAGAACCACGCGGGCGTGAACTCCATCCGATCCAGAAAACCATCAACCAGCTCATCAGCAAAGTGCGAGTCGCCGTCCAACACGCCATCGCCGGGATCAAACGCTGCCACATCGTGGCCGATCTCTTCCGCAACCGGCGCAGAGGCTTCGTGGACGAAGTCATGCTCGCCGCCAGCGGCCTGCACAACCTGCGGGTAACCACCCGGACGATGGCCGCATGAGAATACACAGGCCCTGGTGGAGCCTGCCGCGCTTCAAACACCACACACTATAAAGTCTATTAAGTGGTCTGCCCTTGCTATGGTAATTGTGATGAGAGAACCGTAGCAAAACCTTGCCGGTGCCACCGTCGATAAACTCACCATTTATCGTGATGTGCGTTGCACCAGCAAATCCATGGTGAAAGTGCGAGAGAGAGACAATCCTGGATTCATTTCCGTAAATTTGGCACGGAGGAGCAACGTGCCAGGGTTTCTCCGTTCAAGGCCACGTTAGGAACGGCGACTGCCACCTTCACCTTCATCCGGTTGGGCAAATCGTTGTCGAACTGCTCGGCAAAGTACGCCGTGGATTTGGCGAGCGTCTTTTCCACCGGGACCCGCGTGTTGTCGGTAGGCATCTCCAGCCCTGCCGGGTCGATGGGGAGTACCAGCACTTGGTGAAAGGCTTGCAGGTGGAAGGGCTGGACGATCTCGACTTCGTCCAGTGTGCCACCGTTCCACCCGGTGTATTTGCCGGGTGCCGTTGGTGGCGGTTTGCCGTAAGCCGTGGAAGCCAAGCCAAAGCCGAAGGAAGAAAGCGAAGTGGAGGCCAATAGGAGGTGGAAAACTTCACGCCACCGCTATATCCAGTCGCAAGCGGGCTAGCAACTCCATATCCCGCCACGCTGATCACTGAGGTGCAACTGATTTCTGGACCAGTGTGGTTCTTAGTTTAGGGAGTG
>CALMAQ010000372.1 GCA_937859745.1 uncultured Verrucomicrobiota bacterium | reverse complement strand
CCAGCCGCGCAGGCGCTCGGCGAGCCGCTCGGGCTCCGGGGTGTCGGCGCGCACCAGCCACGCGGCGAAGAGGAAGGGCAGGCCCGTCGCCTGTTTCCACGCTTCGCCCAGGTCGAGGTAGCGGCAGCCCTCGCCGTGCGCGAGGCGGTAGTCGATGGCCGGGTCGCCGATGATGAGCGCGCCCTCGCCCGGCCGGAGGGTGTCCGGGGGGCGGCCGTGGGGGAAAGGCTCGTTGCGCGGATGGAGCCCGTGGAACTCCGCCAGCAGCACGCGCTGGAGGTTGGCCGAGGAACGCGAGTCCCCGTGCAGGTACACCGTGCGGAGGTCCGGCAGCTCGCCCTGGTAGGCGACGTACACGCTGAACACCGGCCCATCGCTGGCGATGGCCACGTCATCGACCACGAGGTAGCCCGGGTGGGCGATCAACTCGAACACGGGGGCCAGCGCCACGTCGAGCCGTCCCGCGCGCAGGCCGTCCGCGAGGCTGGCGGGCGTCTCGAAGGAAACTTCCGCGTCGTGCCCGTGGATGAGCGGCTTGGAGTTGAGGTAGCGCACGCAGCCGATGCGCGGCTGGTCAGACTCCCGCCAGTTCCCCCACCCCCGCCATCTCCACCGGCACCGCCCGGAACGTCGGGGCGATCCGGTTGTAGTGCGAATCCCGCTGCATCGGCTCGCGCCCGGCCTCGCGGATGGCGTTTTCCAGTGCGGCCACCGTCTGCTCCTGCGGCGTCTTGGCCCCGGCCATGTGGAAAATCTTTTCCTCCATGATCGTGCCGTGCAGGTCGTCCACGCCGTAGCCCAGCGCCACCTGCGCCAGCGGCAGACCCATGCTCACCCAGTACGCCGTGACGTGGTCGAAATTGTCCAGGTAGATGCGGCTGACGGCGAGGTTCCGCAGTTCGTCGAAGCCGGTCGTCGGCCGGATTTCGCGCAGTTCGCGCGTCGTCCCCTCGGGCACGAACGCGAACGGGATGAACCCCGTGAACCCGTGCGTCTCGTCCTGCAACCCGCGCAGCCGCCGCAGGTGGTCCACCCGTTGCGCCATGGTCTCGATGTGGCCGAAGAGCATCGTGCAGGTGCTCCGTCCGCCCATGCGGTGCCAGGTGCGGTGGACGTCCAGGTACTCCTCCGCCGTTTCCTTGCCGCGGCAGATGCGGTCACGGATCGCCTGGTCGAAGATTTCCGCCCCCCCGCCGGTCAGCGAGCCCAGCCCGGCCTCGCGCAGCCGGGCCAGCGTCTCCTGGAGCGGGAGCTTGAAGATCCGGTCCGCCAGGTGGCGCGCCTCGATGGCGGTGAAGCATTTCAAGTGCAGGTTCGGATCGAGCGCCTTCAGGCTGCGGAGCAGTTCCAGATACCACTCGGCCTTGAGGGTGGGATGCAGCCCACCGACCATGTGAATCTCCGTGATCCCTTGCCCCAGCGCCTTGCGCGTGGTCTCGACGATCTCCGGGATGGCCAGCTCGAAGGCATGGGCGTCGCGCTTCTTCGCGGCGAACGCGCAGAACTGGCACGAGAGGATGCAAACGTTGGCGTAGTTGATGTAGCGGTTGAGCAGGTAAGTCGCCACGTTGCCGTTCTTGCGCTCGCGCACCACGTTGGCGATGGCCCCGAGGGCGTTGAGGTCGTGGCTCGCGTAGAGCGTCAGGGCGTCCTCGTCCGTGATGCGCTCGCCCGCCCGGACCTTGTCGTGGATCGGGCGCAGCTCGCGTTCCATGAGTGCGGCGATCATGCCCACCTCCTTGTGAAATTTTTCACAAGGGGAACCTCGCATACCTTGTGCTGGTTGCAAGGTGGCCGGGCCGCGAATCCCGGTTGTGCCCCGCGGCACGTTTGACGATGTTAAACCCTCGATCCACGAAATGGAAATACCGCAACCCTGCCCGGCGCGGTGGGTTGTACCAACCAACTATGCCCACGGCCATCGCGAGCCTGACTGCGTCCTTTTCTTTCATGGACTCCTCCCGCCGGACGCCCCCTGCCTCCACCCGGCCGGACTCCGCCCTTCCGGAAGCCGAGCGCGTCCCCAACGCCACGCTGACGACCGACGAGCAGGATATCATCTGGATGATGCGCGTGCGCGCGGGCGACCGGCAGGCGTTCGGTGAACTGGTCGAATGCCACCAGCAGCGGGTGGTCGGCACGGTGGCGCGGATGCTCGGCAGCGATGCCGCCGACGCCGAGGATATCGGCCAGCAGGTGTTTCTGCGCGTGTGGAAATCCGCCGCCCGCTACGAGCCGAGCGCGAAGTTCACCACCTGGCTCTACACCATCACGCGCAACCTCGTCTTCAACGAGATGCGTCGCCGCAAGAACCGCCCCGTGGTCAGCCTGGAGGCCGAGACCTCGCGCGATGCCCACGGGCGCGGCAGGGACGACACGGACGCGCGCTTCGAGGACGGGGCGGCGGTTTCACCCGACGCCCACCTGCTCCAGGCGGAACTCCAGGGCGCGATCAACGCCGCCATCGCCGAACTGCCCGAGACGCAGCGTCTGGCGCTCGTGCTCCGGCGCTACGAGGACCTTTCGTACGAGGAAATCGCCGAGGTGTTGACGCTGACGGTGCCCGCCGTCAAGAGCCTGCTGTTCCGCGCGCGCGCGTTGCTGCGCGAGAAGCTCGCGCGTTATCTCGACGCATGATGGGAAGGTGGGCGGTGAGGTCCGCGCAGGGATGGTCGGCGGGAGGAAGCGTGGAAATTGGACGCGGCGACGGCAAATCCAAGCAGCCGTGCTCCGGCGGCCCGGCTACGGCTTCGCCAGCGGCGGCAGCGGCGGCAGGCAGAGGCTGCGGGCGTAGTTGACCGTGTCGATCTCCGTCGGGTTCTTGTCCCGGCGCAACGCCTTGATGCGGGGGAAACGCATCGACAGCCCGCTCGTGTGCCGTGTGCTCGGCTGCACCGAATCGAACGCGATCTCCAGCACCACGTCCGGGTGGACCTCATGGTACTTCCCCTTCGTGGCGAGGATGTTCTGCTGGAAGTGCGTCGTCAGTTCGAGGATTTCGGCGTCCGTCAGGCCGCTGTACGCCTTGCCGATGGTCTTCAACTCGCCCGTGAAGTCGTCCTTCACGGCGAAGGTGTAGTCGCTCAACACCGAGTTGCGCTTGCCGTGGCCCCACTCGGCCCCGACGACCACCACGTCCAGCGTGGCCAGTTCCTTCTTGAGCTTGAGCCACGCCAGCCCCCGGCGGCCCGGCGTGTAGAGGCTCGCCGGGTCCTTGATGATGAGCCCCTCGTTGCCGTGGGCGCGTGCCCCCACGAACGCCGCCTCGATCTCGTCCGCCGACGCCGCCTGCGTCACGGCCACCCGGCGGATGGCCGGGACGGGCAGGTGCAGGCCGTCCAACAGGCGGCGGCGCTCGGCCAGGGGCTCGGCCAGGAGCGAGCGGCCGTTGAGGTGCAGCAGGTCGAACACCAGCAGGATGATCGGCACGGATTCCTTCATGAACAAGTCCGGCGCTCGGCGGCCCAGGCGCTTCTGCAAATCGAAGAACGAGAGCCGTTTGCCCTTCTCGTAGGCGACGATCTCGCCGTCGAAGATGACGCTGTCCCGCAAGCCGCTGGCGGCGATCTTGGCGATCTCCTCGAACTGGCCCGTGACCCGCCGCAGGTCGCGCGAGTACACCTCCACGCGCACGGTGCCGTCGGCCTCCACGGAGCGGTGGAGCTGGGCGCGCACCCCGTCGAACTTGTCCTCCACCCAGACGACCCGTTCCGCCGTGGCCGTGGCCTGCGGGGCCCTGGCCGGGCTGGCCAGCGGCGTCTGGCGGGCGTCCTCGGTCGCGCTGGGTTCGCCGGGCGGGGCGGCGTGGAGTTCCTCGTGCCGCTTCCAGATGGCTTCCGCCGTGGGCTCGGGGCTGGCGAGCATGCTCTTAATGGGCTGGAAGAGAGTCAGTTCCGCCGTCTTGAGTTCACCCGACCGCGCCAGCCGGGCCACGCGGCCCAGGTCGCCCAGGAGCATGTTGGCCTCGCGGATGTCGTCGGCGGGCTGGCCGAACGCGGCGGCCAGCGCCTCCTCCAAGAGCCCTTCCTTGAGACCGATCCGTAATTCGCCCGTGAGGATCTTGATGACGTACTGCGCCTCCAGGGGTTCCAGCCGGGCGAGCGTTTCCTGGAGCCGTTCGCCCTTGGCCAGTGGGCCGCGCGTCTGCTCCAGGGTGGCAAAAAATTGCTGGCTCTCCACGAGGGAAAACGGCTCCGGCCGGGTGCGCCCGGGCAGGACCTCGCCCGCCACCTCCGAGAGGTCCGCCAGGCTCGTGCGGAGCGCGCGCAATTCGGCCTCGCCCCGGCCGCTGACCGCCCGGAGCGCGCGCTTGATGACCGCCCCACCCACGTTGAGCACGCGCGGGTCGCTCTGCGCGAACGCCCGGCCCGCCAGGTAGAGCGCGGCGACCGGCAGGGCGTCGTCGTCCAACGTGCGGAAGTATTCGCTGAGCATTTCGATCTTCTTGAGTTTGCCGGTCGTCGCGGCGATCCGGTCGCCCACGCGGGAAAACGCGGAAAACTCGCTTTTTGTCTCAATAGATGTTTCGGACGTTTCCGTTGTTCCCGTTGTGGCGGAACCCGCCGGGACCGCCGATCCCTCCCCGTCGCCGACCCCGCCGAGGGCAAAGGTCAGCTCCATCTGGTTTTCCTCGCTCAACGCCCAGGCCTCCACCCCGCGCGCCCGCAGGTCCCGCGCGAACGCCGCCGCGTACCCGTGGAGCGTCAGCACCCGGCGCGGCCGGACCAATTCGACGTAGCGCAACAGGTCCGGGTAATCGGCATGGTCGCTCAGGGGGAAGCAGGCGTCCGTCTGGTAGCGGTGGACGGCCCCCGGGGTCAGCGCCCAGCCCGTCAGCATCGCCGTCCGGCGAGCCTTGATCTTCTGGAGCATCCGCGACTGGTTGGCGCTCGGCGGGCAGATGAGCACCTTGCCCGCCAGAGCCCCGGCGTCGTACCGCTCGAAGTGCGGGAAGTCCGGCTGCAACTCGCGGTATACTTCCGTCATCTTGTAGACGGCCCCGTGGAGCATCGCGGGCAGCCCGGCGCGGTCCAGCGCCATGAGGATTTCCTGGCTCTTGCCCAGCGAGTAGCCGAAGAGCACCGGCACCACGTCCTCCTCGATGGCCTCCTGGCAGAACTTGACCACCTGCGCGAGCACCTCCTCCGTGGGCGGGAAGGCGAAGCGCGGCAGGCCGAAGGTCGTCTCCATGATGAGCGTGTCGGCCTGCGTCCAGCCGGTCGCCTCGGCGGAGAGGCCCGCGCGCAGCTTGAAGTCGCCCGTGTAAAGGAGGCTGCCCTCGCGGCCGTCCTCGCTTTCGATGAACGATTGGGCGGACCCGGCGATGTGTCCGGCCGGGTAGAGCGTCACGCGCAGGCCCGGGCGGATGTCCATGGCCGCCTGCCCGAATTCGAGCCGGTGTTCCTGCCGCCGCCGGTCGGGCAGCCGGGCGTACATCAGCCGCGAGGTCACGCTGGAAAGGATGACCTCCCGGTGCAGGCCGATGTGGTCGCTGTGCGCGTGGGAAACGAACGCGAAGGGCTGGTTGTCCCAGGGGTCGAGCCAGAGGTCGTGCGTGGGCAGGTAGACGCCGCGCTGGTAGCGGACGGCAGCGGGGGAAGGGCTC
>CALMAQ010000371.1 GCA_937859745.1 uncultured Verrucomicrobiota bacterium | reverse complement strand
TGCCGATCCATCGCCGAAAAATCCTTTGCTGTCACTTGTCTAACAACCACCACCGTATGATGAACACACCCTAGTACAAGAACTGCCGAGCTGTGCCACTGCATCGCCCGGCTGCGTGTTTATTGCTCGGGCAGTTCGATCTGTACCTTCACGCTGGTGGGGGCCATATTCGTGGCGTAGTCAAACGCTGCCACCGAGTCCGCGAAGGCATATCGGTCCGTGATCAAGGGTTTCACGTCGATCTTCCCGGCGCTCATCAGGGCCAACGCCCGAGGAAAGACGTGGGCGTAGCGAAAGACCGTCTCGATGCGAGCTTCTTTTGCCTGTGCCGCCACAATGTCGAAGGCCACCGGTTCCACCGGCATGCCCACCAGCACCACGCAGCCACCCGGACATAGTGGAGCAAAAATTTCCTTCAACACCCGTGGACTGCCGCTGGCTTCAAAGACGACCTCGGCTCCCCAACCACCGGTCGCCTCCAGCACAACCTTCGCCAAGTCTTGTTCCCGCACGTTCACCGGCGTGATCCCCGCATAACGGCCCGCCAGTTCGAGCTTGGGAGCTTGCACGTCGCTGACAAACACTCGGCTGCAGCCTCCGGCCACGGCCGCCAGGGCCGTCACCATGCCGATAGGTCCGGCACCAGTGACCACGGCCACATCGCCCGGGCGCACCCGTGCTTTGTTGACGGCGTGGATGCCCACGGCCAATGGCTCGACCATTGCTCCCTCCGCGAAGGACACGTTGTCGGGCATCTTGAAGGTGAATGCGGCCGGATGCACCACGCTCGGGCGCAAACAGCCGTGCACAGGTGGCGTGGCCCAGAACTGCACGGCTGGGTCCAGGTTGTACATTCCTTGCTGGGTCGCTCGGCTCTGCGGGCTGGGCACTCCCGGCTCCATGCACACGCGGTCACCGACCTTGAGGTTGATGACCTCCACGCCTACTTCCGTGATCACGCCCGCCGCCTCGTGGCCCAAGATCATGGGTTCACGCACCACGTAGGGCCCGATGCCGCCGTGTGTGTAGTAATGCACGTCACTGCCGCAGATGCCGACCGTACGCAGCGCGATGCGTACGTCGTGCGATCCAACCGCAGGTTCGGCCAGCGGAATGTCACGCAACGAGAGCCTGTGTTTTTCTTCAAGGACGAGAGCTTGCATGGGAGGAAGTTAGAATTAGAGGGGGGGGAGCTTGCTTCAATGATTCGACGCAGCCGAGAGGCTTTGCAAATAGAAGCTATCGTGCGGTTAGCCCTTAGGATCATGCTGATCAACGCAGGCTTGCTCGCACCGTAAGCCACATGCTGATCCGGCCACGACTCCGGCTTGCGAGGCAAGATTGACGATTCTGCCGCCGCCGCGCTTGATCATCTCCGCGCCGATCCGCTGCGACAGGAAAAATACCGCGCGCAGGTTCAGGTCCAAGGTCGCGTCCCATTGGCTCCCGGTCAGTTCGAGCGCAGGGGCCAGACGGGAGAGTCCGGCGTTGTTGATCAGGATATCAACCGACCCAAATCCCTCCAGACTAGACGCGACCGTTCGTTCGCGATGGCTGCTCTGGGTGACATCGCCGACGCGGACAGAGAACCGCGCCGCATCGGAGCCGAGGGCATAGCCGATCTGCTCGGTTTCTGGATCAAGGTCGACCAGCACGAGGTTGGCCCCTTGGCGTAAAACAGTTTGGCGATTGCTTGGCCGATCCCAGCGCCCGCGCCGGTGATCAAAGCTGTTTTGCCGTCGAGGCCGAAATTTTTTGTCGTATTCGTGGGCTTCCATAAAAGGTGGGTATGACGGTAAACTGCCGGACAACGAGTGAGCTGAAACCGATCCGGTGGTGCCAACTCTGGCCAACGCGTTTGCTTTACTACCGGACGACGCTCCCTCCGCGGCTTCATGGCTTTGCCATCGCTATGAGAAACAAACCAACGAGAGGTCACCAGAGCCAAGCCGCAAACGTGAAAACCTGTCAGCGATCTTAGAAATACAACCCCAAAGATATGGATCTCAAACTGAAAAACAAAGTGGCCGTGATTACCGGCGGAAGCGTGGGCATCGGCCTGGCCGTCGCCGAAGCCCTGGCGGCAGAAGGGGTACACCTTGTTCTCGCGGCGCGGGGGGCAGACCGTGTGCGTGCCGAGGCACAACGCATCGCACAGCAGCAGGGAGTCAGAACCATCGGCGTGGCGGCAGACGTGGCCAAGGCAGCGGAGGTCGAGCAGATCATCGCTGCCACCCTCGCCGAGTTCGGTGGCGCCGACATCCTGATCAACAACGCAGGCACCGGGAGCAACGAGACCATCATGGAAGCGCCCGACGACAAGTGGCAGTATTATTGGGATCTGCACGTCATGGCAGCAGTCAGGATGGCACGAGGCTTGGTTCCTTCCATGCGCCAACGGGGCGGCGGGGTCATCTTGCACAACGCGTCCATCTGCGCGGCGCAACCTTTGTGGTATGAACCCATCTACAACACCACCAAAGCGGCCTTGATGATGTTCTCCAAGACGCTTTCAACCGAGGTAGTCAAGGACAACATCCGCGTCAATACCGTCAACCCCGGTCTAATCCTCACGCCCGACTGGAAGAACACCGCCCGCAAGCTCACGGCAGAAACGGGAGGCGATTGGGAAGGCTACCTAGCCTCGGTGGCCCGTGAACACGCTCCTATCAAGCGTTTTGGCACGCCCGAGGAGTTGGCGAATTTCTTCGTGTTTCTTTGCTCCGAATGCGCTAGCTACTGCGTAGGATCTACTTACTATGTTGATGGCGGGATGCTTAAGACCATGTGAGCGATAGTACAACTTCGAAGGCGGTTCACCGTTCTCTAGCGACGGCGGGGCAGTCGGCAGTGCCGGGAAGCCGCTAGCGGCAAAGCAAGCAATCACTCGACAAAGGCGAGTGTACATTCCGGCGCATGTTCCCAACTCCTGCTAGCAATCTATCCAACGGCCTTCCTTCCCCTGAACCTCCACCGACACGCCGCATCATCGCCACGGCCAGTCTGACCTTCGCTTGCTACTTCATCATCGGCTTGCAGCTCGCCGTGGTGCCGGTGTTCGTTCACTGGCACTTGGGCTTCAGCCCCGTCGTGGCAGGCTTGGTAGTCAGCGCACAGTACATCACCACGCTGCTAAGCCGTCCGGTGGTCGGACACCTCTGCGACGTGGTCGGCGGCAAACGCACGACGGCTGTGGCCCTGCTAGTCTGCGCCTTGTGCGGCTTGCTTTTCTTTGCCACCATGCTCCTGCACGAAGGGCGAGTGGGTAGCTTGGCTCTGTTGGTGGTTTGCCGCTTGATCCTGGGCGTAGGAGAAAGCGGAGTAGCTACGGGGGCAACGCTCTGGGGCATGGGACGCGTGGGATTGCAACACACGGCTCAGGTGATCTCTTGGAACGGGGTCGCCTCCTACGGCGCGCTAGCGGCCGGCGCACCCTGTGGAGTGTGGCTGGAGAGCCATTGGGGGATGCCCTCGGTCGGCCTTGTCAGCGTAGTGGTGGCGGGTGCGGCGTTCGGGCGCAGCCTAGTGCTGCGTACGGCCCCGGTCACGGTTGCCGCCGAGGAGAAGACGGGCTGGCATCGGGTGTTCGTTCGGGTACTACCCTACGGTTTGAGTCTGGCGCTTTCAGGCGTTGGGTTTGGTGTTCTGGCCTCGTTCATCTCGCTCTACTATGCGAATCGACACTGGGCGAACGCCGGACTGGCTTTGAGTGTCTTCGGCTTGGCTTTCGTGATAGTGCGGTTGTTGTTCTCCCGCTCGATCGATCGGTGGGGTGGGTATCGGGTAACCTTGCTATCCCTAAGCTTTCAAATCGCGGGCTTGCTCCTGCTGTGGGCAGCGACGACTCCCGCCCTAGCCTTGTTAGGAGCGGCGCTAACGGGGATGGGCTTCTCCTTGGTGTTCCCTGCGATGGGCGTGGAAGCCGTGCGCCAAGTGGCCGCGCATAGCCGGGGGGTGGCTTTGAGTCTCTACACGGCGTTCGTGGACCTCTCGCTAGGAATTTCCGGTCCGGTGGCAGGATGGATCGTGGGTACCATGGGGTACCCACCTGTCTTCCTCTTTGCGGCGACGTTGACGTTAGGCAGCCTGATCCTATGTGCGATGCTCTACCGACAATACAGGGCTACAAACGCCCACTCTTCATCAGAAACACCGGTCAAGTAAACTTCAACTGGCGTATCGCCGCTAACCTCGCCAGGACTTACGCACTGTGAGGGTGCTTGACCATGGATTGGATGACGGTGGTGACAGCCTGGATGGTTGCCCTGGCGACCTGTTTCATCCTTCGTGCCCTTTATGGTGCCGGGTACGTGGCCGTTGATGTCAGCGATGAAGAGGGCCACGGCCCGGACGATGGCAGCGCGGAGTGGCACCATGCAGTGCAACGTGCGATCCCATGGCGTGCGACGAAGGCAGGTGCCTTGGCGGGCGTGGTCTGCTTTGTTGTGGTGTTCCGAGCACTGCGTCCCCGCGCAATTTCTCCGGGGTCAGCAGGCTACCCTACGGACAGAACCCAGCGCTCTGGCGTGTTTACTTTTCAACCCCGCTGGAAGGAGGAACTCGTCTGCTCGTGCTCGCGCGGATCTTTCGTCCTGGAGATGCCCATGGGCGTTACCACGGTTTACCTGCCCACGGCTGAGCGACGGCCCGCCGTTGCGCCGGGATGGGCGAAGGAGGATTGGATTGCGGTGCATCGTGAGTTGGCCGCATGGTGTCTTTGTAAGCAGATTCCTCTCCGCGTCAATGCGACCGCCCATGTGATCCCAATTCGCAACGAGACCTGAGCCATGAAGTTGCCGCCATCCACCTCGGTGCGCTACACGGCACTGCTCGTGCTCTCCGAACAGGAAGCTCACGTGGCTGGTTCGGAAGAGAGAACGCCGCGCGGTCCGAACGGCGAATGGTATCTCGCGCGGTTGCTGCATACCACCGACGGCGGGCGGCATTGGCAAACGTTGCCGTGGCACCGGACGCTCCGCTCCCGCCTGCGCCATCCCGGCTTTCCAAACTGGCCGCCGGAGTTCGTGCTCGGCATCCGTCAATCGGCCGGCAAGCTGATCATCACGCACCGTGACGAATGGGTGCCCTTCGAGCCAGGCGGCGAATCGTTGTGGGAAGCGAGTTTCGACGGCCGCAGTTGGCGCGTCCGTTTCCTGCGCCTCATGGACTATGAAAGGGAGGATCATCCCACGCCGGTGCCGGAGATCGACCTGTCGTCTCTGCCGCTATCGATCCAGCGCCCCATCCACCCTCCGAAACTCGAATGAGCGAATTCCCCCAAAATCCTGCGACCATCACCAGCCGAAAACGACGCCGGGGCGGTAGAAAGCTGGATCGTTTTCTGCGCCGCCACCCGGCGCTGGGAGGCCCGCTCATCTTCCTTGGCCTCATCCTTTTGGTCGTGCTGCTGCCGGTGCTTCTTCCCGTCGCGCTGGTGCTGCACGCAAGGGATCTACGTCGGCGGCGTGCTTCCGTGGAGCGGTTCGTCTGCGTCGGCTGCGGACAGGTACTCGGACTAGAGGCGCTTGCCCGCGCCGACGCGGCCTGGGCGGAGTACGTCGAGAAACTGCACCGCGAGCACCCCGGCTGCCGGTTCCGTTTGGTGCGTGAGGTGGACGCCATCTGCCTGCAATGCGGCACTCGCTACCACTTTGACGAGAAGAAGTGGATATTCCGTGCCCCTGAGCCGAAATACGATTTCTGACCGCTTTGTCAGCCCCTGCCGTGATGACCGCGCCACTTGCCTCGCTTCCGCTCACCTTGCATCCTAGCCGCGTCCGCACCGTGCTGCTGCTGCTTACCTGCCTCGGGTTTATCGCTCTCGGCGTGTTCATGGGACGCGACGGCGAGTGGCTGGGCTATCTCATCGGTGGTTTGTTTGGGCTGGGCGTGCCGGTCTTCGTCTTGCAGCTCCATCCGCGAGCGGCCTACCTGCTTTTGAACGAGGAAGGATTTACCTATTGCAGCCTGTTCCGAGCGCAGGCCGTGCGCTGGGTAGACGTGGAGGGCTTCGGCGTGATCGCCATCAATGCCTTCCGTATGGTGGCTTGGAACTTCGTGCCCGGTCATCCCAAAACCGGCCGTGCGCGGAAGCTTTCGCAGGCCGTGAGCGGCTACGAGGCGGCGCTGCCTGATACCTACGGTCTCAAGCCAAAGGAGCTGGCTAATCTATTGAACGCGCTTCGTCAACGGTGGTGCGAGCCACCGGCCAAGCCGTTCTTTAACGCCGTAGAAGTCGAGCGACTGGTTCAAGGCCAGCCCATCAGGGAACCGCTGCCCTTCGACCCGGCGGACGATGAGGCCATCCGTCGTTTTTACGAGGGGTTGGTCCGGCAGATCGAGCGGAAACAGAGCCTGCGTTCGCGCGTGGAATGGAACCATTACGGCAGCGGCTACGCTTCCTTCATCGAAGCCTGGTTCTACCCGGCGGACGACCGCGCACGTCTGCCCGGACGCGAGGAGGGCCACGTGGGGTTGGTCGTGCTCCTGAGCCGCCTGTCGCGCTGCTTCGTGCTGGGACAGGACGAGAAGCGGTGGTCCTCCGATGGCAGCGGCAGCGCCGGGTTGCCCAACTTCAGCACGGTGGACGATATCACCTACCCGGCGGTCCTGCCGTTCGTTGCCCCCGTGACAGCCCTGCTCACGGCGGCAGGCCTCCAACGTCTGCGCCGGCAAGACCTCGCGACACCACTGCCGGAGACCATCCAGGTGCCGACGATCCTCACCGATCTGCCCTTCCGGCAGTTCGACGCCCTATTTCACTGGGAAGATTAGCGCGGTATGGTGTCCGCCAGATCGCTCCTCCATGCATGGTCCTCATCCCGCCGGATTCCGGAGCGGCCGTCAATCAGCGAACGGTGGCTCGAAATACCAGTTCCTCACGGCGGGCCGGCGCTACCGCACTGTAAGGGAGTTCGTGGACCACGACGGCCATCGGCACCCTGTCGGCGAGGAGTGGCGTTTTTGCGGTTACTCGTTCGTGCCGTACGAGGACGGCATGTCGTTCTTCGTCTCGTTGGACGACGAGCAGGAATGGCATCTGCGTTTGCAGTGGCGGGAGAACGAGCAGGGCGCGATCCTTGACCATTTGACCGATTATCTCCAGGCACTCTGATGAATCGGATCGTCCTCCGAGGGCAAGAACGTAACCGCCAATGGCACGGTTCACGCCGACTTGCGCCGGGGTCAGGCGTGAAATGAAGAGACCAACCAGGAGACTTTACGTGGCCAGATTGACCTATCTCTTTGGACTGTTCTGCTTTGTCGGCTCGTTCTTCGCTCGAACAACCGCCCAGCGGATGGAATCTGCACGACGGCGCGGTCCTGGCACAAAATTGCCGGACGACCGCCCAGCTCGATCCGGTCACGGGTCAGTTGGCCTGGACACGTCCCGTCGCGCAACTGACGGACGGCCAAAGCGCCAACAGCGAGACCCGCTTCACGATCTCCGTGGATGGCCGGCGGCTGATTTACACGCGTCCGGTGGATAAAGAAGAGATCCGCCACCTGATGGACCCTGCGTGCTGTCTGGTGCTCGCGGACTTTCCTGCCGGCACTTCGAGGCGAATCACGCCGGAGAAGTTCGCCGTCCTGGAGCCGTACGTGAGCACCGATGGCGAGTCGATCTTTCTGTGCGGCTTGCCGCCCATCGGCGGGATGGCATCGACCAGGGGCAGGGCCTGGGTGACATCGTTTTGGTTGGCCCCGGTGACCAGGGCGGCCAGAGGGGTGCCCTTGGCGTCGGTGATCACATGGTGCTTGCTGCCCTTTTTGCCGCGGTCGGTGGGGTTTTTGCCTGTTTTGTCCCCACCGTTGAGCGCCCGCACTTTGGAGGAGCCGATGGCGGCGCGGTTCCAGTCGATCTGATCCGCGTGGTTCAACTCGGCCAGGAGCACGGCGTGCAAAGCCACCCAGACCCCGGCCTCGTGCCAGTCCCGCAGCCGCTCGCGGCAGAGCTTGCCGCAACCCCAGCCAAGCTCCGCGGGCAGGTCGATCCAGCGGATGCCCGTCTTGAGCACGAAGACGATGCCGTTGAGCACGGCACGGTTGGAGAGCGGCCTGCGGCCGGGATAGCGGAAATGGCGCGGCCTGGGCGATGGCAAGATGGGTTCGACCAGCTCCCAGAGTCGGTCGTCAATCAGCGGTTTGGCCATGGTGGTTGACTCTTCCGCCCAGTTCTTCATTTCTTCCCTTGGTTCTTAGCGAATCAAGCCACTTCTGGCTTCGGGGCAGCGTCCCCCAAAATTTTCCTCGTCTTGAGGAATGAAATCCATTTTCGGGTCTTTTCCAACGGAAAAACGGGTGTGGCGCCATGGTGAGAAGCAACATACGCGCCCAACTGGCAGGCAGAGTTCAGCACGACCTGAGGATCGGCACCATGGGTCAGGCCGACCATCAATCCTGCCATGAACGCATCCCCTGCTCCCACGGTATCGCGGACCTCGACTGTAGGGGCCGTGGCGTGTAAGACTCGGCCCTCCGTCCACAGGGCCGCGCCGCTTGCGCCCATCGTGACACAGATGCGGGAGGTCGCCGTCGCCTGCGCGAGCAGGGCACAGGCTGCTGCTACCTCTTCGAGGGTTGTCGGCGAGTTAAGAGTCGCTTCGCCAGTCCGCAGGAACATGGCCAGTTGGCCGACCTCGCTGTGGTTGAGCTTGAGCACGTCCGCGCGCAACGCGAGTTCGACGATCAGAGACGGCTCGGAGAAGGGCGGTCGCAGATTGACGTCAAAGAACTTGGTTGGTCCCTTGAGCGCCAGAAGGCGACCCAACTGCTCCAGGTTGTAGGGGGACCGCCCGGCCAGCGAGCCGAAGAGAAACGCGTGGGATGCCTCCACCGCCGCCAAGGCAGTCGCGGGCACCCGGATCTCGTCCCAGGCCACTGGTTGAACCAGTTCGTAGGTTGCGTTGCCAGATGCGTCTACCCGTGCGACTACGGTGCCCGTTGGCAGCCCTATCCTCACTCGACTGATGAACCGGGTATCGACATTCTTGCCGTGCGCGACCTCCAGGATTTCATCGCCGAGGGTATCCTGGCCCACCGCTGAGATCAAGCAAGCGGACATGCCCAACTGAGCGAGGTGGGATGCGACGTTGAACGGGGCACCACCCACATGGCGGCCGGAGGGTAGGCAATCCCACAAGATCTCGCCAAACGCATAGAATTCATTGCTCATAAGGGGGAATGATGGTCCAGGAAAGTCACCTGGAGCCCGGGCGAAGACAACCGGGCAAAACACGGATTCCAAAAGCCCGCGCTGGTTATGTTGTGGTAGCCTGAAAACGGGGTCACGTCAGAAAACGAAAAAAGTCTCATCCTTAACACTACTCCGTTAGTTGTTCGGAAAGAAGGAGTTGCTGACAGTAAAGGGCCGTTGGGTCTGGCGATGGGAGCGAGGAGTTGTTTCAGAGCGCGGCGAATGGAGGGCAGCGTGATTATACCCGGTGGGTCGGCGGCTTTTTTTCGAGGTATCCCTGGTCTTGGCGCGGTGTTGTTCGCGCCAGAGAAAGCCGGAGGCGAGCATCACCAGGACGGCATGATGGTGGAAGCCCCCGCTAGGAGCGACCCTCGAAGTGGTCCAGGCCCAGTTCCTCCTTCATCTGCTGGTAACCCTGCTCGATCTTCCAACGCTCGCGCCAGAGCCGCACCGCCCCCAAGCGCGTGGTGTCGGCAGGCAGGTTCCCACGTTCGATCGGTGGGCCCACTCAGCGGTTCTGCGGCTGCGCTCCAGTGAGGGAAGAGCCGGGCAGGTCAGCACCGGCAGGATCGGCCCAAGGGTTGACGGGCGTGCCGCTGCTTTGCACGGGATCGCTCTTGATGCTCGCGCACGCTCCGAGCAATCCTAGGCATGGCACGCAGAGCAGGAAAACGAGAGATCGAGAGAGTGTCATGCGTTCCTAGAAGGTAGCACCAAGCACAGAACCCCGCCGCAGGAATGAACTGGGGAGGACTGGCAACAACGCGTGAGGAGGTTGCATTCGGTACGGCAGAAGCTCTTCTTGGACACCAGAATTTTGCGGCAACCACCGGTCGGCTGGTTTCGCTAGGAATTAGATACCGTGCGCAAGGGGAAGATAGAAGGATGCTGCAGCGATTCTTCCTCCATCAAAGAAAGCTTCTTTTCGTTTTTGTCACCAAGCGGTGTAGCCACCGTCGATCACCACCGACGCTCCAGTCATGTAGCTGCTGGCATCCGAGGCCAGGAATACCGCAAGGGGCGCGATTTCAGAGGGCTCGGCCAGACGCCCCAGCGGCGTTTCCTGGAGCCAGACTCGCTTCCATTCCGGCGTGTCGAGACCGAGTTTGGTCATGGGAGTGCCGACGTAGCCCGGAGAAATCGCGTTGACTCGAACCCCCCGCCCCGCCCACTCGCCCGCCAAAGACTTGGTCAGCAGGATAACACCTGCCTTGGAGGCATTATAGGCTGCTTGGGGCTGAGGGTGGTTGGCGATGATCCCGGACATCGAAGCCATGTTGACGATCACACCTTTGCCTTGGGCAAGCATGACACGGCCTACCTCTCGACAGCAGAAGAATAAGCCGTCGAGGTTCACCGACATGACGCGCCGCCAATCCTCGTCGGTCGTCTCCTCAGCGGGCATGTTGTGGGCGATCCCAGCGATGGTGGCCAGGATGTCGATGCGGCCGTGCGCCGCTGTGACTTGTTCGACCAAATCGCGCACGGAACCGGAACTCGTCACGTCCACTTCCATGAAGCGCGCGCCCAACTCAGCGGATGAAGCTTCCCCCTCGTCACGGAGGCGATCGGCGATGACAACTTCCGCGCCGCTTTCGCGCATGGCACGCGCAATTTCAAAACCGATTCCTCGGCTTCCGCCGGTGACAATGGCCACGCGGCCATCCAGAGAAAAGATAGGGAGTGCACTCATGAGGGGAAAGAGGTTATAATGCAGATGGTCAAAGGATGTCGAGCATTGGTCGAGAGCGATCATGGACATGGAGCGCTCATCATCACCACCGGCTAGATGGTCACTGTAGGCAGCGGATTGTGCCGGGGTGCCTCTGCGTTGATATTTTCCAGTTGTCCCCCGCAGTGATGCGCAGGCGGCAATCCATTCGCCCCAACAAACCGCAGCCCCCACAAACCTCCCCATGAACCCCGTTGGAATCCATTTTGGATACTGGACCCAGACCTGGAGTGCCGATCCCCTGCAATTCGTCGCGCGAGCCAAACGCTGCGGCTTTGATGTGCTTGAGATCAATGCGCCTAAAGTTACCCGCATGAGAGACTCGGAGCGCGCCGCACTCAAGGATGCAGCCGAAAAAGCCGGTCTGGCATTTACCTACAGCATCGGTATGACCGCCGACATGGACCTCGTCTCTGAGGACGTTGCCAGCCGTAAAAAGGGAATCGCCTTTTTGCAGGAAGTGGCACGGGCGATCCATTCAATGGGTGGCACCGTCATGGCTGGGATCAACTATAGTTCCTGGCCGCGAAAGTTGCTGCCGGGCGAAGACAAACAGATCCTCACGGATCGCGCGGTTGAAGGAGTACGCGAGGCCATCAAAACCGCGGAGGATTGCGGCGTACTGTTCTGTGTCGAAGTGGTCAACCGCTTCGAACAATTCATGATGAACACGGCAGCCGAAGGGGTCGCCTTCGCCAAACAGGTGGGTAGCCCCAACTGCAAGGTGCTGCTCGACACCTTCCACATGAACATTGAGGAAGATGACCTGAGCGGCTGCATCCTGGAGACGGGAGACTACCTGGGGCATTTCCACTTGGGTGAATCGAACCGCCGTCCGCCGAGTGCCCACAGCCGCATTCCTTGGCCGGAGGTTTTTGGCGCGTTGCGTCAGATTAACTACAAAGGTGCGGTGGTAATGGAGCCCTTCCTCGTGCCTGGGGGCGAGGTTGGACGAGACATCTCGGTTTTCCGGGATTTGCTCGGCAGCAAAGATCTCGACGAACAAGCAACGCATTCCGCCGAGTTTGTCCGTACGGAACTAAGTAAGACCCAATAGCGCGACCTGGTCGCTCTCTACCTTGCAGCGGGCGCTGCGCTGCGCCCGACGGGTTACCGCCTGCTCACGGCAAGATCGCCAACCAGGAGTAGGTTTCCCCGACCTTCAACCGCACGGCACGCTCTACTTCAGCGTGCTGGACTTCGCCAAACGGGCGGAGGCCGTGCGAGCGCACGCGCTGGTGAGCGAGAAAAGCCGGCAGGCCATGACGAGCCCGATGCACTTGAAAAGCGGCGCAACCTGTCTACCTCACCCACAACGGTGCCTAGCAAGGCTTCACCGGTGATTTCGCGCGCCGGGTGGGCGCGGACGAGTTGGCGGTCGCGGTGTTCCTGAACCGCGCCGAGACCAATCCAGGCCCTATTGTCTACGGCGTCGTGGCGCTCTACGAGCCGGTGCTCGCGCCATTCACCGTCCCGATTGAGGATCGGGAGCCGGAGGTCACCGGGAAAGTGCGAGACCTCTTGGTACAAGTCGGTGTCAAGAAGGTGGACGCAGCCGAGTTCGCCTACCTGCGCGGAGGGTTCAACGTGCGTTTTGTTGATGATTTGGCCGGTTCTGGATGGGATGGAATTCGCGTCCGCGTGGTTTCTTCTCGGGCTGGAGCGGGGCGCAGACTGGCGGTTCGTCGCCCTGGAAGCCCGTGTCCTTGAGCACCAGCGCATCGGGCGGATAAAGTCCAAGCCACTTTCATCCGCCAGCTTCTTGTCGTGGACGCTGCCCGGAGAAGTGGGTTCCAGGTACGCCACCCACTGCTCGCTGGAAAGGAGCCGATTCTCCTTACGGTGGGCTTTCTTCTTGCCGCGGTAGTTTTTCTTCTGCTCCTCCCGGTCCTTGGGCCGGCGCACGGGCCGTTCCACCCCGTCGATGACCAGCCGGCGCAGCGCGGGCACGGCTTCCAAAAGCTGGTCCGGGTCGGCGGGCCGGCGGATGGGCAAGAGCAACCCCCGGCCCAGCGCCCGGTTGACCAGCGGGGTTGAGCTTCTTGGATCCACTCGCAAGCTTGGGGCTGGCTCATGCCAAAGAGAAAGGCGAGCACTTCCTGTAAGGGGTAGCACTTGAAGCAGAACAGGAGGAACAAGAGCCGCGCCCTGGTCGTGGGCAGCTTGCCCGGCCCGTCCGCGCCACAACGCCCGCTGGCGTGGCAGGCCGTCGTGCCGCCGCCCGGGCCCGTTCGCTGGCCAGGAGCTTCTCCAGGGCCCTCCTCCAACCGGGCAAGCTCCACCCGGTCCAGCGAAGTCAACGCCCATAGCGACCGCGCCTTGCCAAAAACCCTCTCCATGTTCATGCTCGCGTGATACCAAATACGGCCCTCTCCTTGTCTACGGACTATAAGTTCTAATGACCTTGAGGAATCGAGATCCTGCCAGATTCGGACAGGCAGAATTACATTGCTTATCTGTTCTGGGGCTGCGCACCCGTCGAGCGTTCACCAGGAACATTGGCCGCGCCAGGATTGGTGAATGGGTTGACCGGGGTACCACTGCTTTCGGTGTCAGCACTGCTTTTTCCCCCACTGCAAGCCCCGAGGATCAAAAACGAACACATGCACAACGGACAAACGAGTAAACAACGCGCCCATCTCACACCATCCAGAAGGAAGCAGATAGCGACTGGCCTATGAGAAATGCTCAAAATCACACCTTGTTTTTGTTGTACACATCGAAAACGACCGCAGCCAAGAGCACTAATCCTTTGATGATTTGCTGCCAATCAATCCCAACGCCCATGATGGACATGCCATTGTTCATCACTCCCATGATGAACGCTCCCACTACGGCACCCAGAACTTTTCCCACTCCCCCGGAAGCAGAAGCTCCACCGATGAAAACGGCAGCGATCACATCAAGCTCAAAACCGACTCCACCCTTCGGCGTAGCCGTATTCAAACGCGCCACGAAGATCAAACCACCGAGCGCTGCCAGCGCGCCCATGGTGATGAAAGTGAAAAAGGTGAGCCGTTCGGTGTTGATGCCCGAGAGTTTTGCCGCCTTGGCGTTGCCACCCAAAGCATAAATCCGGCGTCCGATGGTGGTACGGACCGTCAGAAAGTTAAAGAATGCGATCAGAGCTCCCATTACGATCAAAACATTCGGAAGTCCCCGGTATGAGGACAGGAGATAAGAAAGATAAAGAACCAGCCCCGCTACGACGGCCTGTTCGATGATGAAAACCACCAACGGGCCACCTTGGTATCCGTTTTTTTGTCGGGACAATCTCCGCCGCAAACTGGTGTAGAACATCGAAGCAGCAACGCAGACGCCGATGAGCATCGACAGAATGTGAAAAGAGCCAGACCGCAAGAATTCCGGGATGAACCCGGAACTAAGCAACTGGAATCTCGCGGGGAATGGCCCAACGGATTCGCCGCCCAATAGAGCCAGGGTCATTCCACGAAAGACAAGCATGCCAGCCAGAGTCACGATGAACGATGGGATTTTCAAGTACGCAATCCAGTATCCTTGGGCGGCACCGATGATTCCACCAGCAATGAGGCAACAGATGGCGGCAAGAATGAAGTTCATGCCGTGAGTTACCATCAGCACGGCCGCTAGCGCGCCGATGAATCCCGCGATTGATCCTACCGACAAGTCGATGTGGCCTGCCACGATGACCAGAAGCATTCCTAGCGCCATCACCACGATGTAGCTGTTTTGCAGCACCAAATTGGTGAGATTCAGCGGCCTGAACAGAGTGCCATCCGTCAGAACCTGGAAGAGCACCATGATCACGATCAACGCGATCATCAATCCATACTCGCGGATGTTGCTCTTGGTGCTGAAGCTAACGGGTTTAGTCACCGCAGGAGGCGGCGATGAAGGCTGGGACGCGGGGGGGGCGATGGTCGTGATCATGGTGATTTGCTCTTGTTGCGGATAATGGCGCGCATGATCTTCTCCTGAGATGCTTCCCTAGCCGGCATTTCGTCGACGATCTTGCCTTCATTCATCACGTAAATTCGGTCGCAGATGCCCAATAGTTCCGGCATCTCGGAAGAAATAACCAGCACCCCTTTGCCTGCGTCCGCGAGCTGGTTGATAATGGTGTAG
>CALMAQ010000370.1 GCA_937859745.1 uncultured Verrucomicrobiota bacterium | reverse complement strand
CTCCCAGCGTCTATCAAGAACAATTCTAAATATAATTTCAGGCCGGATCCACCAACGATGCCGTCAGTTTTCCAGTTGCGCCCGCTGGCAGTGAACGAGTTCTGCGACCCCCTTCTTCCCCAGCGCCACTAGGGCATCGAACTCGTCCTGCGAGAAGGTGGCTTCCTCGCCCGCCCCCTGCACCTCGACAAACCGGGCGTCGGCGGTAAGCACCAGGTTGAAGTCCACGGCGGCATCCTTGTCCTCGACGTAATCGAGGTCGAGCACCGGCCGCCCTCCGACCATGCCAACACTGACCGCCGCCACCAGTTGCTGCAGCGGCGAACGCACGACGTCACCCTTTTCCACCAGAGAACGGCACGCCAGCGCGACGGCCACGCAAGCACCGGTGATCGAGGCAGTCCGGGTGCCCCCGTCGGCCTGGAGCACGTCGCAATCCACGCACAGGGTTCGCGCGCCCAGCGCCCCGAGATCGACCACCGAACGCAAGGCGCGGCCAATCAGCCGTTGGATTTCCACCCCACGGCCATCCTGCTTGCCGCGCGTGATATCGCGGGCCTTCCGGGTCAGGGTGGAATAAGGGAGCATCGAATATTCGGCCGTCAGCCACCCGCCCGTGACACTCTGTTCCTTCATCCACCTCGGCACGTTGTCTTCGATGGAGGCTGCGCAGATCACGCGCGTGTCGCCGGTTGCCACCAGCACCGACCCGGCGGCATGAGGAGCAATGCCCGGCGTGAACATCAAGGGGCGAAGTTCATCTTCGGCGCGGCCATCGTGTCGTTGCATCGGGCAGCGTGGATGTAAAAGTCCCGTGGGTCAATCGTCCCGCGATCGCCCGGGAGAAAATGCCGCTTGGCAGGGCGGCGATTCCACCGATAGAAAAGAACGAGCCCTTCTACGCCGCCGTCCCCAGGCCAAACCATGCAGAGCGTCATCGTCAAAGTGCCGGGTTCCACTTCCAACCTCGGACCCGGGTTCGATTGCCTCGGCGTGGCCCTCGGCGTCTACAACCGCATCCGTGTGACCCGGCAGGCCGACGCGGAGGGGCCGGGAATAGAGGGTTCGGCCATGGCCGTGGAAGCGGCGGCCCTCTTTTTCACCCGCGCCAAGATCGAACCGTTCGCCTTCGGCTGCCAGATCGCGGGAGAGGTGCCCGTGTCGCGCGGTCTCGGCAGCAGCGTGACGGTGCGCCTCGGGATCGTCAGCGGGCTCAATGCACTGGCGGGTTCGCCGTTGTCGCGGCAGGGGGTCTTCGAGGTCTGCGCGGAACTGGAGGGCCACCCGGACAACGCGGCCCCGGCACAGTTCGGGGGGTTCACGGTCGCGGGGACGGAGGAGGGCTTTTCCGCGTTGCGCTTCGCCGTGTCGAGCAACCTGCGCTTCGTATTGCTGATCCCCGGTTTCGAGATCCGCACCGGGGATGCCCGCCGCCTCCTGCCCCCGGAGATCAGCCGGCGCGACGCCGTGGCTAGCAGCGCCCGCGCCTGCCGGATCACGGCGGCCTTCGCGGCGCGGCGGTACGATGCCCTGCGTGGCGCTTTCGCCGACACGGCCTTCCACCAACCACACCGTCTTCCTCTGATCCCGTTCCTGCCCGGCGTGCTCGCGGCGGCGGTGCGGGCGGGCGCGCTGGGCGGCTTCCTGAGCGGCTCCGGGTCCACGATTGCGTGTCTGACATTGCGGGAGCCTGAACCGGTCGCCGCCGCGATGCGTGCCGCGGCGGGTGAGACACCTGTCCGCACGCTCGTCACCCGCGCCGACAACTTCGGCGCGCGGCTGGTGGCCCGCCGTTCCACCTGAATCGTCATCCAATGCGCCGTTGGGTCGAAAGCCTGGAACAATTTGCCATCGACGTAATCCTGGAGCGCCGCTACGGGAAGCGCGCGGCGTTGCTGCGGGTCTTTCTCTTCGTGCTCTCACTGCTGTTCGCCGGGGTGGTGCAACTCCGCCTCTGGCTGTACCGTAAACGTTTCCTACGCAACCATCCGCTGGGCTGCGTGGTCATCAGCGTGGGCAACCTCACGGTCGGCGGTACGGGCAAGACCCCCGTCGTGGAACTGCTGGCCCGCACGTTGCAGGAAGGTGGGCGGCGCGTAGCGATCCTCAGCCGCGGCTACAAGAGCCGCCGCCCGCCGCTGCTCAAGCGCCTGCACGGCCGCCTGACGGGACGCATCGACGAGTCCATCCCGCGCATCGTCAGCAACGGCGAGCACGTCCTGCTCGGCTCGCGCGAGGCCGGGGACGAGCCTTTCATGCTGGCCACCAACTTGCACGGTGTCGTGGTGCTCGTGGACAAGGACCGGGTCAAGAGCGGGCGCTATGCCATCGAGCATTTCGGCGCGGACACGATCCTCCTCGACGACGGCCTGCAATACCTCCACCTCCAGCACCGCCTGGACATCGTCCTGGTGGACAAGCAGTCACCCTTCGGCAACGAATACCTCCTGCCCCGGGGCACTCTGCGCGAGCCGCCGGGCAACCTGCGCCGGGCCAGCTACATCTGGGTCACCAAGAGCGATGGCGGAGACAACACGGAATTGATCCAGCGCATCCGGCGCTACAACCGCACGGCGGAGATCATCGAGTGCACGCACCAGCCGCGTCATTTGCAGGAGGTGTTCACCGGCAAGTGGGTGCCGCTGGACGCGTTGCGAGGCACCTATGTGGGGGCGTTCAGCGCCATCGCGGCACCGGAAAGCTTCGAGTCCGCCCTGCAAAAGCTCGGGGCTCACGTCGAGCTTTCCCGGCGGTTTATCGACCACCACCGCTTCAGCGAACAGGAAATCCGCGCCTTCGCCGCGCGCTGTCGCCGCCGGGGCGTGGCGATGATCGTGACCACCGAGAAGGACGCCGTCCGCTTCCCCAAGCGGCTCGCGCTGGAAGTGCCGGTCTACCTGCTGCGCGTGGAGATCGACATCCTGCGCGGGCAGGAAAGCTGGCGCAAGTGCGTGGACCGCATCTGCCGGCCCGGCCCCCTCGTGCGGCCATCCGGCTTGCCGCTGCCCGGCGGAGCGTAGCCCGAGCGCCCGATCACTGCGGGTTCCACTCAGGCAGCGTGAAGGCGAAACGCGCGCCCGCGTTCTCCTGCCCCTCGGCCCAAATCGTGCCGCCGTGCCGGTGGATAATTCGCTGCACCAGGGCGAGGCCGATGCCCGTGCCCTCGAACTCGGTAGGCCGGTGCAGCCGCTGAAAAGCCCCGAAGAGCTTGTTGGCGTACTGCATGTCGAACCCTGCCCCGTTGTCGCGGATGAAGTACGTGGCGAACTCCGGCCCGGCCACGTTGCCGCCGATCTCGATGGAAGCGTGTTCGCGCTCACGCGTGAACTTGAGAGCGTTGCCGATCAGGTTCACCCACACCTCGCGCAACAGGTTTGAGTCGCCTGAGGCAGGCGGCAGGTCGCCCAAAGCGCATTCCACCACCCGGCCACCCTGCGCCTCGGCCAGTTCGTGGTAAACCGTGCGTACCAGCTCGTTCATCTCGACCTTGCCGACGTGCAGGGGCTGGTAGCTGATTTTGGAGAGGCTCAGCAGGTCGTCAATGATCTGCGCCATGGTCGCCACGTTGTGGGTGATCCGGCCCAGGGCGCGCCGCCCCGCCTCGGGCAGTTCCTTTTCGTGGTCCTCAACGATCACGCGCGCGAAGCCGTCGATAGCGCGGAGAGGGGCACGCAGGTCGTGCGCGACGGAGTACGAGAACGCCCGCATCTCGTTGTTCGCATCCTCGAGCTGGGTGTTGCTGCGCCGGGCCTCCTGCTCCGCGCGCTGGGCACGCAGGATCTGCTGCACCAACCCGGCGAACACAGCGAACAACAACGCCAGGCTGACGATTCCCCCGAGCGTCTGGAGCACTAGGCTGCGGTCGCGCGTGACCTTGAGCTGGCGCAGCCGTTTGGAAAGAAGCTGGCCTTCCGCCCCCGTCATGGTGGCGACATCGTTGCGGACGTTTTCCATCAGGCGCAACGCCACAGGGGTGATGTACCTGGCGTCCAGCGCGCCGGTCCCGAGTTCGCGCCGCTGCTGGACGCGGTCGCGGGCCTGCGCCATGCGCTGGTCGATATCGACTGTGAGCGCCTTGAGGTTCATCAGTTGAACCGGGTTGTCGCGCACCATCTCGCGCATGGCCTCCAGCCGACCCGGCAGACTTTGCTGCGCGCTGGAAAAGGGTTGCAAAGCCGGCTCTAGGCCGGTGAGGACAAAGGAGCGCACGGCGTTGTCCGCATCCTGCATGACAGTGAAGATGTCCCCGAGCTTTTCGGTCACCTGATGCGCGTGCTCGACCCAACTGGCGGCTTCCGCCTGATGCTCAATGTTCTGGTACGAAAGTTCGCCCAGCGCGACGAGGAGACTGATCGCGAGCGAGAAACCCAGCAGCAAGCCCCGGGGCAACTGCTGGACGGATCGGAGGAGGAGACGCAAGTTCATCGGAGGGCCGGGGTTGATGCAAGGATGGGACCAGCCAAGCCTGCGGCGCACTCAACCCCGCGCAAGAGATCCTCTAAATTCGAACACCGCGCCGGCCTGAAAGTTTCCGCTCATCGTTCGAACCGTAGGACGTGCGCGGGCCGCGCATGAGGATCGAGCGCCACGTAGTTGCGGCGGCCGTGCCAGTCGAATCGCTCACCGGTCAGTAAGTCCCGGACGGTGTAGCCGTCGTCCCGCTCCGAGTAGCCGAACTCATCGAAGGGCACCTCGACGTAGCCGCTCTGAGCATTGTAAGGGTCCAGGCTCACCGCGACGAGGACGATGTTGTCCAACGCCGGGGTAGCTTTCATGTAGAAGAGGATCTGCTCGTTGTCCGACGGCAGGAAGCGCAGGTTGTCGTACTGGTGTAACGCGCGGTTTTGCTTGCGGATCGCGTTCAGTTTGGTGAGATGCTCCTTGATGTTGCCGGGCGCGTTCCAGTCGCGGCCCTTGAACTGGTACTTCTCACTGTCGTCATATTCCTCCCTGCCTGGGAGGGCGGCGTTTTCACACAACTCGAATCCGCTGTAAATACCATAGACGCTCGAAAGAGTCGCCGCGAGCGTCGCGCGGATCAGGAACGCCGGGCGTCCGCCGTGCTGGAGGAAAAAGGGCAGGATGTCGGGGGTGTTCGGGAACAGGTTGGCACGGTAATAGTTCTTCATCTCCGTCTGCGTGAGTTCCGTAAAATACTCGGTGAGTTCCGCCTTGGCGTTGCGCCAGGTGAAGTACGAGTAGCTCTGCGTGAAGCCCGCTTTGGCCAGCGCCTTCATCATCTTGGGCTTGGTGAACGCTTCGGACAGGAACACGGTGTCCGGGAACTTGGCTTGGACTCCCTCGATCAACCAACCCCAGAACGCCACCGGTTTGGTGTGCGGATTGTCCACACGGAAGATCCGCACGCCCTTCGCCGCCCAGAAGAGGATGATGCTCTTCATCTCCTCCCACAAAGCCTTCCAGTCTTCGCAGTGGAAGTTGAGCGGGTAGATGTCCTCGTACCGCTTGGGCGGGTTTTCCGCGTATTTAATCGTGCCGTCGGGCCGTTGGTAGAACCAGTCGGGATGGTCCCGCACATAGGGATGGTCGGGGGAGCAGTTGATGGCGAAATCCAGCGCGATCTCCATGCCCTTGGCTTTTACCTGTTTGACGAGCCAGTCGAAATCCTTCAAGGTGCCGAGCGTCGGCTCGACGGTCTTGTGCCCTCCGGCGGGGCCGCCGATGGCATACGGGCTGCCCGGCTCGCCGGGCTCGCTAGTCACAGAATTATTGCGCCCCTTGCGTTTGGTGAAGCCGATGGGATGGATCGGCGGGAAGTAAATCACGTCGAAACCCATGGCGGCGGCGTCCTCCACCCGGCCCAGGCAATCACGGAATGTCGAGGTGCTGTCGGGTTTGCCTTCAGCGCAACGCGGGAAGAACTCGTACCACGCGGCGAAGCGCGCGCCGGGCCGGTCCACGTACACGGGGACGGCCGGGCGCATCTCGGTCGAGGCGGCACGGTCGCCGTAAGTTTCCATGAGGACCACCAACTCCGGGTCGTGGGCGATGCGGTCTACCTCCGCCGGTCCGCCGACCCGGATGGTGGCGGCCAACTCGCGCAGCCGCGTAGCGTCAGCCGCCAATTTCCTGATGCGCCCAGCCGCTGCTTCGAGCAACTGTGCGCCTTCGATGGTTTCCGTCCCTAGGTCCGTGATGCCTGCCTGGAACTTCTTGTCGAACTCGTGTTGCCAACTGGCAAAAGTATCCTGCCAAGCCTCAATGGTGAACTCGTGCGGGCCGATACCCGCGAAACGGCACGAGGCGCGCCAGCGGTCGTTGACCAGGAAGGTCATTGGCGTCTCCCGCCACGGGTTCTTCAGACCGACCGGCCGCCACTTCAACACCGCCGCCGTGATGTCGTGGCCGTCCTTGAAAATGTCGGCCTCGACGAGCAGTTCCTCCCCTTGCACGCGCTTGAGCGGCAGGCGTCCGCCATCGACGACGGGGCTGACGTTTTCGATCACGACGGTCGGCAGGCGTTGAGCGTTCATGGCACAGAGAGAATCGGACGATTTGAGCGAAAAGATGCCTCGCACGCCTCCGCGGTCAAGAATCTGCCCCGGGACGCGCCCACAAGCAAAAACTCCCGCCACCTTGACGGTGACGGGAGCAGAATTGTTCGGAATGACCGGTTGCGGCCAAAGCAAGGCGAGCGGTGCTCAATAACGATCACGACGGCTACCACCGCCACCGCCGCTGTAGCCACCACCGCCGCCGCGGTCGCTGCGGCCACCGCCGCCACCACCGTAGCCGCCGCCACCGCCGCCACTGTAGCCACCGCCGCCGCGGCTGCCGCCACCGCCGCCATAGCCGCCGCTACCACCGCCGTAGGAGCGGCCACCGCCGCCACCGCCGCGTTCCTCACGGGGACGCGCTTCGTTGACAGTCAGGGGACGGCCATCCACGGACTTGCCGTGGAATTGGCTGATTGCGGCGGTCGCTTCTTGCTCGGTCGCCATCGTGACGAAGCCGAAGCCACGCGATTTGCCCGTCACACGATCCTGCATGAGGAGCACTTCGGTCACGGCACCCGCCGCCGCGAACAGATCCTGGAGATCGTTCTCGGTGGTGTTGAAGGAGAGATTACCGACGTAGAGTCTGGTAGGCATAAGGATTGTTGGATTCTAACTGGGGCAGACAAAGCAAGCTCTCGGGTCGTTTCCGCTGATCGGATTTCAAACTGTCTCTGAGGCTTTTCTCAACCGACAATCCACCAATACTCGAAGGACTTTCCTGCGCTGCAAAGGCCATGCTAAAGCACCGGACGAGCAAAATCAAGCAATTTTGCGCTGGAAGCCGCTCAAGCCGCCTTCCCGTTTGCCTCGGCGCGGACCGGTTCGTCCCCCTCGGCCAGCGCGCGCGTGACGGTCTCTTCGAGCTTGGTCAGCAACACGGGTTTGATGAGGCAGCAATACACCTCCAAACGGGCGAGCTGGTTCGCGTTGGCGAGATTTTGGAAGGCCGTGATGGCGATGACCTTGCTCCGTACCCCTTTTGCCCGCGCCTGCCGGATGAACTCCGCGCCGCCCATCGCGGGCATCCGCATGTCGGTCATGATGAGGTCGAACTTGTCCTCGTCCAACCAGCGCAACGCCTCGAAGGCATCGGTCGTGGTGCGGACGGAAAGCCCCATGTGACTGACCAGCGTCTTGTAGAGGACGAGGATGTCGAAGTTGTCGTCGAGGATCAGGATCTTTTTCATGGCAGGCTGGCTCGGCAGGCGGATGACATCGTTCATAGAGGGTCGGCTGGTTGGTCGCGTCGATGGAATGATTGGTACTGCAAAAGATTGTTCTCCAGCCGGGTTCGTAGCGCCGCGTCTGGGTCGGGCAGGGCACGGGACCGCAGGACGAGCTGGGCGCACAACGCCGCGAGCTCTTCCACGTCGGCCACCGAGACGAACTCGGAGTCGATCACGCGCTCCGGCGCGCAGTTGTGGTAGTTGCCCAGCGCCACGCAAAGCGCGCCGCAGCGCACGCCGTAGAGCCGGAACGGCGTCGCCTCGCAGGTGCCCCCGCTCATCAGGCAGCGTTGCACGGTGATCCCAGCGTCCGCCGCCGTCGCGGCGAGTTCGGCCGTCACGGTGCCGTCGAAGATGGAGGTTTTATCGCCGACACGGACGATGGGGCCCTCACCCATCCGGGCGGGTGGATGCTCGGCGCTGGTTTCGAGGGAGATGACGGTCAACCCGGCCTCCGCCAGCCAGCCGTCCCGGGCCATCGCGATCGCGCCGGCGAAGCCGACCTCCTCCGCGCGGGTGAACAGTCCGTAACATTCGCCCGCGAACCCGGTCCGCTCCACCCGTTCCAGGGCCGCCACGATGACCGCGCAGCCGATCAGGTCGTCGCAGGCGCGCGAGTAGATGCGCTCGTCCCGCAGTTCAAAGGGCGGCGGGTCCCACATCAAGAACCGCCCGAAGCTCCTAGTCCGGTCCCGGTTCGCTGCCTGGTAGTCGGCGGGAACGCCGCCGAGGAACCGCCAGGCTTCGGCGGCCGGCTCGGGCTCGACCCAACCGGGATGATCCATGTGCGCGCAGAACGCATAGACGTTTCCCTCCGGGTGCCCGGAAGCCGGGTCGACGGACTCGCGCCGGTAGTGAGCGATGAGGTTGCCGAAATTGTCGGTCCGCAGGCTGACGTGCGGCAGGATGGCCAGCAGCGACGACACCGCCTCCCGCACCCGGGCCTCGTGGAACGGGGCCGTCGGCTCGCGCAGGATCGTTTGCACGATCTCAAGCAATCTTTCCTTCTCTGTCAGCATGGCTAGATTCTGGTCGTTTTGCCGATGAAAACTCTCTGGAAGCAGTTTCGATACCGCCTGGAATATCACGGCTGCCGCTTCCTCGCCGGATCGATCCCCCGGCTGCCTCGTCGCGCTTGCCTGTGGCTGGCGGCCGTCTTGGGCAGCCTGTTTTACCGCTTCGACCGCCGGAGCCGCCGGGTGGCGCTGGACAACCTGCGCCTAGCACTAGGCGACCAGTTTGACCCGGCGGCCCGGCAGCGCATCGCCCGACAATCGTTCAAGAATTTCGCGCGCGCCATGCTCGATCTTTTCTGGGCCGCGAACCTAACCCCGGACAATTACACCCGGCACATCAAGCTGGTCGATTTTCACCACGTCTTCGACAGCCACCGCCAGCACGGTGGGATGATCTACCTTTCCTTGCATGCGGGCAGCCATGAATGGGTGAGCCTGACCGGCGGCTTCATCGGGCTGCCGGCGTCCATGGTCGCGCTCGACTTCAAGAACCCGTCGCTCGACGCGGTGTTCCGCCAGGCCCGGGAACACTCGGGCAACCGGATCATCGGGCAGCATCAATCCATGCTCAAACTGTTGCGGACCGTGCGCCGGAACGGCGCGGCGGGCCTGCTGGTCGATCTCGCGTTGCGGCTCAACCATCCCGGGCAGGTGATCAATGCTTTCGGCATGAAGATGCACGTCACCTTCCTGCATGCCCTGCTGCACGCGCGCACCGGGGTGGCCATGGTGCCGGTAACGAACGTCCCGAATCCCGACGGCACCTGCACGGTCATGGCCCACCCGCCGCTCACCTTTGCGCCGGATGCTACCTTGGCCGAGATGACCCAGGGTTGCTGGGATTTCTTCGAGCCTTTTATCCGTGCCCGGCCGGAACTCTGGCTGTGGAATTACAAACACTGGCGGTACAGACCGCAGGATGCCGGACGCGAATATCCGGCCTATTCCCAGGTCTCGCGGAAGTTCGAGCGGGTGCTGGCGGGCGCAACCGTCCCAGGCACGCCGCCGTGAACATCCTGGCGGGCAGATCGTGCTAGGCGAGCGGCCCGGTTGCGTTTAGTTTCGGCTCCTGCCCATGAGTGCATCCGCCGATCCTGAAACCAGTCCGGCCAGCGCGGAGAAGGCCGCGAACGTCCCGGACATCGCCGGGGCGCAACGCTGGGCGTTGGCGGGCGCGGCCGTCAACGTGGCGCTGGCGACGATCAAAGTCGTGGCCGGCATCCTGGGGCATTCGTTCGCGCTGATCGCCGACGGCATGGAAAGCGGCCTGGACGTGGCCAGTTCGCTCATCATCTGGGGTGGTCTCAAGTATGCCACCAAAGGCCCGGACCCGGATCACCCCTACGGTCACGGCAAAGCGGAACCTGTCAGCGCGCTGATCGTCTCGACGGCGCTCACGGTGGCCGCCGTCGTACTCGCCGTCTCGAGCGTGCACGAAATCCTCTCGCCACGGGACGTGGCCCCTTCCTGGATGACGCTGGTCGTGCTCTTGGGGGTGATCCTGGTCAAAGAGGTGCTGTTCCGGCGCGTGCTCGCTAAGGGCGAGGAGGTCGAGAGCAGCGCCGTGCGCGCGGACGCCTGGCACCACCGGGCTGACGCCATCACTTCCGGGGCCGCGTTCGTCGGCATCCTCGTCGCGCTCGTCGGCGGGCACGGCTGGGAGCGTGCGGACGCTTGGGCCGCGCTGCTTGCCTGCGCTGTCATCGGCTACAACGGCTACCGCCTCCTGGTTCCAGCCGTGGCGGAGATCATGGACACGGCACCCAATCCCGAGATCGAGGACAAGGTGCGCGCGGCAGCCCGCGCCGTGCCGGGCGTGGATGGCGTCGAGAAGTGCCGGGTGCGGAAGATGGGACTGGAGTTTTATGTCGATCTGCACGTCGGGGTGGACGGGCTGATCTCTGTCGCCTCCGGCCACGACATCGCGCACCAGGTCAAGGACACCATCCGCAAGCTGGAACCCCGCGTGGCCGACGTGCTCGTGCACATCGAACCGGCCAACCTTTGCCTGTATCCGCGGCGGCGATAAGGGGTGGAGTCGTGGATGCGAGGAATCAGGCGACTTCTTCCACGCCGCAGGCGCGAGTTCAGGACGCCGTGCTACTCTTTTTGCTTTCGGCGAACCAATCGAAGCCCGGCATCGCGTCGTCGCGCGGCCGAGTCCGGCGGGGCCGGACCTTCGTCGGCACCGTGAACCCTTCCGCCTTAGAACCGCCCGCTTCCAGCCGCCCGAGGATTTCTTTGGCCCGGTCGATGATCTCTCCGGGCAGTCCTGCCAGCCGCGCCACCTGGATGCCGTAGGAGCGGTCCGCCGCTCCTTCCACAATCCGATGCAGGAAGATGATCTCGTCGTTCCACTCGCGGACGGCGACCGTGTAGTTCTTCGCCGCCGGGTGCGACCGGGCCATCTCGGTCAGCTCGTGGTAGTGCGTCGCAAACATAGTCAATGCGCCGATCTTGTCGTGCAGGTGCTCGGCGACGCTCCACGCGATGCTCAGGCCATCGTAGGTGGACGTGCCGCGGCCAATCTCGTCCAAGATCACCAGGCTCTGCGGGGTGGCGTGGTGGATGATGTTGGCGGTCTCGTTCATCTCGACCAGGAAGGTGGACTGCCCCCGCGAGAGATCGTCGCTCGCGCCGACCCGCGTGAAGATGCGGTCCACCACGCCGATCTCCGCCTCGTCGGCAGGCAGGAAGCTGCCGATCTGGGCCATCAGCACCAGCAGCGCCGTCTGCCGCAGGTAGGTGGATTTTCCGGCCATGTTCGGCCCGGTCAGGATGATGAGGCGTTGCGAGGCGCTTTCCAGCGCCACGTCGTTCGCCACGAACTTCTCCCCGGCCAGCCGTTGTTCGAGCACCGGATGCCGTCCGCCCAGGATGCGGACGCTCCCGGACTCGCGCAACACGGGGCGGCAGTAGTTGAACTGGCGCGCGGTTTCCGCCAAGGAACCGAGCGCGTCGAGCACGGAGATGGCTTCGGCGGTCTGTTGCAAAGTCGCCGCCTCGCGCAGGACCGTTTCGCGCAGGTCGAGGAAAAGCTGCTGTTCCAATTGCCGGGCGCGCTCGTCCGCGCCGTAGATTTTCGTTTCGACCTCCTTCAACGCGGGCGTCACGAACCGCTCGCCGCCCGCCGTGGTCTGCTTGCGGTGGTAGTCGGCGGGCACGTTGCCGAGGTTGCTCTTGGTGATTTCGATGTAATAACCGAAAACCGAATTGTACTTGATCTTGAGCGAGCGGATGCCCGTGCGCTCGATCTCCTGCTCCTGCAAGCGGGCGATCCAATCCTTGCCCTCGCGCGTGGCCACGCGCAGTTCGTCCAACTCGGCGTGGAAGCCGTCCTGGAACATGCCGCCTTCCTTGATGGTGGCGGGTGGCTCCGCCGCAATGGCGGCCCGGAGTTGGACGGCTAGTTCCTCCTGCGGAAACATCTTCCGGTCCAGGCGTCCCGCCAGACTTTCCCCGTCCCCGGCGTCGGCGGGCATGCCGCCGACCACCCGCTTGAGTCTAGGCACCGCCGCTAGGGACTCCGCCAGGGCGAGCAGGTCGCGCGCGTTGCCGGTCTGCTGGCTGAGCCGGCCCAGGGCCCGCTCCAGGTCACGCACCTCGCGTAGCGCCTCGCGCAGGGAGCGCAGGCTGTCCGGCGTTTCGAGCGCGTCGGCGATGAACTGCTGGCGCGCCCCCAGCGCGGCGACGTTCCGCAGGGGATAGAGCAGCCACTGCCGCAGGCGGCGCGCGCCGAGCGGCGTGACGGTGCGGTCAAGTGCTTGCAGGAGGCTGGTGCCGCCTTCCGTGCGCGGGCGGACGACCTCCAGGTGGCTCTGTGAGACGGCGTCGAGCACCAGGAACGCTTCGGGATGGTAGCAGGTCAGCTGCGTGACGTGGTCCAGCGGGCGGCGCATCTGGTGCTGGAGATAGTGGAAGATCGCCCCGGCAGCCGCCACGGCGCGGGGCACTTCGCCGCAGCCGAAGCCGTCGAGCGAATGGACGCCGAAGTGCTCGCGCAACGCGAAATCCGCCTGCTCGAAGACGAAGGCATGCGCGTCGTAGGGCTTCAGGTCGGCGAAGCCCGCGAAAGCTTCGGCTTGCGCGGGATCGTCGCTGACCAGGAACTCCGCCGGGGCCACGCGGCCGATTTCGTCCAGCAGCGCGGCGGCGCTCGGCAGTTCGGTGACGCGGAAGCTGCCCGTTGTCAGGTCCAGGGTGGCGAAGCCGTAGTCGCCCTGGCGAAAAAAAGCCGCCGCGAGGTAGTGGTTGCTGCGGGCGTCGAGCAAGCGTGGGTCCGTCACCGTGCCCGCGCTGAGGATTTGCGTGACCTCGCGCTCAACGAGCTTGCCCGGCAGCACCTCGCCCTTCTGGTCGCACACGGCCACCCGTTTGCCCGCTTTGACGAGCCGCGCAATGTAGTGGTCCGCGGCGTGGAAGGGCACCCCGCACATGGGTGTTTCCTGCCGCCGGGTAAGCGTCACGTTGAGGATGGCGCTGGCGACCTTGGCGTCCTCGAAGAACATCTCGTAGAAGTCCCCGAGCCGGAACATCAGGATCACGTCTGCGGGGATGTCGCGGCGGATGCGCTGGTACTGGCGCATCATCGGCGTGGTCGCCGCGGTTTCCGGGATCACGGGTTTCCCCGGCGGCGGGTCGGTGGAGGGCGGCAGGAAAGACAAGGGCCCAGATTAGCGGCCCGGCCGGCGCGCCGCAAGCTTCCTGCGGGCCCATCTCCCTCCTGCTGCGCTCAATAATCCGTTTTGTTTTATCGATTTCTGCTCCATTGATTAGGCTGGCATCTTGAGCGAGAACCCATCGCCCAAACCGCCTCCCCCCTCATTCTTTCCGTCGCCATGCCCTCCCAGCCTTCCCAGAACCCGCTGTCCGCCGCGAAGCGGCATTGGCTCGCCAACGTTGTCCGCTTCTTCGGCTCGATTGTCGCCCGCTGCATCTACCGCGTCCGCACCATCGATCCGGCGAACGTTCCAGCAAGTGGCGGCGTCCTGCTGCTGCCCAACCACATCACCTGGATCGACGCCTTGATCCTCCAGTTGGCGTGCCGCCGCCCGATCTGTTTTCTCGTGTACGACACGATTTACCGCCAGCCGCTGCTCAATCCGATCCTGCGGCTGTTCGGGGCGATCCCGATCTCGTCCGGTCGCGCGCGGGACGGCATGCGCCTGGCCGCCGAGCGTCTGCGTGCCGGAGAGGTGGTCTGCCTGTTCCCGGAAGGGGCCATGACGCGCACCGGCACGCTCCTGCGCCTGCGAAAGGGTTTCGAGGTCATTGCGCGGCAGGCCGGTGTGCCGGTGGTGCCGGTCTGGTTGGATCAGCTCTGGGGGTCGATCTTTTCCTTCGAGGGCGGCCGGTACTTTTGCAAGCTGCCGCGGCGCGTCCCCTATCCGGTGACGGTCGCCTTCGGCGAGCCGATCCCCGCCGAGCAGGCGAACGTATCCACGCTGCGCGAACGCCTCCTGCTACTGGGCGAAAGCTCCTACGAGCACCGCCCGATGCTCCAGCGACACCTGGGAGAAGCGGTGGTCCGCAGCCTGAAGAAGCGTCCGGGAGAGCTGGCGGTCATCGACGGCAACGACCATTCGACGATGACGCGCGGCACGCTGCTGGCGGCGGCCATCGTCCTCGCGCGGCAAATCCGTGCGACGGTGCCGGGCAAGCGGGTTGGCATCGTGATCCCGCCGAGCAAGGGGGCCGTGCTGGCCAACGTGGCCGTGCTCCTGGCGGGCAAGGTGCCGGTCAGCCTCAACTTCACGGCCGGCCGCGCCGCGTTGGAATCCGCCATGCAGTGCGCCGAGATCGACACCGTGCTGACCGCCACCGCCGTACAGAAGAAGATGGAGCAGTTCCCGTGGCCCGCGAACGTCCTGCTGCTGGACAAGGTGCTCCCGCCGCTCAAGAGGAAGATCGGCCTCTGGCGCGCGGTCGTGGCCGTCGCACCGTGGCGGGTCCTCACGCGGCTGCTCAAGCTGCCCAAACGCGGCGGGCACGACGAGGCGGTGCTCCTTTTTACCAGCGGCAGCTCCGGCGAGCCCAAGGGCGTCGTGCTCAGCCACCGCAACATTCTGGCCAACATCTCGCAGTTCCGCGTCATGGTGAACCTCCGCCAAGGCGAGGGCGTGTTGTCCTCCCTGCCCTTCTTCCACAGCTTCGGCTGCACCGTGACGCTCTGGTTCCCGATCATCGAAGGCCTGCGCGCCGTCACGTACCCGAACCCGTTGGATGTCGCCAAGAACGCCGAGGTCGTTCAGCGTTACGGCTGCACGCTTTTTCTCGCCACGCCGACCTTCCTGCGGGCCTACCTCCGCAAGGCCGAAAAGGAACAACTCGCCAGTGTGCGCCTGGTCATCACCGGTGCGGAAAAGCTGCCGCGCCAGATCGCGGAGGCTTTCGAAGAAAAGTTCGGCAAGCAGGTCATGGAGGGTTATGGGCTGACGGAAACCGCGCCGGTCGTCAGTTGCAACCTGCCCGACGTGACGCTCAACGACGCCGGGGGCACGATCCAGCAGGCGTACCGGCCCGGCTCGGTGGGCAAGCTCGCGCCAGGCATCGCGGCGCAGATCCGCAACCCGGATTCGGGGGAAGTCCTTTCCCTGCACGACACGGGCATGCTGTGGCTGCGCGGGGCCAACATCTTCGAGAGCTACCTTGGCGAACCCGGGCAAACCGCCGATGTGCTCCACGACGGCTGGTTTCGCACGGGCGATCTGGGCCGCTTCGACGAGGATGGATTCCTGTTCATCGAGGGCCGGTTGTCCAGGTTCTCGAAGATCGGGGGCGAGATGGTGCCGCACGAGACCGTGGAGAACAAAATCCACGAGGCGCTCGGTCTGCCCACGACGGGCGAACGGATGTTGATGATCGTCGGCGTGCCGGAGGAGGCCAAAGGCGAGGCGCTGGTGCTCCTGACGACTGTGGACATGGTGCAGTCCGACCTGCGCGGCAAGCTCTCCGAACTGGGCGTCCCCAACCTGTGGGTGCCACGGACGATCAAGCGGATCGAGACGCTGCCCGTGCTGGGCTCGGGCAAGCTGGACCTCAAGGCCTGCAAGGACCTGGCACTGGCGAAGGAACCCACGCCCGCCGCCCACGAACCGGCGCGCGCGGAAGCCGCGGCAAACGGTCGAATTTCTTTCATAACCCGTTGACTTGTCGGCCTCTTTCCTGCTACAAACGGCATCAACATTGATGCCATGAACCGGAAGCTTTCCGCCACGCGACTCCCTGTTCTCTGTACGCTCGTCGGTCTGTATCTCGGTGGCTTCCTGCCCGCGCCTTCATTCGCCGAGGTGATGGTCCTCGACATGGTGCAGCCGCCGCATTACGCCACACCCACCCCGGCGTTCTTCGCGGCGGCGGCGGCGGGCGAAGTGGTCCCCGTCCGGCAGGCGATCCAGGAAGGCGTCTCCGTGGACGCGGCGGTTCCCCGGCCGCTGCCCGCGGAGTTGGCCAGCCTCTACAATCCGCGTTCGCGCATCGCCCTGCTGCTCAACGATCCCGGCGCGACCGCCCTCATGCTCGCCGCCGCCAACGGATGCGCCGAGGTGGCCTCGGAACTGATCGCTAGCAAGGCCAATCGGGAAGCGCGCACCCGGTCAGGAATCCGGCCCTTGGACATCGCCGCCGAACGCAACGACACCGCGATGATGCAGCTTCTCCTGGGAGTGACGCCGGAAAGCGACGCCGCGCGGATGTCGATCACCGTGGACCTCGCCACGCAGCGCGCCACCCTCTCCCGCGACGGCCAGCCCATGATGGTCACCAAGGTTTCCAGCGGCAAGAAGGAGAAGCCGACCCCGCCGGGTAAGTACGTGGTGACGCAGAAATACACCGACTGGCGGTCCACGCTGTACCACAACGCCTCAATGCCGTTCTTCCTGCGGCTGTCATGCTCCACGGTGGGGCTGCACGCGGGCGTGGTGCCGGACTACCCGGCCTCGCACGGCTGCGTCCGGCTGCCGTCGGAGATCGCCAAGAAGTTCTACGAGATCGTGCCCAAGGGGACAATGGTGGAAATCCGTTGACTGGCGCGCGGTTCAGCGCGCGGTCTTTGCTTGCCGGATGCTTTTTGATCCGGCAACAATCGCATCTCTGCATGGAAACGCCCCGCCTCTTTCTCCAGTTATACAGCCTGCGGCACGAGATCGCCGCGGACGCCGAGGGAACCATCCGGCGCGTGGCGGCTCTAGGTTTTGACGGCGTTGAACTGGCGGGTGATTACGGCTGGCCCGCCGCGCGCTGGCAGGCGGTGCTCGCGGAGGCCGATCTGGGTGTCGTCGCCATGCACGCCGGTTTGGAGGCGTTGGAAGCCGACCCGTCAGCCCGCGTGGCATTCGCCCGCGAGGTCGGCACGAACACCTTTGTCGTGCCCGCGCTCAGCAAGTCCTTGCAGACGGCCACCGGATACCGCGAGGCCGCCCGCCGCCTCGACGCCATCGGACAGAAGCTGGCCGACGAGGGCTGCACGCTCGGATACCATAACCACGCCTTCGAGTTCGACCGCCTGGAGACCGCCGGGCCGCTGTGCGGGATGGACATTCTCCTGGCGGAGACCGACCCGGCTTTGGTCCATTTCGAATTCGACACTTTCTGGCTGGAATATGCCGGGCGCAACGCGGTGGATTTCATCCGCCGACACGCCGCGCGGGTGTTCTTCATCCACGCCAAGGATCTCCGCAAGCGCGACCGCGAGGACGTGCCCGCCGGGGCCGGCGACGTGGATTTCCCGACGTTGCTCTCGCTGTGTTCCGCGAACGCCTGGCAGGTCATCCTCGAATACGAGAACGACCATGCGCTCGAAGCGGTGCGTCGCGGAGCTGCCCATCTGCGGCCGTTGCTGCGCTGAGAGTCACGCGAGACTGCCGACTTCGACGCCACGAAAAGAGAACAGCCGTTTGATGGTTTCTTCGATCAGGTGGTTGGGGCAGGAAGCGCCCGCCGTCACCCCGATGACCACGTCGCCTTCCGGCAGCCAGTTTTCCACCGTCACCTCCTGCCCGGCGTGCAGATCAAAGTGCGTGATCTGCTCCTGGGAAATCAACCGGCTGGCATCGCGGATGAAGTACGTGGGCAGCTTGGCCGCGCCCATCTCAGCGAGGTGGGAGGTGTTCGAGCTGTTGTAGCCTCCAACCACCAGGAGCAGGTTCATCGGCAGGACGAGCATCTCCTTGAGCGCGTCCTGACGCTCCTGCGTGGCACCGCAGATCGTATCGAAAAAGCGAAAGTGCTTCGGACCCGTCTCGGGGCCGTCGCGGTCAGTGATCGCCTGCCGGATGCGGCGCTGCACCTCCTCGGTCTCGCCGCGCAGCATGGTCGTCTGGTTGGCGACGCCCACCGTCTTGAGGTGGATTTCGGGATCAAACCCCTCCGAGTGGGCTCCCGCGAACTTGTCCAGGAACGCCGCCCGGTCGCCGCCGTGGCGGATGTAGTCGCAAACGTAGTCAGTTTCATCCAGGGTCAGCACGACCAGATAGTGCCCCCGGCCGGCCTTGCTGCGGGCCTGCGAGGCGGTCGCCTTGGTCTCCTCGTGCTCCGACTTTCCGTGGATGATGCTCGTGACCTCGTCGGCGGCGTAGGATCGCACCCGTCGCCAGACGCTCATCACGTCGCCGCAGGTCGTGTCCACGATGTAGCAGCCCTTGTCCTTGATCTTTTCCACCGTGGAGACCTCCGCGCCGAAGGCGGGCACGATCACCACGTCGTCGGCGGTGAGGTCGTCCACTTCGGCCTCGCGCCGCGGCCCGATCAGATTCTTGATCCCCAGGGCGGCGATCTGCGCGTTGACTTCGGGATTGTGGATGATCTCGCCGAGAATGAACAGCCGTTTGCCCGCGAACTCCTTGCTGTGACGAGCAGCGTAAGCCAAGTCGATGGCCCGCTCGACCCCGTAGCAGAAGCCGAATTGCTTGGCCAGCCGGAGGGTCATCCCCGCCGCCGACACGACCCCGCCCCGCGCGCGGATGCGCTCCACGAGTTCGCTGCGGTAGTGGGTTTCCACCTGGGCCTGCACGGCCGCCATGATGTCAGGCGTGCGCAGGTTGATCCGCTTGCGCGGTTCCGGGGCGGTGGAAAGCTCGGGCGGCGTGGAGAGGCTATTCATGTCAGAAACGACGGGCGTGCGGCAACATACCACGGCGCGGCCGGATTTCGAGGGAGCTTATCACGGCAAAGGACCCCGTGCGGTGGCGCGGAGTCTCCGGAGGCCGTGAAACCGTGGGACGCGCTCAGTACGGCGTCAAACCGCCGCCGGGAGGCGAATCGAACACCTTCGAGGAGGCCATGTAGGACGGGGCGGGATCGGGATCGTTGTAATCCTGCGGCCGTTCGACGTTCGCGCCGATGGTCGCATCCTCGGGCTGGGTCTCAGCGATGTTCACCGGGGTGCCGACGTGTACCAGGGCAAAGAACTTGGGCGCGACGTTGTGGTGCAGGCGCAGGCAGCCATGCGAACGCGGCACGGGCCAGACGTAGCCCTGGTGGAAGCCATACTCCGGCTTGAACTCGCACCAGAAAGACATGGGATAACCGACGTACTGCCCGTGGCCGTGGCCGGCCTCCGCCGGAACGACCACGTCTCCGTTTTTGTAGAAACCATAGCTTCCGCTGCGCTTGTCCTTTTCCTTGCGGTAAATTGTGAAATTGCCTTTCGGTGTCGGCTTCGCGGGGATGCCGATGTTTGTTGCGGCAACTAGCAGCGGCTTGTTCCCCTCCATGACGTAGACCACCTGCTTACTCAAGGAAACCTTAACGCGCACCGCGCTGGGATTATGCGGCTTGTAGGCGACAGGGTTGTAACTCGTGCTGGTGCCCCCAACCCCGGTGGTATTGGTGCAGCCAGTGAGGAACTGGAGCGCGCAGGCGGCGAGGGCCAAGGCGCAGGACGTGACGTTGCGGTGCTTCATGCTTGGGTTTTCGGTAGGGTTCTGCGCGGGAATGGAAACAGAAATCCGGCGGTTCGGAAAGCGGATTGTTGTCGCCGCACCTTCGCGCGTACCCGCCAAACAGCAAGACGCCCGGTCCGGATTGTTCCAGACCGGGCGCACTGCGCAAGCCGCCGGGCGGTCATCCCTGAACCCGCCCACGACCGCGAAGATCGTTACCTCCCTGCCGTGGCCGACGGGTCGAGACGCGCGACCACCGGATCATCCGCCAACCGGGCGGGCTTGCTGGGCGCGCGGCGCGGCGTTCTTGGAGGGCCGCAGGTTCCTCGGCGACCACCGGTCCATCGTGCTGCTCCGACGGGAGCGGGCGGGCTTCCTTTACGCCGCGCTGTTGTTCCGGCGTGACGGCACCCGAGTCTCCCCCCGGGCCGCGCCGGTCATGCGGGGACGACCGTTGGGGCCGCCGGGAGGTGGCGGCGGACGTAGTTCGTCCTCGGTCAACTGGCCGTCGCCGTTCTTGTCGAGCTTCCTGAGGGAAGCCGGGGCGTTAGCGATCTATCGGCGGAGAGGATGCCGTCGTGGTTGGTGTCCAACGCCTCCATCAAAACGTTGGGCGGATGGTGGCGCGAGCCGCCATGATCGCCCGGTGGCCGTGACGCGGGCGAGGCCGACGGCGAAGGAGAAGCATCCTGAGCCAGCAGCGAGCAGCCAGCCACGCCCGAGAGGACGGCGGCCAGCAAGGTGGTTTTGAAGCGCGGGGAACTTCTCATCGGTGCGGAGTGTTCCGTCCGGAGACGCCGTGGTGGCCCTCCGCCGCCAGTACCAGACCGCACGAACGTTAAGGTTTGATGAGCCCGGAAGATTTTTGTTGTAAGGAGTTTGTACGTCTCCCGATCCGGAACCGCGCTCCGCTAGACCAGGGGCGGCAACAAGGCGATGCTGGAACCAACCCAGGTTTTTTCCCGGTTGAAATCGACCCCCATCATCTTGCCCTGGCTCATGCGGACAAGATTGTTAGCCAGGACGGGTTCGCCACCGTCCGGCCAGATGAACATGAGCCGGATTTCCGCTTTGGAACGGTTGCCATCGACCGTCGGGACGAATTCCGCGTACCGGACCTTCTGCTGCAAGATCCAGGCGTGCGGGTCCTCCAGCGCCGCGAGTTTTTGGGCGGTGGGTTCGATGTCCACCCCCAGCCCCGCAAACGAATAGAGCGGCTTGAGGACGTAATCAGACAGCGGCTCATCCGCGGGAAGTTCGTCCGCGAAAAACGCGGCGGAAGTGTGGTCCGTCCGCAGGAACGGCAGCGAATGTTTGCTGATGCGGAAATACCAGTTCGGATGCCCAGCCCATTCCACGTCGAGGTCGTCCTGCAAACGGAAGTTCAGTTTCAGGTCGGGCCGCCGGAGCAACTCGTCAAAGATCAGCCGGTTGTAGATGCGCCGAATGGGCACGTCCCGGCCGTCGCGCCGATAAAAAAGCTGCCGCCTGGAACGCCGGATGTCGCTCACAGAAACGGGCAGGACGCCCAGGAGCCGCTCCGTGCAGGCAAAGTCGATCCGGGTTTTCTGTCGCTCCGGTTCGATCTCCATGAGGATGACATCCTCCGGCGCATGGCTGCCCAGCACCGCCCGGCGAAGCAAGGCGTCGTAGGCTGCCTCGTCCAGGCCCGAGAACAGCGGCTTCCAGTCCGGCGGGATCGCCGGGAACGCCTTGCACATGGAACGCATGACAAACGGCTGAAACGCGTACAGGCTCGGGAAACCCTGCAATTCGATCAGGCGCGGTGTCAGGCGCGCGGGATCTGCGGGGTCCTCGCAGATCGCAAAATCGACCTGGATGAACAACGGATGCGGCGTTTCGTTGGGCACTTCCAACCCGGCCGGGATGGCCGTCCGCGCATGACGGTAAAACTCAGGCGTGCGGAGCTGCGCGAGGATCTCGTGACCTGCCCGTGACACCTCCGCGGCGAATTCGCGCGTGAGGAAGATCGGCGTTTCCGAGATGCGGAAATCCGTGGGCCAGCGTTCCGTCTCATTGACCAGATGCAGCAGCGCCGCATACCCCGCCGGGTCGAACGCTTCGTTGAACTGGCGGCGGAGCGGCGAGTACATCGCGCGAGGGGATTGGGGGCATCAGACCAGGAAACGGCCGTTTTCCATGATCTTCTCGGAATCGAACCAGATGTCGAAATCACGACCGACACAGTCGATGTGCGTCTTGGAAAGCCACGTCTGCCCAGTGTGCTCGGCGTAGGGATGGCCGAAGGCGATGTGGATGCCGGGGATTTTTTCGTCCTGCAGGATGTGCCCGATCACATGGGTGCAGGCCGTGTTCGTGCCGATGGCGAACTCCCCCACCCGATTGCTGTTCTCGTCTGTGGAGGTATACGCCTGGAACTCGTGGAGCAGTTCGTCGTTGTCGCATCGCAGCGAGCGGATGCGGTTGTTCTCGACTTCAATCCGCAACGGGGTCGCCTGAATGTCGCCATACTTCTGGCAGAGATAGTCACCGACCACGCCGTCCACCACGAACAAACCGTTCGTGTTGAAGGGCGAGGTGAATATCTCTCCCCCCGGCAGGTTGCCCCATTTGTCAGGCGAGATGATGCCGCTGGTCTTGACCCAGCGCAGGTAGGGCGAGAGGTCCGCCTCGAAGTCCGTGCCGCTGGCAGTGCGGCAGGTGACTTTTTCGGCCTGCCTGACCCGTTCCACGAGCCGCTGGCTGAGCGCGTCCACCGCGAGAAAGTCCGCGCGCATGCCTTCTACCATGATCTGGCGGTTGATGTTGACCATGTGCCCGTGGCGGATGCGGTGCTGATTGACCACTGCCGTCATCTGGATACGCGAGGTCAACTCACCGGTCTGCGTTTGCGCGCAAAAGATGCTGACCTGCGAGCGGGCCAAGTCGTCCAGGATGATCTCCGGCATCCCTTTCAAGGGACGCAACGCATGGCGCTCCAGGACGAACACGCTGCACTCCGAACCCACTGCATCCACTTCGTGCTGCAACGCCGCCGCGATTCCCACGGTCGCTTCGTCCGTGATGATGGTGACACGTTCCTGCGGCTGTAAGCGCAGGCAGGTGCGGATGGCATTGCGCGCGCCGGGCAGCAGTTCCGCGTCAAGGGTTGCAAGCTTGAAACGATCGGGCATGAGGCTGGTGGAAGAGTCGGAAGACATCGTAAACGAACCAGGCTGAGGTCAAGCCGCCAGGGCACCGTGCGGCTCCGCCACCGTCAGGCCCGAGTAGGTGTCCGCTGTGATCTGATCCATCACCGCGCGCATGTCACGGGTGCGCGCCCAGGTTTCCAGCTGGCGGTCAGCCCCCGAACCGTGCCGCAGGATGTTCTCGACGTGCGCGACTTCCCGGCCGCTGCCTAGTTCGTCCACCTCGGTGGATACGAAGTCGAGCATCTCGTGCAGGAGTTCGCGTTCGTCCACCTCGTTCTCGGTGCCGAAGTCGATGAGCTTGCTGTCCAGGCCGTAGCGGCAGGCGCGCCAGCGGTTCTCGTCGATGACGCGGCGGCGGTAGATGCGGAAGCTGAGGTTCTGCCGCTGGAGCTTGTGCAGCTTGAAAATGATCGCCTGGATCAGCGCGGCGATGGCGATGGTGTCCTCGACCCGGGACTGCGCGTCGCAGATGCGGACCTCCAGCGTGTCGAAAAACGGGTGCAAACGGATGTCCCACCAGATTTTCTTGGCGTTATCCACGCAGTTCGTCTTGACCAGCAGTTTGAGGTACTCCTCGTACTCGGAAAGCCCGTCAAAAGCATCCGGGATGCCGGTGCGTGGGAACCGCTCGAACACCTTGAGCCGGTATCCTTTGAAGCCCGTGTCGCGCCCCAGCCAGAACGGCGAGTTGGACGAGAGGGCGAAGAGGTGCGGCAGGAAGTAGCGCGCCTGGTTCATCACGTGGATCGCCACGTTCCGGTCGGGGATGCCAACGTGGACGTGCAGCCCGAAGATCAGGTTTGCGCGCGCCACCTGCTGCAAGTCCTTGACGATGGTCTCGTAGCGTTCGCCTTCCGTGATGCGCTGGTCGTTCCAATGGGAGAAGGGATGGGTGCCAGCGGAGGCGATCTTCAGGCCGCGCTTCTCGGCCAGGGCAGCGAGATCGCTCCGCAGGCGGATCACTTGGTCCCGGGCGGACGCCGCCGAATCGCAGATGTCGGTGCCCAGTTCGATCACGGACTGGTGCATCTCGGCTTTCACGTTCTCCTTGAGGGTCATCTTACCCTCTTCGAGGATCTGCGCCACATGGGAGCGGAGTTCGCGCGTCTGCGGGTCGATGATCTGGAACTCTTCCTCGATCCCGAGCGTGAAGCGGTGGTCTTTGATGTTCATGGTGCGTCCTCTCGTTCCCTGCCCCAGCTGACCGCCTCAAGTCAGCGGCTGCCCGGCGGCGGCTGTCTGCACATATTTGCCCCAGCTCAGGTTGTTTCGTCCGGCGACGTGTTCGCGCGCTTTGCGGATGACCATGTCCGCCGCCGCCTGGACGACCCACTCGAAGTTTTTCGGCCCGACCGAGTTGATGTCTGCATCCGGCGCGGGATTGCAGAAGTCGATGGCCAGCGGGACGCCGCCACGCACCGCAAACTCCACGGTGTTGAAGTCGTATCCCAGGAACTGGTTGAGCTTGAGCACGTCATCGTGGACCCTCTGCCAGAGTTCCGACGGCGTGTCGAAGCCCGCCTGGTAGCGCAGGTGGAACGGGTTACGCGGCTCGTAGGGCATGACCCTGACGTTGCGCTGGTCGATGCAATAGCAACGGTAGTATTGCTCGAAGACGACCTCCTCCTGGAGCATCATCACCAACTGGCCCGTCTCGGCGTAAGCCTTGAAGAACTCGTCGGGATTGTGAAGCTTGTAGACGTTCTTCCAACCGCCCCCGGCAAAGGGCTTGAAGTAGGCAGGGAAGCCGACGTAGTCGAAAATGGCCTGCCAATCCAGCGGGTAGGTCAGGTTGCGGAACGAACCGTTGGTCGTGTCCGGCGGGTGCGCGTTGGAAGGCAGGAGGACGGTGCGCGGCACCTCCACGCCGATCTTCGTGGCGAGCGCGTTGTTGAAGAACTTCTCGTCGGCGCTCCACCAGAACGGGTTGTTGACGACGGCGGTGCCGGTCAACGCGGCGTTTTTTAACCAGCCTCGGTAAAAGGGCACATCCTGCGAGATGCGGTCGATCACCACGTCGTACCCACACGGCTCCCCCTGGATCACCTTGCTGATCTGGACGGGTTCCGCCTGCACATCGGGTGCACCCTTGGCGTTGACGTGCTCGATGAACGCCCACGGAAAAGTGTTTTCCTGGCCGAAGAGGATGCCGACTTTTTTCATGGGATGACTGGTGACAGAGGACGGGGTTTACACGAGCGAGAGATAATGCGGCAGCATTTCCCGCCACCAGTTCCAATCGTGCGCGCACCAGCGCCGGTCGTCCAGAAAATGGCGGATGCCCTTGCCGTGGAGGATGCCGGAGAGGCGGAGGTTCTCGTCCCGGCAGATGTCCCACTCGCCCGTGCCGAGCACGATGTCCATGTGGTTGTACTTCCAGGCGTCCGTGCAGTTCTGGAGATAGTCCGGCGGGTTGTTGAAATAGGCGTTCTCGTCGTAGTAGCCGTTGAGGAAATCCTTCATGTCGAAGGCACCGCTCAGGCTGAAGAGGTGGCTGACCAGGTCCGGTCGCCGGAACGCGAGATTGGCGGCGTGGTAGCCGCCGAAGCTGGCCCCGCCCACGGCGACGTGGTGTCGCCCACACTCGCGCCGGGCGAAGTCGAACACATCGTGGATGATCACGTTTTCGTATCCCATGTGGGTGCGGACGCGGTCGGCGGGATGGATCGAGCGGTTGTACCAACTGTCGAGGTCCACCGAGTCCGGGCAGTAGATCGTCACCCGGCCGGTTTCCACGAACCAGCGCACAGATTCCACGAGCCCGAACTCCTTGTTCTGCCAGAAGCGGCCGTAGGAGGTGGGGAAAAGGACAAGCGGCAGTCCCCCGCCATGCCCGAACACGAGCATCTCGAAATCGCGGCTGAGATGCGGCGTGTACCAGCGGATATAACGTTCGTGCATCGGGCGAGCGCGATGTGCGGACAAAAATCTTCCCGGGCAACATGGACAGACTTCCGCCCGGGACAAGCCCAAAACTGCGCGGCCCAGTGGACAAGGTGTGGAAGTTCGCGCATAGGTGCCCACGATTTCCGATGAGCGAGGACGGCCATACCCTGACTGGCAACATCCGGCGGCACGCCGGTTTCCCCTCGCGCTTACTCGGCAACCAGCGCGACGTGCTGGTCTACCTGCCGCCCGGTTACGCGCGAGCGCGGATGCGTTACCCCGTGCTCTACATGCACGACGGACAGAACGTCTTCGACGCGGCGACCTCGTACGCCGGGGTCGAGTGGAACATCGACGAAACCGCCGAGCGCCTGATCGGCGAGAAAGCCATCGCACCGCTGATCGTCGTGGCCGTGGACAACGCGGGTGCGGACCGCATCCACGAGTACACGCTCAGCCGCGGCCACTACGAGGCTTTCGGTGAAAAGGGCCGCAGCCGGGCATTGGGAAACCGTTACGGCCGGTTTCTCCTGCAGGAACTGAAACCTTTCATCGACATGCACTACCGCACGCGCTCCGAGGGAAACGACACCGGCCTGGGCGGTTCCTCGCTGGGCGGGCTGATCACGCTGAGCCTCGCGCTGCGGCATCCGGGCAGGTTCCGGCGGCTGGCGGTGATGTCGCCATCGGTCTGGTGGGACGATTGCGTCATCTACCGGCTGGTGGAAAACCTCAAGCGCAAGCCTGCCCTGAACATCTGGCTCGACACCGGTACGGCGGAGGAAGGCTGGGAACGGTGCCGCGGCCTGCGTGATCGCCTGATCGACAAGGGCTGGAAACTCGGGCTGGATCTCGAATACCACGAGGCTGAAGGGGGCGAACACACCGAAGCAGCCTGGGCCATGCGGATGGAGGGGGTGTTGCGCTTCCTGTTCCCAGCCCGGAAGCTGGGCGGCACACGGCGGTGACGGAGCACGCTATGGTCGGGCGACGTAGAACACGTAGGTCGCGGTGCATTCCACGCGGCGCTCCGGGCCTGCCTTGCTCTGGTCGACCGCTTCGGTGGACGGTTTGCCACCGACCGTGGCGAGTCGCTGGATGCTTTGCACCTTGCCGAGTGCCCCGAAACCCTCATTCCCGCTTGCCTCCAGCAGCAGACACATGATCGCTTTGCCATCGAGTGCGTCCGCTTTCGCCTTGAGCCGCCCGGCCCCCTTGCTGCCATCCGTCAGTCCCTAGGTCGGTCCGGCGCAATGGCGGCCGACCTTGCGGCCCTGTTCATCGAAAAGATCGGCCTCTGCTGCCTTGAAAGCCACTCGAACTTGGCCGCATCGCCGGTGAAGGGGCGGCGGACGTATACTTGCCCCCGGGCAGACAGGATGCGGATCATCAGTCCCAACTGAGTGCGCGTGAGTTGCATAGCGTCTCGCACCATCTTGACATGCGCCGCAGTGGCGATGTTCTCGGGTTTGAACCCTTCGACGGGAGACAATTTGCGTACTTCAGAGGAAGCAGGCACTAGGAAATGAGCTGATTGAGCCTTTACTGAGCAGTGTTTACTTTTTTTACAGCATTAATTGCTGCATCTCAAGAAAAATTGCCAAGCTCCCGCCACTCGCAATAATAGGTGTGTGCGTTCGCGTAAGACCCAGTAGTCCGCTTTGCCTCCTCGTGAGGTAGCCATCTGTCTACGGCTGAAAGAAGCCCGCGAGCGGTTGGGCTTGAACCAGCAAGAATTTGCCAGACGTGCTGGGTCTACCCGAGGCGCTCTCAGCAACTACGAACTGTGCCACACGCCTCTGCGATACGACCTTGCCCTACGCATCTGCCGGACTTTTATCATCAGTGAAGAATGGCTTGCCACAAACGAGTTCAAGGCCATCCATGCTGTTGCTCCCAACTTCCGGCTTGATACCGCCGAAGGCAAAGCGTCGCTCGGGTCCATCTTCTACAGATTGTGCATGGACTTGGCTTCCGAGCCGGTCGCTTTGGAAATCCCCAGAGGCACACTCTTCAGTGTTGCCTATGACACAGCTCTGGCCCCGGTGTATGCACGGTTGACGGCTGCCAATTTTCCCGACCCGCGCATTAAGCGGTCTATCCTTGGCGATCCAGAAATTTCAGTCAGTCTCTTGGATGTCTACGTCCAACGATGGTTGAAGTTACTCGGAAGGGTTGCCCCGTTCTCGAACCTTGAACCGGAGGAAGTCCAAAACCCATTCCTTGGCCAGCTCATCCTCGCAGGAGATGCCGTGTTCGGAGCCTACATGGGATTCGACCGCCCAGAGCTAGACAGTCCTGAGTATGAGTTCTTGAAGCTTATTGCTACGGATCGACGGGCTCAGATCGGGCCTCTGAATCCACCCTCAGAATAATCTCGCAGGGGTGCAGTTCCCTCCTACGCAACGTGCGACCCCTTGCGGAGGCGTCGCGCAAACGGCCGAACCGATAGGAGGCGAACCTTGGCAGCAAGAAGCCACTGCATTCTGGCGCTTGCAAGCGCCGATTGTGGCAGCGAACTCTTGACGGCTTTCCGGCCCGCGTGCATTCTGCCCGTGCCGATGTTGTAGCATCGGTAGCCATTCACATCCCGGACCATCAACCCGGCGGCTTCAACTTCGTGAGTCAAAGCCTCTGTCCAGATTAGTCGTCAACGGGTGATGCCGGACGGCGAAGGCGCTACAACGCCGTTCTGGGCAGAGGCTTTTTCACTTATCGCGTAGCGCGATCCAACCACCCACATCCCAAAATGCAGAGAGCCCTCGGAGGCTGGAATCTCCGAGGGCTCGAAGCCTTCAAACCATGCGAATGAACCCCGCAAATGGTGCCGGAAGCGTGTCGTCTTCCGCCGCCCACGTCAAACAGAAAAATGCACCCTGGAAAAGTTATCCGGGCAACAACGCTGCTGCCCCCGCCCTGCCGGAGCGGTTGCAGCACCAGCTCCTAGTGCTCGGTGATATACTCGACCGCACGAAGGAACTTATCCTTCCACGAAGCCACGTCGGCCATGGAATGCATCCGCCAGTTGATCGAGCACCATCCCGAGCTGCGCCAGTATCACGCCGCGCCGGCCAAGATGGCGGAGGGCACCGCCGTCCTCGATCTGCTCTACGTTCAGTTGAAGAATCTCTGACCGGAACAGCACTGCTGCATATGGAAACCCCACGCCAGTCCGTCTGGCGCGGGGTTTCTTTATTTTGGAAAGCTCGTCTAGGGAACCGCTGATTTAAGGTGTGCTACCCGTCTGTGAGTTTGGTAGCCTCG
>CALMAQ010000369.1 GCA_937859745.1 uncultured Verrucomicrobiota bacterium | reverse complement strand
CCCTTGAACCAGTTCGAGAAGGAGAAAGCCATAAGGTTTCCGTGGAGCTGAATGAATGCTTAACTTTCTGGCGGAAAGAAACTTATGCGTCCTCCGCGGTGAGCCGCCAAACCTCTTCCAACGTTGTCACGCCCTCGCGGGCCTTGTCAATTCCGGCGATACGCAAACTTTTCATCCCTTCAGAGAGGGCCTGGTTCTTGAGTACGGCCGCCGAGGCGCGCTTGATGACCAGCCGCCGGACGGCCTCCGACACCGGCAGCACCTCCAGGATGGCCGCCCGGCCCAGGTAGCCGCGCTGCTTGCAACGCTCGCACCCGCTCCCGTGGTAGAACGTCTCGCCTTCGGCCGGTTCGATGCCCATGCGCTCGAACAACTCGGGCTCGGGCACGAAGTCCTCCTTGCAGTTCGGGCAGATGCGCCGCACGAGGCGCTGCGCGCAGGTCAACAGCACGGAGGAGGCGATCAGGAACGGCTCGATGCCCATGTCGTCCAGGCGCGTGATGGCTCCGGCGGCGTCGTTCGTGTGGAGGGTCGAGAGCACCTGGTGGCCCGTCAGCGCCGCCTTGACGGCGATGTCGGCCGTCTCGTTATCACGAATCTCGCCGATCATGACGATGTCCGGGTCCTGGCGCAGGATGGAGCGCAGGGCGCTGGAGAAATCCAGGCCCACGTCGGCTTTCACCGCCACCTGGTTGATGCCCTGGAGCTGGTACTCCACCGGGTCCTCGACCGTGACGATGTTGTACTCGGGCTTGTTGAGTTCGCTCAGGACCGAGTAGAGCGTCGTCGTCTTGCCCGAGCCCGTCGGGCCGGTGACGAGGATCATGCCGTGGGGCGCGTCGATGGCCTTGCGGAAGTTGTCGAGCGTCTGCTCGTCCATGCCCATCGTTTCGATGGAGCCGGTCAGCGCCCCCTTGTCGAGGATACGGATGACGATCTTTTCCCCGTAGACCGTCGGCAGGAAGGAGATGCGCAGATCGACCTCCTTGCCCGAGACGCGGATGCGGAAGCGGCCGTCCTGCGGGATGCGGCGCTCGGCGATGTTCAGGCCCGCGAGGATCTTGATGCGCGAGGCGATGGCCAGTTGCAGGCTCTTGGGCGGGCCGCTGGCTTCGATCAGGTTGCCGTCCAAACGGTAGCGCAGGCGCACGCTCTTTTCGGCGGGTTCGATGTGGATGTCGCTCGCCCGGTCCTTGAGCGCCTGGACGAGGATCAGGTTGACGATCTTGATGACCGGGCCGTCCTCGCTGTCGGCGGCGAGCTTGTCGAGGTCGATGTCCTCGCGCTGCTTGCCGGTGACTTCCACCGCGTCGCCCTCGGCCTCGGCCAGCGCGGCGTCGGCCGCGGCCTTCTTCATCACCTCGTCGATGGCCCCGGTGGCGCTGTGGACGCCGCTGAGCGCCTCGTTGACGCTGCGCTCGGTGGCGATCATGGGGATGATCTCCAGCTTGGTGCGGGTGCGCAGGTCGTCCAGGGCGAGGACGTTCATCGGGTCCGCCATGGCCACGAAGAGCTTGTTGCCCAGCAGGGCCACGGGCACGAGCTTGTAACTCTTGGCCATATCTTTGGGCACGAGGTTCATGACGGGCTCGGGCACGCGCACCTTGCCGAGGTTGATGGGCGGCTTGTCCAGGCATCGGCCCATGGAGATGACCATGTCCTGCTCGGTGACGAACTGGTTGTCCGTCAGCAGCTTGAGCAACCGGCCGCCCTGCTTCTTCTGGAGTTCCTGGGCTTCTTCGAGCTGGCTGGGCAGCAGCAACCCATCCTCGATCAGGATGTCCGCGATACGTTCACCGAAGGATTTGGCACTCATAGGAAAGGCGGGAGGCGGAAGGTGGGAGGCGGAAGGTCAAAAGCAGACAGTTGGGTTGAAAGCTGTAGGGAATCAGAAGCAGGTTTCTTGCTCGGATGGCGTGTGGGTCGATTCTTTCCGGCCTTCCGCCTTCGCATCAGTCTCGGCTGTCGAGCCGGTAGGCGTCACGCAGCACGCGCGAGATGGCTGCGGGCTTGGCGAGATACCATTGGATGTGGTAGTCCAGCGAGCTTTGCACGGCCTGCTTGGCGGCGGCGTCGAAGGGGTTGCACAGCGCGATCATCATCGTGCGGCTGACGATGTCGAAGGGGACGATGAGCCGCCCCAGCGTCAGGCTCTCGGGCAGCATGCGGACGACGGCGCGGTCGATGTCGTAGTATTCCAGCGGCACGTAGCCGAACTTGGTGGAATCGATCAGGCTGGAAAGCAGCGCGTCGATCTCGTGCTTGCCGCCCCGGGCGAGTTCGTCCAGCAGCGAGGCCGCGAGTCCCTGGCCGGCGAGCTTGCGGTTGGTACCCTGCACGCGCTCCAGGGCCGAGGTGATCTCGTCCTCGGGCACGATGTGGTGGAAGGTCAGGAACTTGGCGAAGTGCTCGTTGCCGTCGTCCCCGGAGGCTTCCAGGGCCGCGGCGGCGGTTTCCTTGCCGGTCTCGAAGGTCTTGCCCGCGGGTGGCTTGCCCCGCCCGTTGGTCATGGCGATGAGCGAGGGCTTCTCTTGGGCCACGTCGTCGGTCAGGCCGAAGTCCGAGCTGTGGGAGCCGTTGCGGCCGGAGGCCGGGGCGGTGCGGCTTTCGATCTCGCCCATGAGCGCGACGATGTCGGGCGAGTTGGGCGCGAGTTGCAGGATGCCCTCGCATTCCAGCAAGGCCGACGAATACAGCCCCATGTTCAGGTAGGCCTCGGCGAGCTTGCGCGAGACCTGGAGGGCGGCCTCGATCTGGCCGATTTTGAGGTAGGCTTCCTTGAGGATGTCGTAGCTCTGGCAATCGCCGGGTTCCGCCTGACTGATCACTTCAAACATCTCAATCGTTTGAAGAATCTGGGCGTATTCCTCGCTGGTTAGCTTGGCATCCATGACGTGTCAGTGAGTTTTAGCTAGAAGCGTGCCCGGGTTGCCGACCGTCAGCGCGGGATTTTCAATTCTAAGATTTCATATTTGGGAAAAATCGGCGGCCCGCCCGGCGAAGGCCTCTCAAGGTTGAAGCCAGGAGGAATCTGCGCTAGTGGAAGAAACCTTTTTTCCGGCGCACCGAATGCGTCCTTGGCCATGGAAACCTCTCTCGAAACCGGCGATCTGCGTTTCAACGCTGACGGGCTCATTCCCGCGATCATCCAACAGGCGCAGGACAACGGTGCGCCCGGCCCGCACGGGCGGGTTCTGATGATGGCGTGGATCAACCGCGAGGCGTTGGAAAAGACGCTCTCCACGGGTTTCATGCACTACTGGAGCCGTTCGCGGCAGAAGTTGTGGCTCAAGGGAGAGTCCAGCGGGAACCGGCAGGAGGTAGTGGACTGGTTCAAGGATTGCGACGGTGACACCCTCCTTTTCACCGTGCGCCAGCAGGGCGGGGCGTGCCACACGGGCTACGAGAGCTGCTTCTACCAGCGCCTGAACCGCGATGGCTCACCCGCCGAGGTGGAGGAGGAACCGCTCTTTGATGCCGACGCGGTCTATGGCAAGGTGTGAGGCGTCACTTTCCCAACCCGAAACCATGAACTCCCTCGAGCTTCCCGCCATCGCCGAGTTGCGCCGCCTGCCTTCCCCCGTGTCCACCCCGCAGGCGCTGGCCTGGGCGCAGGACGGTCTCTGGGTGAGTTCTCGCGACGAGCGCCGCCTGGTCTGCCTCGACCCGCGGACTTTCACCGTGCGCGAGGAAGCATCGACGCCCGGCATTGCTTGGGCCGCCGCGTCCGCGGGCGAGTGGTTGTACCTCACGCTCGGGGAAGGCGCGGAGGACGACCGCTACACCCGCCGCTTCGCACCCGGGAGTGGGTTTGATGGGTCCTACCGCATTGCCCAGCCGGATTTCACTGGCTCGTACCTGAGCCACGACGGCCACAGTCTTTACCTGAGCCAGTGGTACAAGCATCGGGTGCTCCAACTCGACGCCGCTGGCGGCATCGTGCGCGAGATTCCCATCGGGGCCGAAATCTGCGGCCATACGCTCGTCGATGGGTTGCTCTACGTGCTGCGCGGCACGGAGCAGGACGGCGAAAGCTGGCAGTTGGCCCGGCTCGACCCGCGCGCCGAGCATCCCGACGTGGAGGACCTCGCCCGCGTGCCGTTTGCCTGCCGTTCGCTGGCCTTCGACGGCACGAATTTCTGGACCAACCACCGGGCGGCGAACGAAACTGTGTCTTTCTCCCTGCCCGGGCTTTGACCGGCCCGCCCATGACCGACCTTCCCCTCAGCCCGTCGCGCGACGAGTTTGTGGCCCTCGCTGCTCGGGGCGACGCGAACCTCATCCCGGTCTCGACCGAGTTGATGGCTGACTGCGACACGCCCGTCGCCGCGTTCCAGAAGCTGCTCGACGAGGATCCGGGCGGCGAGGACTGCCTGTTCCTGCTCGAGTCCGCCGAGAACAGCGAGCAGATCGGCCGCTACTCCTTCCTGGGAAGCCGCCCGGCGGCGGTTTTCGAGGCGCGGGGGGCGCGGGTGAAGATCACCGAGCAGAACGCCGCGCGGCGCGAGTACGCCGCCCCGGACGGCGACCCGTTCCGGGAACTGGAGCGATTCCTGTCCCGCTACCGGCCCGCGCCCGCCGGGCCCGAGCTGCCGCCGTTCCTGGGCGGGGCCGTCGGCTACCTGGGGTACGACGCCGTGCGCTTCTTCGAGGGCACCGTGCCGCCGCCGCCGCCCGACGAACTCGGGCTGCCGGACATGCTCTACCTCATCACGGACACGCTGGTCGTCTTCGACCACCGTTTCCGGCGGCTGCGCGCGCTGGTCAACGTGTTCACCGAGGGGCGCGATCCCGGCGCGGCCTATGACGAGGGGCGCGCCCGGTTGGGGCGGCTCGTGCGGCGGCTGCGCGCGCCGAGCCACCTGCGGCCCGGGCTGGTCTATCCCGAACTGCCCGCGCCGACGCCGCCCGGCAGCAACACGACGCGCGCCGAGTACGAGGGGTCCGTCTCGCGCGGGCAGGAGCACATCCGCGCGGGCGATATCTTCCAGTTCGTGCCCTCACAGCGTTTCCAGACGCCTTACGCGGGCGACGCGCTCTCGCTTTACCGGGCGCTGCGGTTCATCAACCCATCGCCGTACATGTTCGTGTTCCGCTTCGGCAGCCGGTTCTCGGTGGTGGGCAGTTCGCCGGAAATCCACGTCCGCGCGCTGGACGGCACCGTGGAAATCCGCCCCATCGCGGGCACACGGCCCCGGGGCAAGACGCCCGAAGAGGACAACGCCTTGGCCGCATCGCTCCTGGCCGACCCGAAGGAACGCGCCGAGCACCTGATGCTCGTGGACCTGGCGCGCAACGACGTGGGCCGCATCGCCGAGTTCGGCAGCGTGCGAGTGACGGATTTCATGGCCGTGGAACGCTACAGCCACGTCATGCACCTGGTTTCCAACGTGGTCGGACGCCTGCAGGACGGACACAGCGCGTTTGACGTGATGCGCGCGACGTTTCCCGCCGGGACGGTCAGCGGTTCGCCCAAGGTGCGCGCGATGCAGATCATCAACGACCTGGAAAAGAGCAAACGCTGTTTCTACGCGGGCGCGGTGGGGTACTTCGGCTTCGACGGCAACCTGGACAGTTGCATCACGTTGCGCTCGGTGGTGCTCAAGGACGGGCAGGCCTATGTCCAAGCGGGCGCGGGCGTGGTGGTGGATTCTGTGCCCGCGAGCGAGTACGAGGAAACGGTCAACAAGGCCATGGGCATGATGCGCGCGATTGAACTGGCGCGGCACATCGGCGAACTTTGACGCGGCACGCCATGCTTTTCGTTCTCGATAACTACGACTCCTTCACCTACAACCTCGTCCAGTATTTCGGCGAACTGGGCGAGGAACCGGTGGTGCGCCGCAACGATGAGATTTCCGTCGAGGAAATCGCCGCGCTCAAGCCGGAGCGCATCTGCATTTCGCCCGGCCCCGGCACCCCCGCGGACGCCGGGATCAGCGAGGCCCTGATCCGCGGACTCGGGCCGCACATCCCGCTCCTGGGCGTGTGCCTGGGGCACCAAGCCATCGGCGAGGTGTTCGGCGGCGAGGTGGTCCGCGCCGGGCGCATGATGCACGGCAAAACGTCACCCATCCTGCATCACGACAACGGCGTGTTCGCGGGCTTGCCGAGCCCCTTCGAGGCGACGCGCTACCACTCGCTGGTCGTGCGCCCGGAGAGCGTACCGGACTGCTTGGAGGTCAACGCGCGGACCGCCGAGGGCGAGATCATGGGCCTGCGTCACCGGAAGTATCCGATCCATGGGGTACAGTTCCACCCCGAGAGCATCCTCACCGCCGAGGGCAAACGGCTGCTGGAGAACTTCCTGAAGTTGTAGCCGGGCCGCTGGGGGCGCACGCCTCAGTTTGCCCGGCGGTAGGCCGACGCCAGCAGGGCCAGTGTGCCTGCGCCGACCAGGGTCAGTGCCCAGGTGCCTGGCTCGGGCACGCCGTAGATGACGATATGGTAGGGGGCGCTCAATCCGGAGGTGGCGTAGTTAGCGTTGATGATCGCGCCCGTCGTGGCGTCCACCTCGCTGATCGTGTTGCTGCCGTGGTTGGTCACGAAGAGGTCGTTGCCCGAGAGCGCGAACCCGGCCGGCTGGTTCAATCTGGCTGGCGACGTGAAACTTGCAATCGCGCCGCCCGTCGTCGCGTTGTACGCGGCGATGGTGTTGCCAGCATAGTTGGCGATGTAGAGCGTGCTGCCGCTGACGAACAGGCCGGCCGGGGTGCTCAAACCGGTGATCGGGGTGAAGCCCGACAGGACGGCTCCAGTCGTGGCGTTGTAGGCGCTCACGGTGTTGCTGTTGCCGTCAGAGACCCAGAGCGTGTTGCCCAGCCCGAACAGGCCCGTGGGGCTGGTCAGGGTCGGTGAGGTGAAGCTCGATACGGCGGCACCCGTCGTCGCGTTGTAGGCGCCAACGGTGCCGCTCGTGTTGTTGGTGACGTAGAGCGTGCTGCCGATGTGCGTCAGGCCGGTGGCGTTGCTCAGGCCCGCGACGAGCGACGCGTTGACCGTCGCGCCCGTGGCGGAGCTGTACTCGCCGATGGTGTTGGTGCCCCGGTTGACGACGTAGAGGTTGCCGCCGTAGGCCGTGAGGCCAATGGGCGTGCTCAGCCCCGTGACGAAGTTGGCGTTGACCAGCGCGCCGCTGCTGAGCTGGTATTCGCTGATCGTGTTGCCCGTCCCGTTCGTCGCGTACATGAACTGGGCGCGAGCGGTGGGGGCGGTCAGGGCGGTCAGGGCGGTCAGGACGGCGAGCGCGAGGGCAGGCAAAGAAGCAACGGCAAAACTCTTCATGATGGCGGGTAGAGGTAGGATGGGACGGGGATGCGTGCTCGGAGGACGTTGTCTCCGGGCAAGTGGTTGCGGTGTCAGAGCACGCAGACATCGCGCTCGTCAGCAGGAAGTTTCCGGGCAGGCGCGATGCCAAGTGGGGATTTTCCTGACTCGCCGTCCCGCGCCATCCAGCAGAAGCTGCCGCTGGGCCCCTGCACACCGGGGCGGTGGGGCGCTCCCGAAGGGATCACGCGCTCGCGGTGGTGTCCTGGATGGGCGCGGCTCCCGGTAAAGGCACCGCTTGCCGGTAGGAAGGATCAGCGGCTTGCCTGTGGAGGACGGCCACGATCTCCTTCCATCCCCCGGCCAAGCTTGGCGGGCCTTGGACTTCTGTTCACACCTCCGCCATCGCCTCGTCCTCCTGCGTCACGCGCAGGATTTCCTCCACCGTCGTGCGGCCTTCGATCACGCGCCGCCAGCCGTCGTGGCGCAACGTCTTCATGCCGCCCGCCACCGCCGCCGCCTTCAGGTCGCCGCCGTTGGCCTTGCTCACCACCAGCCGCCGGATGCGGTCCGTGATGACGCAGATCTCGTGGATCGCCATGCGGCCCTGGTAGCCCGTCTGGCGGCAGTGGTCGCAGCCCGTGCCGCGCCGGAACGTGTTGCCTTCCTCCACCGGGAAGTTGATCTCGCGCAGGTGCGTCTCGGCGTACTCCGCCAGGGCGGTGCAGTGCGGGCAGATCGTCCGGACCAGGCGTTGCGCCAGGAACGCCCGCACCGTGCTCGAAAGCAAAAACGGCTCGATGCCCATGTCGAGCAGGCGCGTGATGCCGCCCACGGCGTCGTTCGTGTGCAGCGTGGAGAACACGAGGTGGCCCGTCAGCGCCGCGCGGATGGCGATGTCCGCCGTCTCGCCGTCGCGGATCTCACCCACCATGATCACGTTCGGGTCCTGGCGCAGGATGTGCCGCAATCCTTGCGCGAAACTCAACCCGATCTCGGGTTTTACGTCGATCTGAGAGACGCCCGGCAGCCGGTATTCCACGGGCTCCTCAATGGTGATGATGCGCCGCTGCACCGAGTTGATGCTCGTCAAAAAACTGTAGAGCGTCGTGGATTTGCCCGAGCCCGTCGGCCCCGTGACCATGACGATGCCGTTGGGCTGGGAAAGCAGCGCCTTGACGAGCTTGGTCTGGTGCTCGTCCAGGTCCAGCTTCTCGAAGCCGAAGCTCTGCCGGTCGCGTCCGCTGAGCAGACGCAGGGAGATGCTCTCGCCGTTGACCGTTGGGATCGTGGACACGCGCACGTCGATGCTCGTGTCCCCGGCGGCGAGGTTGATGCGCCCGTCCTGCGGCAGACGCTTTTCCGCAATGTCCATGCGCGCCATGACTTTCAGGCGCGAGATGATCGCGTTCTGGAGCACGCGCAGTTGCGGCGGCACGGCGGCCTCGTGCAGGATGCCGTCGATGCGGTAGCGGATGCGCAGGTCGTTCTCCAGCGGCTCGACGTGGATGTCCGTCGCCCGCTCCGCGATGGCCTCGCGGATGATCTGGTTGACGAACTTGACCACCGACGCCTCGGGGTCGTTCGCGTTGATGTCCGCGACGAGTTCCTTGTCGGTGAGCAAGTCGTCCATCGACCCGCCGCGCGCTTTGAGCAGTTCGTCGAAGGTTTCGGCACCCACCCCGTAGAGCGTCTTGATGGCCCGCAGGAGCTGCGCGCGCGAGGCGAGCACCCAGCGCACGGGCCTGCCCGCCGCGAGTTGCCCGGCCAGTTGCCGCCCGGCGCTGTTGAAGGGGTCGTAGGTGGCGAGCGTCAGTCCGTTGGCCTCGCTGTTTTCCAGCGGGATGATGTGGTGCTGGAACACGAAGCGGCTGGGGAACTGGTTGAGCGTGGCGCGGTCGATGCGGCTGGCATCCAGGCGCGCCTCGAAGGGCATGCGGAAGGTTTCTCCCAGGCGGGTCAGCAGTTTGGTTTCATCGACCTTGCCCGTGCCGAGCACGCCGTTGATCCAGGAGGAACCGGCTTCCTTCAGGTCGGCGAGCTTGCCGGCCTCGTCGTCGTTGGACACGCCGGCGGCGGTGAGCGCGCCAATGAGCGATTTACGCAGGGTGGGAGTCATGGGAAGGCGGAAGGCGGAAGGCAAGATACAGGAAGCCGGGGCATCCCGCATCTCCCCGCTGCTACTTCACGGGAGGATTCGCCGTCGTCACCTTCTTGACCGGTTTCACGGCGATGGCTTTCTTGACCACGTTGGGCAGGAGTTGGCCTTCCAGGTCGCTCCCGAGGTAGGTGCGCCGGCCCTCGTTGTCCCGCACGCGCGCCAGCAGGTCGGGCGTGTTGACGACCTCCGGGTGCATCAAAATGATGAGTTCGCTGCGGTCGCCGGAGAGCGTTTTGCTGCGGAAGAGGTTGCCCAGCAACGGGATTTTGCTCAGGTACGGGATGTCGCCGGTCGTCTTGGTCTCGTCCTGCGTGATCAGCCCGCCCAGGACAATGGTCGAGTTGTTCGGCGCGGACACCGTGCTCTTCAGGTAGCGCGTCGCAATCGTCGGCACGGTGGTGCCGCCCACGGTGGTGCCCGACCCGGCCGTCGTCACGACGTTGTCGATCTTCTGGAGGATGTCCAGCGTGATCTCGTGGTCGCTGTTGATGAGCGGCACCACTTCCAACTGGAGGACGACGTCCTTGTAATCGACGTTGGTGGCGATGGCCGCGGTTCCGGTCGTGGTCGCCGTCGTCGAAGTCACCGACTGCGACGGCACGGCGATTTCCTGGCCGCTGGCGATGATCGCCTTCTTGTTGTTGGAGGTGAAGATCATCGGGCGGCTGATCGTCTTGAAGCGGCTGGTCGATTCCAACGCGCTGAGGATGATCTCGAACGATTTGCCGATGGCCAGGATGCCGCCGACCCCGCTGAAACTCGAACTCACGCCCGCCAGCCCCGTGGCGAGGTCCGTCAGGTTGGAAAGGTTCGAGCCCGTGCTGGTCGTGGACGTGCCGGTGGTGGGCGTGGTGCCGGTGGTGGGCGTGACGCCGGTGCCGGTCGCGGTGGTCGTGCCGGTGAACCCGGAGCTATATTGGCTGATCAGGCTGCCGCGGTTGGTCCGCAGCAGGTAGTTGAAGCCCAGTTCCGAGCCGTTGGCCAGCGACAGTTCGCCGATGACCGTGCGGATGACGACCTGCGGAGCACGCACGTCGAGCTGGCGAAGCGTCTCGGAGACCTTGTCGCGCGCCTCCTGGCCGCCGAGCACGATGATCGTGTTGCTGCGCTGGTCGGCGATGATCTTGGTGTTGCCCACCGTGGCGATGGTCGGCGTGGTGTCCACGGGCTGGGTGTCCAAGCCCGAGTCGCCGATGCTGCCGGTGGAGCTGCCGCCTAGTCCGCCGCTGCTGCTGGTGCCGCTGCTGCCGCTGCTGCCGCTGCTGTTGCTGAGGCTGCTGAAGGGATTGCTCGTGCTGTTGCCGGACGTGGAGTTGCCGTTGACGCTCGTGCGTCCGGTCGGGGTGCTGCCCGTGCTGCCCGTGCCCGTGCCGATGCCGGTGGAGTCCGAGCCGGGCTCGGCGAGCGCCTGGACGAGGATGGGCAGCACATCCTTGGCGCTGACGAAACGCAGCGGGTAGCGCACGGGCTGCGCGAAGGGCGTGTCGGCATCGTACTCCTCCAGGAGCCGCTCGACCAGCGGGATGTTCACGGGAGCCGTGACGACGTGGATGCGGTTGGTCCGCACGTCGGCCGTGAGCGTGATGCGCCCTTGGATAAGCGAGTCGCCGCTGAGCGTGGCCAGGCTGCTGGTGCTGCCCGTCGCGGTGGTCTGGCCAGGCTGGTCCACGATGGGCTGGCCCTCCTCGCCCA
>CALMAQ010000368.1:280-4079 GCA_937859745.1 uncultured Verrucomicrobiota bacterium | reverse complement strand
GTTCACGGGGCGGCGGCCTCCGGCGCGGGCACCGTCGCCAGGGCCACGGTGTAATCCTGCCGCAGGGCCTGGTTCATCACGGCGACGACGGATTCGTACGGCGTGCCGCGGTCCGCGCGGAGGATGATGGAGCGGGGCGATCCGCGGTAGGCCGCCAACTGGCGGCCCAGTTCCTCCGGGCTGACGAGTCGGTCCTGGAGGTAGATACGCAGCGGCGGTCCGGCCTGAAGCGTCACGAGCCGCGCGTTGGCCTGCGGGGCGAGGCTGAAGGACGAGAACGGCAGCGTCACGGCGATGCCCGGCTGCAGCACGAACGACGAGCCCAGCAGGAAGAAGAACAGCAGCAGCAGCACCACGTTGAGCAGTGCCACGACGCCCATCGGACCGGCGGAAAGCTGGACGGAGCGGGTGAGTTTCACCGGGGGAGAAGAAGTTTCAAGGACCAAGGGCCAGGCTTCAAATAAGATTCAAGGCAGAAGGACCAAGATTCAAGCAAACACGCCGCCGCCGGCGGACTCGCCTCTTCACCGCTTGAACCTTGGTCCTTGTTCCTGGGACCTTGTTTGAAGCCTGGCCCTTGGGTCTTTGAAACTTCCGCGCCCCGCGCGGTCCGATCACTTCTTCTTGCGGAAATCGACCACCTGCCCGAACGGGATGATGTCCGTGTCCACCCGGTGGTCGATGAGCAGGTTGACGATCTCGATGCCCGCGCGTTCCATGTCGTGCAGCAGCGCGTTGACCCGCGCAGACAGGAACGAATACGCCACGTAGGCGGGCACTGCCACGCACAAGCCGCCCGCCGTGGTCAGGAGGCTCTGGTAGATGCCGTTCGACAGCGCCCCGGCCGTCACGTAGCCGCCGTGCGAGGACACCGTCACGAACGCCTTGATCATGCCCGTGACCGTCCCAAGCAGCCCGATGAGCGGGCTGATCTGCGCGATGACGGCCAGCATGGCCAGGTTGCTTTCCAGCCGCGGCACCTCCAACTGCCCGGCCTCCTGGACGATTTCCTTGAGGTTCGTGCGCGGCAGGTCGTGCCGCAAGATGGCCGCGCAGACCACCCGCGCGACGGGCCCCGGGGTGCTCTGGCAGATGATCTGGGCCTCCGCGTAGCTGCCCCGGCGGATCAGGTTGGAGATGCCGCGCAGGAGGTCGCCCACGTCTACCGTGACCCGGCGCAGGTAGCTCAGGCGTTCGATGAACACCGCGACCGCCGCCACGCTGGCTGCCAGGAGCAACCACATCAGTGGACCGCCTTTCGAAATGAAATCGTTCATCGTGCCATGCCTGCTGCGTCCGGCGCACACATCGGGGAAACACCCGACAAGGCCGGATCATCCGGCGGGCACGGAAAGCTGGCAAGAGAAAAGTGCACGGGCTGGCGGCGATGGCAAAAAGCGACAATCGGAACGCGGGCCAACAGGGAAAACACGCCCCCCGGCGTTCTTGCCCGGCTGCCTTCCGCCGCGGCCTTACCGTTCCGACATCGCGCTGGCCGCGATGTCGGCCGCGTCGAAGCGGAAATTATTCGCGTTGGGCTTGTCGCGCAACGCCTGCAGCAATGCCGCGAGGCTCTGACACGCGCTCGTCGAGAAAAACCGCACCAGCCCCACCGTCGTATCCTTGCCGAACACGGTGATCATGATCGTGTCGTCATCGACCGAGTTCATGAAGATGTGGCTGCCGTTGCCCTGGTGGTAGAGCGCGTTGAACTCCACCTCGCCGATGCGCCGGGCCAGTTCCTTGGTCGCCGCGAAGCTGCCTGCCGCCAGCGCGGCGATGATGGTCACATCCATGACTTCGTGGTCCCCGCACTGCGAGATCACGTTGCCGCCCTTGTCGATGATCACCGCCAGGTCGCCCTCCGACTTGGTCAGGTATTCCTGCAAGACGGCGTCGATGTTCGCCACGTCTTCGATGGTCAGGACAGGGATGGATTCCATAGAGAACGTCCGGGCGTGGATAGGAGAACGCGGAGAAAGGAGCGGAGGCTTCGAGGAGGTCGGGCGGGGCGTTTCAGCGGGCGGCCGGAGCCGCGCTGCCGATGGAAGCGGGCCGCGAAGGCTCGCTTTCCTTGTTGAATTTGTGCAGGAGCAGTTGCGACACGGCGTTGAGCGCGGCGAACACGTTCTGGCCGGTGCTGGAGACCACCTCGAAACTCTGGACCCTTTTCTTGCGGTTATTGAGCAGGAACTCCAGATAGTTCGTCGGCGCGATGTTGGGCAAATCGCGCTTGTTGTACTGCACCACGTAGGGAATCTCGTCGATGGCGATGTTCTGCTTGGCCAGGTTCTCCTCCAGGTTCTTGAAGCTCTCGACGTTCTCCTCCATCTTGTCCCACTGGGAATCTGCCACGAACACCAAGCCGTCCACGCTGCGGAGCACGAGCTGGCGCGTCGCGTTGTAGATCACTTGGCCGGGCACCGTGTAGAGCTGGAACTTGGTCTTGAACCCTTTGATGACCACCGCGTTGAGCGGTAGGAAGTCGAAGAACAGCGTGCGGTCCGCCGCCGTCGCCAGAGAGACGAGGTCGCCCCGGTTGTCCGGGTTGATGCGCGAATGGATGTAGGCCAGGTTCGTCGTCTTGCCGCAGAGCGCGGGCCCGTAGTAGACGATCTTGAACTGGATCTCTTTACTGGCGTAATTGATGATCGACATAGGAACGGCGGCAGGTTGCGGTGAAAAAGGGGGACGGCGGGGTCCTAGTGGGTCTGCGCGGCCGTGGCGTACATGCGGGCCAGTTCGCGGGTGACGATTTCGAGTTTCTCGCGGACGCCGGGCAGGAAGCCCCGGCCCGCGTGGCGCACGCTCACGCAGATGTGCTCGTGCATGAAGAAGCTGTAGAGCCCGGTTTCAGTGTAGAGCGTGAACGCCCGCAGCGAGCCCAGGTTGGTCTCGCCCGCGAAGTTGCGCGTGCGCTTGAAGAAGGGCGGGGCCATGGCGCTGAAGCCTTCCACGTCGGCCTCGGTCGGGAAGTTGCCCGCCAGTTGCAGGCCGTCCTCGAACATCACCGCGCAACCGTCGATGCCGGGTAGCAGGCAGACCTGCCGGACGACGCCCTTCGCATCCAGTTCGTCCTCGGTCATGAACAGGCTTTGCAGCGCCGCATCGTGCGCGGGAGCGGAAGAGGTCTGGCGCACGGGGGCGCTGGCGGCGGGCGGTTCCGGCGAGTGGCCGTTGTGCTGAGCCGCCTGGGCAGACACGGGTTGGGCAGCTTCTTCGGATTTCGATTCGGTGGCCTCTGGTTCCTCGGCCTCAGGCTCGTCCCAGCGGGCGGCGAGTGCGGGCTCCTCGGGCTCCGGCTCGTCCTTCGCGGACGGCACGGGTTCCGGGGCGGTTTTCTCCTCCGCGCGCGCTTCCGGCTTCAGCTCGGCGGCGGGTTCCGGCGTGGCAGGCTCCTGGGCGGGGGCCTTCGTTTGCACGGGCTCGGGGGCGGCAGGCTTGTCGCCGCTGAAATCCAGCGGGAGGTCGCGCGCCGGGGCGGCGGATTCCTCCACGAACAGGTTGGCGAGTTCCTCGCCCGGCGCTTCGTCCGCGGCTTCGTCGGCCTTCTCCTCCACTTTTTCGGCGGCGGACTCCGACGCGGGCGCGGCGGCGGTGGTGGGTTCAGGGGCGGTGTCCCCGGTCGCAGGATCAGCGGGCAGCGGACGGTCCACGCTGATTTCCGGCGCGGCGGGGGTCTCGACAGCCTTGGGGGCGACTTCCGGCGCGGCGTTTTTGACCGGCGTGCCGAGACGCTGGGCGTCCTCTTCGGCCTTCTGGCTGAAGGGCGTGGGGTAGGCGTTGCCGATTTCCTCGG
>CALMAQ010000368.1:0-270 GCA_937859745.1 uncultured Verrucomicrobiota bacterium | reverse complement strand
TACCTGGTCCTGGCGGATCGCCAGCGCGGCGGCGGGCAGGTTCTGGAACACCTCCTGCAAGGGCAGCGGGATCTCCGACAACCCGGAATTGGAGGCGAGCACGTCGCGGTGGCTCGCGGGCAGCGACCCGGCGAACACCGCGTGCGGTACGAAGACCCTACCCTGGGCAAGTTGCGGCTCGACGAGCGAGAACGGCAGCGTCACCCGCACGTCGTCGGGCACGCTGTTGGGCTCCACGGTCAGGGAGGACGTCGGCAGTCCGCGCAGCAC
>CALMAQ010000367.1 GCA_937859745.1 uncultured Verrucomicrobiota bacterium | reverse complement strand
AGGAAGCGCATGTCGGAACTCCTTGGCCTGAAGGCCGGGATCAACTTCGGCGTGAGGTAAACCGGCTATCGCCCGGGGACGCAACAGGAAAACGCGGCCGCAACCGTGCCGGGGCGGCGGCGTGGCCGGGGCGCCCCAAAGCTTCCGTGCCGCGAACGGCCGGGCCAGCAGGCCGCCAATCCTCCCCACCGCCCGACCCGGGACGATCTCGCCGCCTTCTGGCGCGCCGGATTGCCCTCTGGAGTCCGCCTGGCGGAGGTGCAGATGGACCCGCCCGTGCCCATGCCCAACACCTCGCCCGCCGACAACGTGTGGCTGCTCAAGGTCAAGGTGACGCTCACGCCCGACGAGGACCTCCTCGTACTGCCTTCCACCGAGGACGCCCGCGCCGTCGATGCCCTGGTCAACGAACTCAACGGCCTCATCCAGTGGCGCAACGCCTACGCCAACTCGCCCTACGCCAAAGCCTGCGGCGACCTGGAGATCACGGCTCCGGCCACGACCGTGCCGCAACTGCTCACCGTGCGCTACCCCAAGAACGCGCCGCTGCCGCCCGTGTACGGCAAGATGGCCGCCGAATGGCAGGTCGACCACTGGCAGTTCTTCAAGGTGGACCTGAGCGCGCCCGTCGACGGCAAGCTGCGGACCGATTTCGCTGGCCCCACGATGATCCAGGGCAGCCCGGAAGCCAATGCCTTCCTCCAGGCCGAGCGCGATGCCATCGCCCAAGCCAAGCAGCAGATCGAAGCCGTGCGGGGCCGCTACGCGGACCAGATGGCCAGGAGCACCAGGCCGGGCACCACGTTTCGGGGCCAGATCAGCTTCCACCAGACGATGCTGCCCTGCGAGCTGCGCTTCCTGGACCCACCCCCGGGGGGCGATCCACGCTTTACGGCCTTCCAGATCACGTTGACCAGCAATCCCTCTTACCAGTTCACCTACCACGCCAAACTCGCCACCGAACTGCCCATCGCTCTTCCCACGCCAACACCGGCACCAACGAACAGCTACGCCATCCCCATCTTGGACGGGCCATCGCCCGTGCCCAAGAACAACCTGACCTTTAGCCTGGTTCGCAGCAGCGGCCAGGAAGACAACCGGGCCGTGCCCGGCGAGATGCTCATCGGCGCGAGGAGCATGGGACCGGACCATGGGCTGCTCCTGCTCGGCGGACACCTCGATGGGATGATCTCCTACTACCAGTCGCCGCTCATCCTCTCCGCGCAGCAAGCCCAGTAAGAATCATGTCCATGCACCGCCCACTCGCATCCTTGTTCGCCGTGTTTGCCGCCAGCGCGAGTCCGTGCATCGCGGCCAATCCGCCTGTCAGTCAGGCGCAGGCCATCAATGGTCTGACGCAGTACCCGTTCGGCACGCCCAGCGGCGACGAAACCGAAATCCTCGCTGAGATCAACCGGACGCGGGCGAATCCGTCCGCCGAGGGGCAGCGGCTCGTGGATTTTGTTAATGTGTTGTACCCGAATCATGACAGCGGCATCGACCTCAACGCCCTGCTGGCTCAGTTTCAGACCTATCCGGCGCGTCCGCCGTTGGCGTTCAACGCACAGTTGCAGGCGGCGGCGGAAGCGCATGTGGCGGACATGATTGCCACCGGCATCCTGCAACATAATAGCTCAGACGGCACCAACTTTGCCCGCCGCATCATCCTGTTTGGTTATGCTCATCCTGTTGCGGAAAATGCCGCAGGCACGCCAGGGTATCCGGTGTCGGTCCTGCCTTGGAACGCTGAAGTCGGCTACGAGATCGACTCGTCTACGCCGGGCTACGGCCACCGCGTGAACATTTTGGAGCCAAGCACGTTAGGAGAGGTGGAAATCGGGGTGGCCCATCATCCTCTCGGTGGCTGGAACACCCAGGATTTCGGCGAAGACAATACGCCGACGCTCCTGACGGGCGCGGTGTTCGTGGACAACGCCAAGACCGGCTTCTACGCGAGCGGCGAGGGCGTGGCCTCGGTGGTCGTCACGGCCCCGGGAGCCAGCAGCTACTACGCGGTGACGGTGCAGAGCGGGGCGTACACGCTGCCGCTGGACAAGCTGGTGTTTGCCCCGTCAAGTAATCCGACCGTGCAGGTCGTGTTCACCGATGCGCTCGGTAACGTGACGACGCAGACGGTCACGTTGCATCACACGGTGCTTCCCGATGGCTACACGACCTACGCGGACGCGAGCGGTAACTACCGCTACGACAACGCAGAGGTGGACCTGGTCGAGCCTGCTACCGACCAGTACCCGGCGTTCTTCGATGGTCGGGCGGATTTGGGCGGTGGCGTGTACTATCTCGCCTTCCCGAACGGGAACACCTTCGGCTACTACAGCTTTCTGGTGGACCCGCACTACGTGTACCACTTCGACCTGGGCTACGAGTACGTCTTCGACGCCCAGGACGGCCAGGCGGGCGTGTACTTCTACGACTTCCAAAGCAACGGCTTCTTCTACACCAGCCCGAGCTTTCCTTTTCCCTACCTGTACGACTTCAGCCTGAACTCGACCGTGTACTACTACCCTGATCCGCTCAACGCAGGCCACTACAACACGGACGGCGTGCGCTACTTCTACGTGTTTAACACGGGGAAGATCGTGACGAAGTAGCCGCAAGGGTGTACCTGGCGATGGCCGAAGTTCACTACGGGACCCGCTCTCCCCAAGGGAGCCGTCCGCAGGCGCAAAGCTCCCTGTAAACGTTCCTAGGGCGTTGATGGAGTTGGGGAACCTTCAACCTCGTTCGTGACCGCAGTGCTCCGCGCGCACCGGTCCTGGCCCCGGACGTGGACCGTGTGGCCGTGCGCCTCCGGCTCGGAGCAGCCTCGTGCCCACGGAGCATCCGATGGGATGTCTAGGACGGTCCCGCCTTGGTCTCATACCGCAGGTAAGCGGGCAGCAAATCACGCGCGATCTTGACGACGCTGCGTTGCTTCTCTGGTCGAAGAAGTTCCAGGCAGTGTCGTTCGCGCCCGGTCAACCTCATCTTTTCGTCGCGGTGCTTTTCGATCAGTTGGCACGCCTGTGCAAAAAGCGAAGCACGCACCTTTACCGGCGCGAAAACATAGGCGGACTTGTCCGCGACCTGCTTGCGTCGGCCAGACGCTTCGCCCGGCGGCGGGTGCCCGGGTTCCCGCCCTGCTTTCTCCAGCCAGAAGAAAACCTCCATCAGCCGATGGACGGTGCTGAGAACCGCCTTGGGCAAATCGGTGAGAAATTTCCTGCGGAAGACAAAGGCTCCTTCCACCAGGTCCAGCACGAACCGCTGGAACGCCAGCACCTCGTCGGCTACGGGATCAACCGGTGTGGTCAGGTCGTACCGGCAGGAATGACATCGTAACGGGGGACCTTTGATTTCGCGGTGATAGGTTTCCAGGCTTTCATCGTAGAAGCCAAGGCTGGCATCGCAATCGGGACACCGGTCCAGCAGAAAGCGGCGGTGGACCGGGCAACAACAACAGAACGCTGCCCGCCACACACGCCGCAGGAAGGCGTCCGCCGCCAGGCAGTCGGGGCAGAAGCTGTCAGGATAGAAGACGGAGGCGGACTCGCCGTGCGGCGATGATGCTCGCTTGGGCACCCTCCCGGCGGGCAAGATGAACATCGTGGAATATTCCCGGAGACTTGAACGCAAGGGTAATTTCTCCAACGCCTCTTCCCGTTGGCCGGTGGCCGAAGCCGCGAGAGACAACACGGCAGGGGTCTCAACGAATTGCAGGGAGGGGTTCGTCAAGAACGACGGGGCGGGAAGCGGTTCGCCGTCCCAATCCATTTCTCCGTGGGTAGGCCACGTCGCTTTAAGGAAGGCATGGATGGACAGGCCGTTGGCGTTGGCGACCCGTTTGAGCCAGGAGGCAAATAGTTCTCCTTCCCTGGGGCGAGGGCGCACTGGCACCAGCCGTCTCGGCTGTTCGGGGTCGGGTGGCTCATCCATGCGTGGCAGGCGTTCGGCCCCGATCATTCCTGGGGTGCTTGGCAGCTTCTACCAAACACGCCGCCACTTTTTCGAGGCAAAACCAGGCAGTTCCACCCCATTCCTGCGATGCCTTGTCGCTTTTACCAGATGACGCCCTGTTCTTCAGGGGTGATGAGCGTCAACCGGGGACAAAGTGCGTTAGCCACGGTCGTAGCCGTCTTCAGTCTTGGCGGACGACCTCGGCCAGCTCGCCCTCGTAGCACTCCGTGTCATCGTCCGTGCCAGCGGCGAGGCGCGCTCTTGCCAGAGGAAGAAGGTGCGCGGTGGCAATGCGCTGCCGCAACAGGGTGGCCAACTCCGCGTTGGTGAGGTCCGGCAGCGGTTTGTCCCAGGCGGCCCGGCAGCGGGCTACCAGGCCACTTTCCCAAGCAGGTTCGTGCCAGGGGCCGAGCAAATCAGCTAAAGAGGGATGAGAGGGCATGACCGAGGCTGGACGCTTGCAGACGGCGCAAGAGCCATCCGGCTATTTTCATGAAGATGTGTCGGATGATGCATTCACTCTGAGAAGGTCTAACGCTCCAAGCTCAAGGGCACCGCAGATGTCCGTTGAGCGGACGTTTTGGTGTGTCCGAGCTACCGAATGTCATTTATTCGCGCGGTTCTTTCATCGACGCGCGAAACGAATGGATGCCTGCGAACAAACCGAGGACGGTGCCCGGGAGGTTGCGCCAGTCGAGAACGCTGCCGACCATCGTATAGGGTGGCCCGTGGAGCGGCGGGAAGATGAGGAACATGGCTAGTCCAACCACGACGGCTACGACCAACCAACAGAGGAGGAACCCGGCGAGCCCGACGACGCCACGCACAACCATCATCGAACGACTTGGGGATGCGTCCACTGGGTCCACCAATCCAAGTTCGGCGGCACCCTGCGTTTTCCTTGGAGTGGATGGTTGGGCGCGGGTGAGATCGGCGCGGGTGGCTTGAAGAAGCTGCTCCACGCCTTTCGCATCGCCCAGACCGAAGAAACCGATGTCCCGGTAGACCGTTCTGCCTTTGCTGCCCCTGGAGGCTTGTCGCTCGAAGATGATGTCGCCGTGACCATCCCGGTTCTCGCGTCGCAGCACCGTCGCCAGCCGTTCGTCGGCGAACGACTGGATGGTCCGATGGAAGGGAGCTTCGATCAGGAGGGCGCGCTGGTCGGTGATGGCGTAGAGCGTGTGCCGAGCTACCCACCAGGCCCACAAGGGGGAAAGCAGCATCCGTGCGCCAAAGAGCATGAACATGCCACCCCAGAGAAAGCCGAACCAGCCGAACCCGGGCTGGCCACTTGCCCTCTGGTTAGCGAAACCCCCGGTGGCTCCCCAGGTCCAGAACACGGAAAAAGCAAAGAAGGGGATGCCAAAGAGGAAAGTGCCTGCCGACGCTTGCACACGGCTCCAAGAGGCGGGCACTGCCCGCCAGACAAGCCGTTCGTCCGGGACAAGTTCCCGCCGGAGAATCTCCTCAAGTGATGATGGAACGTCGTTGTTCATCGAATGGAAGCGGCTGCGGCCTTTGAAGATCGAGCGTGTGACGTACCCGCCAGCGAACGTCCGGCTGGAGCCACTCTGTTAAGCGGAAGCGATCTGCGGAGCGGGATCGTCCCAGATGACATCCATCGTGGTCGGGTCGGTCCGTGGGAAAATAGGCGAGAAGTCCGAGCAACGTGTCCAGTTCGCGCGCAGCACGCCGTCACCATCCCGAACGGTCACGCGGAAGAACTGGTAGCCTTTGGATGGCCGCCATCGCCAGTGCGGCACGAACAGCCGTCGTCTGGCGGACACCAGCACGAAGCCCTGGGTGCGTGCCCAATCGTGGAGGAACTGTAAACCGCGCTGGCGACCGGAGAGGCTCAGGGCCGTGAAGTAGAAAACGGCCAAAAGTGGACCGCTCAGATGCCAAGCTAGGTCAGCGTTTAATGTGGGCATCGCTGGAGCGGGTAGGTGCTGGCAGGATCAAAGACCGATTCCGAGCAAGCATCGTACCGGCAGAGGCCGTTTGTTAAAGCATGTGGTTGGGCTGGAGGTTCACCAACTCAGATTACAATGAGAAATAGCGCGCCGTGATGGAGCGTGCGTCCCCGGCGTTCTGATCCCACGCCGCTGCCACCCGTGTTCACCAGCGGCCTCTCGCGCCAGCACCTCCAAAGCTACCGCCGCCACCAGTGAAGCTGTTCATGCCTTGTGTGCGTCTGTTAACCTTTGGCACAAGATGTTCTTTGAGGATCGTTGCGAAGAGTAATGGGCCAAATCTTGTGTTGGGCCACATCCAATTGCCTTTGCCTTTTCCAGAGACGGCTACGGCGGTGTCCGTTGGGCCTTCGATGACGACGAGCTTTACGTAGCCGGGGAAGAAGATGTGCTTTGGCAATGTTACGTTGAAGATCGACCGTTCCTGCGGGTCTACAAATTTGACGACCAAATCATCAAAGGGAAAGAGGGTTTCGACTTTGCCGGTGTAAATCGCGGCCTTGCTGTGCGTTGGTGCGCTGCATCTCCCATCTTTGCACATTTCCTCAAAAACAACCGCTCCGAACCTTCCATCACAGATTTTCGTGTTGTTGGGGCCGTAACTATGCGCCATCGCATTTATCTTGAACGTGCTCCGCTCCGGCTGCGGATACATGCGTAGATTTTGCTTGCATGCCGCTTCCACGGTTGGGCCTAGCTCTACCGGCAGAAGTTCTATTAGCTCTCGGATACTTGTAGTGACATCACGGGTTTGCATAATCAGCCTATGTAAGAACGGAAGTAGGTGCGCGGTGAGCCTATCTGCTTAATAGCCCAGGCTAGAGTAGCAGTAGGAGAAGGCAAGAAGAGACATGCGAACGTCCCTGCCGTCTGCCAGACACATACAACGAGAACATGGCGGCGGCATGACTAGCAAAGAGGGCAGGCACACCAACGCCCAGCCACAAACCCGCTGGCAGGCGTCGGGGACCGGGGGGGAGAAACCTCTGCGTTCACGGGACAATGAAGTTGTCGGCCTAACGACCAAAGCTAGAGCGGCACCGCAGGGTTCCCTGGGGCAGAAGGTTGGGCTTGGGGGTCTTCGTCACTTGTCTGATGAGGGACCAAGCGGAAGCTTTTGACCACGAACTTCCCCGCCGGGGTGACCACGGCGTCGAGATGCGAATCCAGGTTCGGCACCCGGTCATTGTTTTTCAGGTTGGCGACCAAGTCAGCGTGAATCATCAGCGGCAGCGAGACGGTCTTGCCATCCTCACCGTCCGTGGTCACGAAGACGGTAAAGCCATCCGGGAAGGCACTGCCGTTCCCCGCGTTCGCCTTCTTGGCGAGCAAATACCGTTTCGGTGCAGCCTGGCGCGTGCGTCGCAGCACCGTCTGCTGCGCGGTCTTCAACAGGTCGAGCTGCCATGTGGCCCGGTTCCCCTCGATCTTGAGCAGGACCAGGGCGTCGGGGCTCCATTTTCCTTCGATCTTCCAGAGTAACAACGACGCATCCGCCGACCAGCGCGGAGGAGTGGTCTCATGGAAGTTCAACGGGCGGTTGTAGCCGGGAGAAGCGTCGATGACCGCCACCACCCGGCGCGTGGACAGTTCTACCACTTTGTTCATCCGGTCGTCGGGTGCCATGGCCGCGTCGAAGTGAAAGACCGGCACCATGACGCCGTACCGGCCCCCGGGTGAAAACGTGAAGTCCGGGGTAACGTAGTCCGTGTTGACGCCGCCGGAAGTCCCGGAAGCAGTTGCACCGAGCAGTGCCATGCCACCGGTCAGCAAAGCCACCAAGGCGTGTGTGGTTGGCCTGAAAGTGAGAGGCATAGAGGGGGGAGACTTCGGAGCCGCGTTTACTGGCAAACCGGTGTCGGCGGGGTGTAATCAGGCTCGATGCGCCAGCCCTCCCGCCTGGCGGCTTCCACCAGTTGTCGTGCCCGGGCGGCGTCGGGAGGATAGACGCAAACCCAGTAGTCACCGTAGGCGACCCCGTGGGTGTCTGGACCGTAGCCGGACATCGAACCCACGTTCCTGATCCCGTTCCTGGTCAGCCGCGCCTCCATTTTGAGCAGGACCCGGGGAAAGTGTCGGCTGGTGCCTTGTCGCCTGACACGGGCGACCTGCACGTTGCAGAACGGATCGGGCATGTTTCCGTCCAACGCTTCTGTTCGGGGAGCGGCGGCGAGCAGCAGGCAAAGAAAAAGCAGGATGGTCGGTCGCATGGCGAAACCTACCCGTGCAGGGAACGTGCCATCCGTTCACTTGCCACTGACGGCGTCAGTTCATCAATCGTGGGTAGCTCGGGTGTTTGCCGAGTTTGGACCGGCTGGGCTGGAGAGTCGTCATGGATCGAGGGACGGACGGATGACCGGAGCCGGTGCGATGGAACAACGTCATGGAGACGGTTTTGCGAGCGGCGGCTTTCGTCGGAGTTCCTCGCTGATCTTCCTGGCGTCTTCCTCCCAGTGCCGTCTCCATGCTAGGTCCGGGCTGTCCCAAGAGCCGTTTCTGCGGATGAACTGCTTCGTGTTGCGCTCCGGGAAGAAGAGGCTGCGGCGTAGCAAGGTGATCCGCAAGCCCGCTGCGATCTCCGCGCGCAGGAGCTTCCTGGCAGCGCGGACCGTGTCATCCTGGACGAGCACCAGGAAGCCCTCCGGCTGGTTCTGGTTAGAAACCATGTCCACCTTGCCGTCCTTATCGTGACGAAACTCCAGGATGATGCCGTTGAGCCGATGGGACTTTACCAATTGCTCGACGCGGTCGGCGGCTTGCTGGAAAGCGGTCCCTCGGTAGCAGGCGGCGACATCGACGGCCTCACCCCAATCGTCCAGGGCCGCCAAGCGGTCGGCGGTGACAAGCAACACGAGCGCGGTGAGGGAAAGGATGAAGGTCCGTCTCACAAGATGCGGTTTTGATCCAAGCAAGTGCCAAGTTTGGAGCGCGATCCACTCCCGCGTCGACGAAGGGTTGGTTCATCCCTCCTTTTGTTCCTGCGATGCGTTGTGTGTTTGCGCGCCCGTCACGCCGATTTCTAGAGGAGAAAACGGCGTTTCCGCTCCATTCCTGCGAAGCAATGTTTATTCCCGCGATACGATGTTCATTCTCGTTTCGTGATGTAATTGGCATCACGTCCGCCGGGGCGAGGTTGATCGTGGTGCGTCCGTTGGGCCAGCGGTAGCCACTGTTGGCGACGGCGGTGATGACCCGGTCGCGGCTTTCCTTGACCGCCACGTCCGGCAACCCGACGACGACCATCGCCGTTTTGCCCGCGGCCGTGTTGACCTCGACCTCGACCTCGTGGGCGTTGACGCCGATCACGGACGCCGAATAGACTTTTGCGAACATGGTGCGACCCACGTTGTGGCCGCTTCCGCACGCAAAGTAAAGCCGTGCTGTTTTCCGGCACATCCGGCACGTCTGAAACAACCGGCGACTAAATTGGGGATTTTCGGGGGATTTTCGCGCGAAATTTGCTTATTGGCCCGCCGTCTGGTAAGCAGGGGCGCGGGCGATTCCCGCGTTCATGTCCACCGCTTCGCCCCTGCCCAAGGATGATGTCGCCGCCATCGACGAACTGCGGTCCGTGTACGGCCGGCTGACGGCCGAACTGGGCAAGATCATCGTCGGCCAGCAGGACGTGGTCGAGCAACTGGCCATCTGCCTGTTCGCCCGGGGCCACGCGCTGCTCATGGGCGTGCCGGGGCTCGCCAAGACACTACTCATCAGCCGCCTGGCGGAAACGATGTCGCTCTCGTTCAACCGCATCCAGTTCACGCCCGACCTGATGCCCATGGACATCACGGGCACGGACATCCTCCAGGAACTGCCCGGAGGGAAGCGCGAGTTCCAGTTCGCCAAGGGGCCGGTGTTCGCCAACATCGTCCTGGCCGACGAGATCAACCGCGCGCCTTCCAAGACCCAGGCCGCCATGCTCGAAGCCATGCAGGAGCACCGCGTGACGGTGGCCGGGCGGACGTACCCCCTGGGCGCGCCGTTCTTCGTGCTGGCGACGCAGAACCCCATCGAGCAGGAGGGCACCTACCCCTTGCCCGAGGCCCAGTTGGACCGCTTCATGTTCATGATCGGCGTGGACTATCCCTCTCGCGCCGAGGAGATTGCCATCGCCCGCTCCACCACCGGCGGGACCCTGCCCGCGCTGGCGCACGTCCTCGAAGGCGAGCGGGTGCTGGCCTTCCAGGACCTCGTCCGGCGCGTGCCCGTGCCGGACCACCTCTACGAGTTGGCCGTGGACCTCGTCCGGCGCACCCGGCCCGGCGGCGGCGAGGCCCCGGCTTGGGTCAAGCCGCTGGTGAGCTGGGGGGCAGGTCCGCGCGCCGTGCAGTACCTGATCCTCGGGGCCAAGACGCGCGCCGCCCTGCGTGGCTCCTACGTCGTGCGCCTGGAGGACATCATGGAGGTGGCCGACCCCGTGTTGCGCCACCGCGTGATGACCACCTTCACCGCCGAGAGCGAGGGCGTCACCAGCCGCGAGGTGACGCGGCGGCTGGTGGAGGAGTTGGCCAAAGCGGCGTAACCCAGGCCGGCAGAACGCGATGCCCGCCGAACGACGACCTTCCTTCCTGGAGCCCGCCGTCCTGGCGCGCTTGCTGGCGCTGCCGCTCCATGCCCGGCAAGCGATGCTGGGCAGCGTGTCGGGCAAACACCGTAGCCCGGTCCGGGGCTCGTCCCTGGAGTTCGCGCAGTACCGCAAGTACGTCCCGGGCGACGACACCCGGCGGCTGGACTGGCGCACCTGGGGCCGCAGCGACCGCTTCTACATCAAGGAGTTCGAGGCTGACACCAACCTGCGCCTGTGCCTCCTGCTCGACACCAGTGGATCCATGGACTTCGGCCCGGCGGGAAATAGCCGGTTCGACTACGCGCGGCGGCTCGCGGGCACGCTGGGCTACCTCGCCGCGCAGCAGGGCGACGCCGTGGGCATGTGGTCGCTGGCCGACCAGCCCGTGGAGGTGCCCGCCCGGCGGGGTGCCGCGCACCTGGGGCTGGTGCTGGACCGGCTGGCCGCCCTCAAACCCCTAGGCGGCACGACGCTCCTCCAGGCTCTGCACGACGCCGCCGAGACGATCCGCCAGCGGGCGCTGGTCGTCGTGTGCTCGGACTTCTTCGTGCCCCCGGCGGAACTCAAGCTGGCGATCCAGCACCTGCGCTACCGCCGCCACGACGTGACGCTCTTCCACCTGCTGGACCAGCAGGAGGTGGACTTCGATTTCGACCGGCCCGCGCGCTTCGTGGACCTGGAAGGCGGCGACGCGCTGCTGGCTGACCCGTCGCTCATCGCGCGCAACTACCGCACCGCCGTCAAGGCGTACCTCGCGGAGATGGAGGAGGTCGTCCGCACGACCGGCGTGGACTACCAGGGCGTCCGCCTGCACGAGCGTTACGACGACGTGCTCGTGCGCTTTCTGCTCGGGCGCACCCCTAAACGTTCGTCCCGATGACCTTCCTCGCGCCTGCCCTGCTCGCCGCGCTCCCGCTGGCCCTGCTGCCGGTGGTCATCCACCTGATCCATCTCTACCGGCGGCGGCAGGTGCGCTGGGCGGCGATGATGTTCCTGCGTGCGGCGCAGCGGATGCACAAGGGGCTCTCGCGCCTGCGGCAAGTTCTCATTCTCCTGTTCCGCACCCTGGCCGTGGCGGCGATCATTTTCGTCGCCACCCGGCCGCTGGCAGGCGGGTGGCTGGGCCTGACGGGCGGCGCGCCGGACACCGTGCTCATCCTCCTGGACCGCTCGGCCAGCATGGAGCAGCTCAACCCGGCCACGGGGGCCGGCAAGCGCGCCACGGGCCTGCGGAAGCTCGCCGGAGCCATCCGCGACGCCGTGGGCACGCGCTCGCGGCTGGTGCTCCTCGACAGCGCCCTGGGCAAGCTGCTGACCTTGGCCAAAGCCGACGCCCTTAACGATCTGCCCCAGACCGGCGCGACCGACACGGCGGCGGACATCCCCGGGCTGTTGCAGGGCGCGCTGGACTACGTCACCGCCAACAAGACGGGCCGCACGGACGTGTGGCTGCTCAGCGATCTCCAGGCCACCGACTGGGATGCCGCCGGGGGCCGCTGGGACGGCTTGCGGAAGGCGTTCGCGGCCGTGCCAGGAGTGCGTTTCCACCTGCTCTGCTACCCGCAAGCCGCGCCGGACGACCTCGCCGTGACCGTGGACCACGTCGCCCGCCGCGAGACGCCCGAGCGCGCGGATCTCGTGCTGGACCTGCGCGTCGAGCGCCGGGGCGGGGCGGACGCCGGGCAGAACGCCGAGGTGCCCCTGCGCTTCGTGGTCAACGGCGCGGCCACGACGGCCCGGGTGACGCTCAAGGAAAACCGGGCAACCCTGCAAGGCTACCGCCTGCCCATCGACCGGGGGGTCAAACGCGGGTGGGGCCGCGTGGAACTGCCCGCCGACGCCAGCCCGGCGGACAACGTGTCGTTCTTCGTGTTCGACGAGCCGCCGGTCCTGCGTTCGGTGATCGTGTCCGACGACGACGCGGAATCCGGCCCCCTGCGCGCCGCGCTGGCCGCCCCGGCGGACCTTGGCCGCAAGTACGAGGCCACGGTCCTGCCTGTCCGGCGCGCGCCGGAGATCGCCTGGGCGGATACGGCGCTGGTGGTCTGGCAGGCCCCGCTCCCGAAGCCCGACGATCCCCTGGCGCGGCTGCTGCGCGACCACGTGGCTGCCGGGCGGACCGTCCTGTTCCTGCCGCCGGAAACCCCGGACGCCACGGAGATCTTCGGCGCGCACTGGACCGCCTGGACCGGCGACGCGGCCCACCCGCAGCCCGTGGAGGGCTGGCGCAACGACGCCGACCTGCTCGCCAACACGCGCGACGGCTCCGCGCTGCCCGTGGGCACGCTGGAGATCGGCCGCCGCTGCGGCATGGATGGCGCGGGCACGCCCCTGGCG
>CALMAQ010000366.1 GCA_937859745.1 uncultured Verrucomicrobiota bacterium | reverse complement strand
ATGCCACCTTCCGCTGACTCGATCTTGATCGGCACGCAGCGGCGCTGTTCAATGATCTGGATGGCGGCCGTGCGGTCGTTCGCCTCAACGGTGCCCTGGACGAGATGTCCCTGGGTGTCTCGCGCGCGGTATTGAAACGTGGGCATGGGTGGGAGGTGCGGGCCGCGAGCGCAGCAAAACACACGCGACGCAACACTGACAGCACGAAAGACGCTTTGTTCAGCCTGCGGGGCCGCAAGGGTGCCCGCGCCGCGAGAATTGACTTGCCAAACGGGCGTTCGAGATGATCTTGGCGTCCGTTTCCCGCCGCCAGATTTTATCCCCTTTATACCACGTTTCCAATATGGCCAACATCGTTCTCGTGGGCGCGCAGTGGGGGGACGAAGGCAAGGGTAAGATCATCGACGTGCTCACCGGCACCTCCGACGTAGTGGTCCGCAGCCAGGGGGGAAACAACGCCGGGCACACGATCGTGCACGGGCGCAAAAAGTTCGTTCTGCGCCTCATTCCCTCGGGCATCCTGCGCCCTAACAAGGTGTGCGTGATCGGCAACGGGGTGGTGATTGACCCGATCGCCCTGCTCGGCGAGATCGAGGAACTACGGGCGCAGGGGGTCAAGATCGACGGCAACCTGCTCATCAGCGACTGTGCCCACCTCGTGCTGCCGTACCACCGCCTGATCGACGAGCGGCGCGAGCAACTCAAGGGCAAGCAGAAGATCGGCACGACCAAGCGGGGCATCGGTCCGGCTTACGGCGACAAGGCCGCGCGGGTGGGTCTGCGGATGTCCGATCTAATGCAACCGCCAGTGTTCTCGGCCAAGCTCCAGGTACGGGTGCGCGACAACAACCAGATCTTGCGGACCTTTGGAGCCAAGCCCATCAGCTTCAAGCAAGTGGAGGCTGCCTACTTGGAGGCCGGGGTCAAGCTGCGGCCTTTCGTCACGAACACGGTCGTCTACCTCCACCGGGCGCTGGCCGCCAAAAAGAAAATCCTCTTCGAAGGAGCCCAGGGCACGTTCCTGGACCTCGACCACGGCACCTATCCCTACGTCACGTCTTCCAACACGACGGCAGGCGGAGCCTGCACGGGCTCGGGAGTGCCGCCGCACCGCGTGGACGAAGTAATGGGCGTCATGAAGGCCTACACGACCCGGGTGGGCGAGGGGCCGCTCCCGAGCGAGGACGCCGGCATCACCAACATGCTCCATGGCATGGGCCGGGAGTTCGGCGCGGTCACGGGGCGCGCGCGCCGCTGCGGCTGGTTCGACGCTGTGGCGACCCATTTCGCCACGATGGTCAACGGGATCGACTCGCTAGCCGTCACGAACCTCGATGGCCTGGATTCGGTGGAAGTCATCAAAATTTGCACCGCCTACCGTCTCGACGGCAAGACGCTCGACGTGCCCCCCTCGGATCACCAGGCTTTTGCCCGGTGCGAGGCCGTGTACGAAGAGATGCCCGGCTGGAAGTGCTCCACCGAGAAGGCGCGCAGCTTCAAGGAACTCCCGCCCGCCGCCCGCCGCTACCTCCAGAGGATCGCCGCGCTCACTGGCGCGAAGCTCGCCGTCGTCAGCGTGGGACCGCACCGCGATCAGACGATCCACGTGTAGTCCCGACCGCCCCGCTCCGCGACCGTCCCCGGCTTGCGGGGTTTGTTCCCCATGAAGGCCCCCGAGTTGACGATCCCGCGCCACATCGCCATCATCCTCGATGGCAACGGCCGCTGGGCGAAGCAGCGGGGGTTGGCGCGCATCTTCGGGCACGAGGAAGGAGCGAGCGCCGTGCGCGAAAGCGTCCAGGGCTGCGGGGAACTGGGCGTGGAGTTCCTCACTCTTTACGCCTTTTCGCAGGAAAACTGGCAACGGCCACGGGCCGAGACGGCCGCGTTGATGACGCTGCTCCAGAAGTTCCTGCGCGACACGACGCCCGAACTGATGGAGAAAAACGTCCGGCTCGAGGCCATCGGGCGGCTGGGGGACTTGCCGATGGCCTGCCTGGCCCAATTGCGGAAATCAATCGCCGAGACCGCCGGGAACACCGGGCTCGTCCTCATCCTCGCGCTGAGCTACGGTGCCCGGACGGAGTTGATCGACGCCATCCAGGACATTGTGGGCGAGGTCCAGGCCGGACGGATTGACAAGGCGATGATCGACCCGGACCTCGTCGCCCGACACCTCTATACCCGCTGCTACCCGGACCCTGACCTGCTTATCCGCACCTCCGGCGAGATGCGCCTTTCCAATTTTCTGCTCTGGCAGGCGAGCTACGCGGAGTTGTACTTCACGCGCACGCTCTGGCCCGACTTCCGCAAAGAAGATTTGCTTGAAGCGGTCCGGGATTACAGTCATCGTCAGCGCAGGTATGGATCTCTGTAGTCACGGGGAAATTTTCGCGGCGGCATTCGCATGCAAACTATCGTCATCGTTGATCCCGAGACCGATTTCTTGGAGTGGGCCGCCCACCAACTGAAGACGCCGACCACCGCCGTGCTGACCGCCTCGCGGGCGGACGAGGCCTACAAACTCTACTTCGCGCAGGAGGCCGACCTCCTCATTACCGAGACGCACCTCCAGCCGTTCAGCGGGCTGGAACTGCTCGCCAAGGTCCGGCAGAAGGACCCGAACGCGATGGTCGTGCTGACTAGCGCCTTCGGCACAACCCAGTCGGTCATCGAGTCGATGAAACTCGGAGCCTACGACTTCATCCGCAAGGAATCGCTGCCGTTCAACCTGAAGGTCGTGGTGGACGCGGCACTCAAGGCGCAGAGCGAGATGCGCAACGCCACGGCGTTCAAGCCGCAACTCACCGTGGACCAGCATCAGGACAGCATCGTCGGCCAGTCGGAAGCGATGCAGCAGGTGTTCAAGATGGTCGGCCGCGTGTCGCACAGCGACGCGCCGGTCATGATCACGGGCGAAAGCGGTTCCGGCAAGGAACTCGTCGCGCGGGCGATCCACCACTACAGTCGGCGGAGCGAGCAGTTTTTTGTCGCCATCAACTGCGCGGCCATCCCGGAAACGCTGCTGGAAAGCGAGCTGTTCGGGCACGAGAAGGGATCGTTCACGGGCGCGGTGACGCAGCGGGTGGGCCGATTCGAGCAGAGCAACGGTGGCACCCTCTTCCTGGACGAGATCGGCGAGATGCCGATGCCCGTGCAAAGCAAGATCCTGCGCGTCTTGCAGGAAGGGGAGTTCTCGCGCCTGGGCAGCAACGTCACGCTGCGCACCGACGTGCGGATCGTGGCCGCCACGAACAAGAACCTGGAACAGGAAATCGCCCGCAAGCATTTCCGCGAGGACTTGTTTTATCGCCTGAACGTCGTCCGCATCCACCTGCCGCCGTTGCGGCAACGCGTGGAGGATGTCCGGTTGCTGTGTGAATACTTCCTCGCAAAAATCTCCTTGCAGAAGCACCTGCCGCGCGTCCATCTCTCCGAAGAAGCGTTGAAGGTAATGGAGGCATACCCGTGGCCGGGGAACGTGCGCGAACTGGAAAACACCTTGCAGCGAGCCTCGGTGATGACCACCACCGACGTGCTGCTGCCCAAGGACCTTCCGCTGGGGCAGATCGGCGTGGGGAACACCGGCAACGAAGACGGTGACGCCGCTGTGGAAACCGCGGGTCCCAAACCCGGCGACAGCGTGGCGGCCGGGCCCCTCGGGATCGCCCCCGCGTTTAACATCCAGGCCGCCATCGAACTTTTGTTTCGTGCTGCCGCCGAAGATCATAGCCTGCAACTGCTCCCCTGGCTCGAACGGGAATTCACTATCGCCGCGATGAAACAAACCCGTGGCAACCAGTTGAAGGCGGCCAAAATTCTCGGCGTGACGCGGGCGACCTTGCGCAAGCGGATCGAGCGTTTTGGCATCACGCGCGAGTTGAACATCCAGTGAGTGACGGGGGTGGAGTTCTCCTGCTTCCATCCTGGTGGCACCGCGGCTCTTCGCTGCTTTCCCGGGCGTCCAACGTGGATGCTGACGGCGAACCTTACCGCGGAGAAACATGCCAAGGCGATGACGGTGATGACACATTCACGTCCACTGCAACGGATCTCCGCAGAAGCGCATGACACTGCAAGTCCAAACCGCAGCGAGTGAAAACGTCGATGTTTTTGGCCGGGTGGCCGCGGCGCTAGGTTATGCGGCGAAGCGCCCCGGCAAGGGCTGCCTCAAGACACCGACGAACTTCGAGAACGTGACGCGGGCGGCGCAACCGTACCTAGCCGCGCTTGTTTCGCGCTATGGCGTGTCGGGGACCAACCACCTCTGGATCGTCTGCGGGACCGAGCGCGAGCAGGAACGTTTCCATTCGGAGCTTTCCGCTTGGGTCCCGAACGCTTTGCTGTTCCCCCACATGGAGATCGCCGCGGTTGAGGGCGCGATCCCGGACCCGGAAACATCGGCGGAACGCCTGTCGGTGCTTCAGACCATCGGCGCGGGAGATGCCGGTTGGGTGATCGTGCTCAATGCGAAGTCGTTCGACGATGAGGTTTACGCGCCGGGCGAAATCGAAGACCTCACGGCTACGCTGAAGGTAGGCGAGCGACGGGACCGCGATGATTTGCTGCACAATTTGGAGAAAGCGGGCTACGAACCGGTCAGTTCGGTCGCCGACCGCGGACAATTTTCGGTGCGGGGGGGAATCGTGGACGTTTACTCCTGGCAACAGTCCCAGCCTGTCCGATTCGAGTGGTTCGGTGACGAGATCGCATCCATCCGCGAGTTTGACGTGGATGAACAAATCTCGATCCGGTCATTGTCCGAATGTCCGCTTTTGTTGAAGCTGCCTGAAACGACCAGCAAAAAGTTACGCGATTATCGTAATAAGTCAGATGTCGTTCTGTCGGTGAATGATGCCTACCAAGATGCAGACATCCACATCCGCGATGAGGGTGGAATCGGGATGAGGACGGCGGATGCATACGCAAATGCATTCTTCGAATCTCCGTTAATGGTCGAGTCACGGAGAACATCGTCGTCAGCAGTACGGGAGACTTCCAGTCGCCGTGTGCACAGACAGCTACAGGACTGGTTTGACGATGGCTGGCAGATCCTCATCCAGTACAAAAAATCTTCTGAAGCCGCTCATTTACGCGAGTTTCTGAAAGATTTTACCGGGAATGCAGAATTAACCGTATATCGTCATTCTCCCAGCGACGCGAGCTTTGTCTGCCCTTCCGCGCGCTTGGCGGTCACCAGCACGGCCGAGTTGTTCGGTTACAGCGACTTGTTCAGAGGACGCCAACTGGCACCTGCCAAGAACCGTCGCGGGCTTGCCCCGCATCGGGCGGAATTGGATTATTCCCAACTCAAGGAGGGCAATTTGGTGGTCCATTTGGAACATGGTCTGGCTCGGTACCGTGGCATTGAGGCTCGCACCGAGGAGACCCGCCGGAACGGAGAAGTCGTTCGTTACACCGAAGAGTTGATGGTGCTGGAGTTCGCGGAGGGGGCGAAGCTCTTCGTACCGCTTGAGCAGGCTTTCCTGGTTTCCCGCTACCAGGGGATCGGGAAGCGCGGCGCTGCCCTGAGCAAACTCGGCGACGGAAAATGGAGCGCCACGAAAAAGGCGGCGGAGAAGTCGATCTACGACTACGCCGCGAAACTCCTCAAAACCCAAGCGTTGCGCGAATCCCACCAAGGGCGGACCTATCGGCCCGACACGGAGTGGCAAAGAGCGTTCGAGGACGCCTTTCCGTACAAGGAAACGGTCGATCAGGTCCGCGCCATCGCCGACACCAAGCGCGACATGGAATCCGGCCGCCCCATGGACCGCCTCATCTGCGGAGACGTCGGCTTCGGCAAGACCGAGGTTGCCATCCGGGCGGCGTTCAAGGCGGTCAACGATGGCGTGCAGGCGGCCATGATGGTCCCGACGACCGTGCTCGCCCAACAGCACTACGAAAATTTCAAGGCCCGGATGGCAAACTTCCCGGTGCGGGTCGAACTGCTCAGCCGCTACCGCACGGCCGCAGAGCAGGCACAGGTCGCGCGAGGACTGACCGATGGCAGCGTCGATCTCGTCGTCGGCACGCACCGCCTGATCTCGAAGGACATTGCCTTCCGGAACCTGGGCCTGCTCATCGTGGACGAGGAACAACGCTTCGGCGTCCGGCACAAGGAACGCATCAAGGAACATTTTCCCTCGGTGGATGTGTTGACACTGTCGGCAACACCCATCCCAAGAACACTGTACCTCGCGTTGACCGGCGCACGCGACCTTTCCACGCTCGAAACACCGCCTCCGAGCCGATTTCCGGTCGAAACGGTGATCTGCGGCTACGATGAGCGTGTCATCCGCACGGCCATCGACCGCGAACTCGATCGGCAGGGACAGATTTACTTCCTGCACAACCGGGTCGAATCCATCGCAAAGATCAGCGCCCGCATCAAACAGCTCTGTCCCCGGGCGCGCGTCGATATCGGCCACGGGCAGATGGAAGAGGGAGAGCTGGAAGAAGTGATGCGGCGTTTCGTCGGCGGAGAGACCGACGTGCTCGTGGCCACGACGATCATCGAGAGCGGCCTCGACATCCCGAACGCGAACACGATCATCATCGACCGGGCCGATCGCTTCGGCCTCGCGGACCTGTACCAACTGCGCGGCCGGGTGGGCCGCGGCATCCACAAGGCCTACGCTTACCTGATGCTGCCGCGCGACCTCATCAACACGGGCGAGGCGCGCAAACGCATCAACGCCATCAAGCAATATTCCTCCCTCGGGGCCGGTTTCAAGATTGCGCTCCGCGACCTGGAGATCCGCGGCGCGGGCAACATCCTCGGTCTGGCCCAGAGCGGACATCTGACGGCAGTCGGGTTTGACCTGTACTGCCAACTCTTGCGCCAGGCCGTGTCCAAGCTCAAGGGCGAAAAGGTCCGGGCGCGGGTGGAAGTCAATCTCCGGCTAGATTTTCTGGCTGCCAGCGAAACGGATTATTCACGCCGTCTCAGCCTGCTCGACCAGGAGCCCGCCGCCGGGGAGGAAGCCCCGCTGACGCCGTGGCCGGCCTTCCTGCCGTCGAGCTACATGGAGGACTCGGGCCTGCGCGTGCAGGCCTACCGCCAGATCGCGGCGGTGGCGGCCCCGCCGGACGTGGACGCCCTCCAGGAGGCGTGGCGCGACCGGTTCGGTCCGCTGCCAGTGCCGGCGGAAAACCTGCTCGCACTCTCGCGCCTGAAGGTCCTTTGCGCCGGGGCGAGAGTGGAGCAAATCGAGGTGCGCGGGGAGCGGGTGATGATCTCGCGCGGCGGTGGCTACGTCCAGGCTCACGGGCGGTTCCCCCGCTTGACTTCGCCGGACCCGGCCCATAAGATGCGCGAAATTTTTAGCTTGATCGAAAACCTCTAACCGGTTTTCTGTGACACGACACCCCCGCTGGGCCTGCTCTGCCCAACGTGCCATCCGATGTCCTCCATGAAACGCCGTCTCCTTTCCACCCTCGCCACCTGCACCCTGACCGGCTTCGCCGCCCTCCTGCCAGGAGTGACCCCGCCAGTCAAGGCGGAACCGGCGGTCATCGACGGGATCGCCGCCCAAGTGAACGGGGACGTGATCACTTTCTCGCAGGTGCGCGACCTGGTAGGGCCGCGCGAGAGGGCGCTCCGCAGCCAATTCACCGGCCAGGAACTTACAGACAAGGTGCGCGAAGCTCGCAAAGGCGCGTTGCAGGACCTGATCGACCGTCAGCTCATCATCCAGGAGTTCCAGAAGAAGGAGTACCAGATCCCCTCGCACCTGGTGGACGAGAAGGTCGAGTCGATCATCCGCGACGACTTCGGCGGCGACCGGCAGGCGTTCATCCGCACGCTCCAGGCGCAGGGTTACACCATGGCCAAATTCCGTGACGCGGAGCGTGACAAAATCATTGTCCAGGCGATGCGTTACCAAAACGTGCCCAACGATTTTCTCGTTTCCCCCAACAAGTTGGGCGAACTCTACCTGACGAAGAAGGATGATTACACCACGCCGGAGCAGGTCCATCTTTGGATGATCGCCGTCGAAAAGGGCACCACGGTCAGCCCGGGCGAGCAGGACCCCCAGAAGGCCATGGCCAGCGAAATCCGCGACAAGCTGACCAAAGGCACCAAGTTCGAGCAGCTCGCGCAGATGTACAGCAGCGATAGCAGCCGCACCTCGGGCGGCGACTGGGGGTGGGTAGACCGCAAAACGCTGAACGAGAACCTGACGCAAGCCGCGTTCAAGCTCGGGCTCAACACGATCAGCCCCGTCATCGAACAGGGCAACGCCTATTACATCCTCAAAATCTCCGAGCGGAAGTCAGCCGTGACGAAGCCTTTGGACGAAGTTCGCCCCGAGCTGGAAAAGAAGCTCTCCTCCACGGAACGGGAGCGCAGGCAAAACCAGTGGATTGCGTCCCTGCGGACCAAGGCATTCATCAAAGTCTTCTGATCCGTCACGGCGGGGCGGATGGGAAATGTTCCCCACCGCCGGTTGGCGTGGCTGGCTTGCCGTCCGAAGCTAAACCGCGTCGTCGCGGTCTTCCTGCTCGCGGGAAGCGGTCATGCGATCATGGTCCGCTTCAGCGATTCCCTCGGCATAAAGCTGTTCGGCGTCGCTTTGCTCGTCGGCGCTGGCAACCGCGTTAGTACCCGGAGCGACCGCCCCGCCGCTCTCGCCAAGGACATCATCCTCGCTGCTCAGTTCCGCGATGTCACCTTCGTCGTCGTTGGCCGCATCCGGGTCGTCGTCCCCGAGCATCTCCTGCCTTGCCTGGTAGCGATGGCCTTCGTTGACCTGGTCGGCCGGGAAGCCGTCGATTCCGGCCAACTCGCGCGCGCGTTGCTCGACGGCCGCATTGTCCACCTCGCCAATCCCGTCGCCGTGGTTGAGGATTTTGCCGCGCTCGTGGGGGGCTTGGTCAGGCAGTTTCATATTTTTGATTCGCAGGCCGCGGCAACCCCGATTGTGTAACGGCGGCAGCTTTTCGCCGCCGTCGATCTGGTCCTTGCGTGCGGGCCCCGGCCCAAGTAGGGAACAAACGCCGCTTTTGCCCCAGCCAACGCGAGCAGGTTCACCCAACCGCACCATGCCCGAGCCTTCACCAGCACAAACCGCCCTTCCAGGCCACGCGAGCCAGCCCGGCCAGTTCGACATCGACCAGGCCATGGAAAGTTTGCGCGTGGCCGTCCTCCCTTTTCGCAAGGCGGCGCTGTTTGAACTTTACGAGGACGGTTTCACGACCCCGTTCGAGCAACTGCTGGCCTGCCTGATCTCCATCCGCACTCGCGACGAGGACACGGTCCCGATCTCGCGCCGCCTCTTCGAGCGGGCGCGCACCCCGCCGCAGGTCGCGGCCCTGAGCGTGCCGGAACTCATGACGCTGTTGAACGGGTCCACGTTCCGGGAGGCGAAAGCGCCACAGATGATCGAGCTTTCGCGCCGGATCTGCGCGGAACACGGCGGGGAACTGCCGTGCGACCTGGACACGCTGCTTTCCTTCCGTGGAGTCGGCATCAAGTGCGCCCACCTCGTGCTGGGCATCGCCTGCGGGCAGCCGCGGATCGGCGTGGACATCCACGTGCACCGGATCACCAACCGCTGGGGTTATGTGGCAGCGTCCACCCCGGAAAAAACGACGGCAGCGCTGGAGCAGAAGCTGCCGCAACGTTACTGGGTCGAGATCAACGCGCTGCTCGTGCCCTTCGGCAAGCACGTCTGCACCGGTACGATGCCGCGTTGTTCGACCTGCCGGTTGCTCCCGATGTGCCAACAGGTCGGCGTGACGGGACACCGCTGACCGTCACGCTATGTCCTCGTTTGCCCCTGCTCCCACCGACCGCCGCCCGGTCATCGGCGTGACGCCGGGCGACGCGGCGGGCATCGGCCCGGAAGTGACCCGGGCGGCGCTGGCTTCCGGCCGGCTGAACGACGGCTTCGACTACTTCCTCCTCGGAGAAGCGGTGCCGTGTGAACCTGGCGTCTCCACGCCCGCGACGGCGCAAGCGTCGTGGGACAACCTGGAACGGGCGGCAGCGATGGCGATCCGGGGCGAAGTCGCCGCCGTGGTCACCGGCCCGGTCAGCAAGGCGGGGTTGTATCAAATCGGCTTTCCCTACCCGGGGCAAACCGAGTTCTTCGCCGCTCGCTGCGGCACGGACGACTTCGCGATGACGCTGACGGGCGGCGCGTTGACCGTGACGCTCGTCAGCACGCACCTGCCCCTGATCGATGCGGTCCGCCATCTCAGCAGCGCCGAGATCGTGCGGGTTGGAAAGCTGACCGCCGCTTTCCTGCGCCACCGCCGCGGCAGGCCGGTCCGCATCGCCGTCGCGGGCTTGAACCCGCACGCCGGAGAGGGGGGGAGCATCGGGCGCGAGGAGATCGAGATCATCTCCCCCGCCGTGGCCGCGTTGTCGGCCGCGTTCCCTCCGCAGGAGGTCGCCTTTGGCGGCCCGGTTTCCCCGGACACGGTCTTCCACCAGGCTGCCGCGGGCCGCTGGGACGGGGTCGTGTGCATGTACCACGACCAGGGGCTGATCCCGCTCAAGCTGCACGCCTTCGACGAGGGGGTGAACGTGACCATCGGGCTGCCGATCATCCGTACCAGCCCCGATCACGGCACAGCTTTCGAGCTGGCGGGCAAACAGCAGGCGAGTCCCGGCAGCATGATCGCCGCCCTGCGTCTGGCGGCGGAACTGGCCCGGCACCGGCACGCCGTCCCCTCGCCGCCATGACGCTCGCCAAGTACCGCACGATCTTCGGCGTCGGGCTGCAAAACACGCTCGTCTACCGCTGGAACTTCCTCCTGCGTTCCGTGTTCGAGGTGATCCCACTGCTCGGGACGGTGTTCCTGTGGCGCGCGATCTTCGCTTCCCGGCACGAACCCGTTGGCGGCTACGGGTTCGGGTCGATGATCTATTACTTCCTGCTCACGAACCTCGTCACCAACCTCATCACGCCGACGGAGGACGAGTGGCAGATCGCGGCCGACATCCGCGAGGGGCAGATCAATTCGCTGCTGGTCAAGCCGTTGGACTACCTCGGCTACCGCGTCAGCCTTTTCTTGGGTTACCGGGTCACGTATTCGGCGCTCACGCTGCCGCTCGTGCTGGGATTGTTCGTGTGTTTTTCCCGGTACGTAACGCTGCCCCGGCACGGCGAGACCTGGGCCTGGGGCCTGCTTTCGCTGACCCTAGCGGCCTTCCTGCAATTCTTCGTCACCTACGCCGTAGCCATGCTCGCGTTCTGGATCCTGGAAATCTCCACGGTCGTGTTCATCGTCTACTCGTTCGAATACTTCCTGAGCGGCCACCTGTTCCCGCTCGACCTGCTGCCGGGCGGGGTCCGCAGGTTGACGGATTGGCTGCCATTCAGCTACGAATTGTTCTTCCCGGTGGCGGTGATCCAGGAGAGCATCCGCGGCCCGGCGCTCTACCAAGGCCTCGTGATCCAGGCCGTCTGGGTGGCCGTGATGTGGGGGGTGGGCCAGCTGATGTGGCGGCGCGGCGTCCGCCGCTACCAGGCTTTTGGCGGGTGATACGACATGACGCGATACTGGCAAATCTACCGGTTGCTGCTGCGCAACTCGCTGATCCGCGAGGCGTCTTTCAAGGCGAATTTCCTGCTCTGGCTGCTGACGGAATTGCTCTGGTTTCTCGGCCAAATCCTCTTCGTGGAAGTCCTTTTTCGGAGCACCGAAGAGATCGGCGACTGGTCCAAGTGGGAGGTGGTGCTCCTCATCGGCACCCACCAGATCATCAGCCAAGTCTTCCAGGCGGTGTTCTACGTCAATCTCGCCAACCTGCCCGACTTGGTTCGTACGGGCAGACTGGACCTGTTGCTGCTGCTGCCGGTCGATCCTCAGTTCTCCGTGTCTACGAAACAATTCGGCCTGGACAACCTCATCAACGTCGGCATCGGGGCGACGTTCGTGCTATTCTCGCTGGGCAAGCTCGGCATTGTGCCGCAGCCGTGGCAGGTAGGCTGCTACGCCGCAGCGATCCTGCTCGGGGCGATGATCCACTACGCGATCATGTTCGCGCTGGCGACGCTGAGCTTCTGGATCGTGCGGGCGCAAGGCCTGATCTACGGTTATTTCAACGTGGTGAGCATCGCCCGTTACCCGGATGTCGTGTTTAGCGGGTTGTTCAAGCTGATCTTCACCTGGCTGATCCCGGTGGTGGTCGTTTCCAACGTGCCGGCGCGGCTGCTTGTCCGGGCGGCGAGCCATCCGGCGTTGCTCATGCTTCACCTCGTCGGCGTGTGCATCCTGGCGCTGGCGACGAGCCGTGTGCTCTGGCAACACGCCCTGCGGCGATATTCCAGCGCCAGTTCGTGAAAAAGGCCCGCCCGGACGCCTGCGGGGGCGGGGCCAGCACCCTGCAAAATTCAGGTGATTGGCCCTTGCGTGAAGCGGCGGATGCCATTAACTACTCCCCTTTTCAAAATCCCGTTTGCCTGTTTCCCCTAACTTTCGCCGTTTTTCGCGCCCCCTATGCCAAAGCCAAAATCTGCCGCCAAGTCCAAAGCTGAAGCCGCTCCGCAGCCGCAGCCCGAGATGGCCAGCACGCAGGCCCATCCGGTCGAGAAGGGCGAGGCCAAGAAAACGCCGAAGGCTGCCGCCGGGACGGTCAAAGCGGCCAGCACCCAAGATCTGACTGCCTCGGTCTCAAAATACTTTCTGCCCTCGAACAAGAACGAGGATGCAACGGACGCCAAGCTCGACCCGTTCCTGCTTACTCAGAAGAAGCGTCTGCTCGCCTTGCGCGATGCCATGCTCGACTCGATGAGCGGCATGGCCCAGGATAATCTCCGCGCTCGGGCTGAGGGCAGCGAGGCCAGCGCCTTTGGCATGCACCAGGCGGACGCCGGCAGCGACGCCTACGACCGCGACTTCGCCCTCAACCTGCTTTCGCAGGAACAGGACGCTCTGTACGAGATTGACGAAGCACTCAAACGCATCGAGTCAGGCACCTACGGCACTTGCGAGATGTCCGGCAAGCCGATCAACCACGAACGCCTCGAAGCCATCCCGTTCACCCGGTACACCGTGGAATGCCAATCGCAACTTGAACGGCAGAACAAGGCCCAGCGCGTGCGGCAATCGGTCACCTCGCTCTTCGGGTTGACCGACGAGGAAAACAACGATACGGAAGAAGAAGAGTTCACGCCCGACAACAAGGAATAATCCGCCCAAGAACCCATGGCACGCGACATCATTACCCTGGAATGCACGGAGGCCAAGGCGGAAGGCAAACCCGCTTCGCGCTACGTGTCGACCCGCAACAAGAAGAGCCCGAACACCCCCGGACGTCTGGAGAAGAAAAAGTACAATCCGTTTCTGAAGCGGCACACCCTGCACCGCGAGACCCGATAAATCCATGCAACCCAAGACACCTCAGCGCCGGTCGAATTTCCGTCGTGCGAACCGGATCATGCCGCGCCGCCGGGTCGATATCGCCCCGGAAGCCATCGATTACAAGAATCCCGACCTGCTCCGCAAATTCGTTACTGAGAGTGGCAAGATCCTGCCGCGCCGAGTGACGGGGATGTCCGCGTTCCTGCACCGCAAAATCACGCGGGAAATCAAGCGCAGCCGATCCGTGTTGTTGATGAAGTAAGAGTGCAACGCGCGATGCACGGACAAAAGTTGTCCGTGCCGACACCGGGCCAAAGCAAGCCACTTTGGCCCGTTTTTGCGTACCGCAACGGCATGACAGCTATGACTTGGGTTATACCGTCATTTACGTAAGAATAATCATATCTCCAACGCAGCGGTTATTTTAGCCGGGCGGCCAATCCAGCGGACGACCGCCAAGTAAATGGATGTGAAGATGGGGCACACTTTCCCCGGCATTTCTGCCGTGATTAATAACCAGCCGGAAACCGGTCGCCACGACTCCTTCCTGCCGGGCGACTCTCTGCGATGCAACCAGCAATTGCCCCATCAGTTCGGCGTCACCGTCTTGAATGTCGCCAACCCGCTCCACCACTCGCTTGGGAACGATGAGCACATGGACGGGCGCTTGCGGATGGACATCCCGAAACGCAATGGTCTCCGCGTCTTCGTAAACGATGTCCGCCGGAATCTGGCGGGCGGCGATTTTCTCGAAAATGGTCATGGGAGCATCAAAAGATCAAGCAACAGATGGATTGCCGCAGTGGCAACGAACGAAGGTGCTGCCGCACAAAGGTCACGATGCTGGCACGATCCAAAGCGGGCGGGCACCACGGGAACGAGCCATCCATCGGCGACAGTCCTGCTTCCCATGCGGCAAGATCCGCGAGGTGCAGACGTTGGATGCCGCGATGACAAATCATGTCAATTTGAGAACCTAGTCTGGCGAAAAATTCCCTCTCGTTCCGCAGCGGCGGGTTGCGGGCGCAGTCCACCAGCGAAACCCGTAAAACCGGGTGGATGAGGCGGAAGGAACCAGCCAGTTCAGGGCAGCCGATGTCCAGCAGGACCGCGGCGATCCTGGTCTGCAAATCCGGTAAGGCAATGCTCGCTGGTTGTGGTTCGGCAAACAAGGCCATCCGGACCGCCACCGCGATGTCTTCCAACGACCACCAAGTCACACAACCAATCTTCGCTGCTGCCAAGCTCAGATTCAGGACCAGCCAAGTATGCGTACAAGCTGCGGTCAAAAGCTGCGATTCCGGGTCTTGTGTTGGCGCTGGATTATAGTTCATCACGCCACGTAGCAATCACTTCCAGGCGATCTTACGTCCTTCGTTTCAAAAAAGTTCCTGCTGCATCTCGTCCCTCTTCGGACGTTGTTCGAGCATTTTGATCTCGTCGATGAACTCACCGATGTCCTGAAAGTGGCGGTAGACGGACGCATAACGAACGTAAGCGACTTCATCAATGTCGTGGAGCTTGGCCATGACCTTCGCTCCGATCTCTCGCGAATGAACCTCCCGGCCGAAGTTCGTTTCAAGTTCCTGCACGATATCCTCTGTGGCTTGGTCGAGGACTTCCAGATCCACAGGCCGCTTCTCACAGGCTTTAACCAGTCCCGAACTCAGTTTGTGGCGATCAAAAGGTTCGTGGCGGCCATCCCGCTTGATGACAAGGAGGTCCGCACGTTCGATTTGCTCGTAAGTAGTGAAACGGTATTCGCAGTTCAGGCATACGCGCCGCCGCCGGATTCCCGAGCAATGATTGACCGGCCGGGAATCGATCACTCGATCTTCAATGCTTTTACATTTGGGGCAGCGCATCTAGCTAGGGCGGAGACCCACTAGACGTAACACAAGATATTGTGGTGTCAATGCCCATCGAACCACTGGCGGTATGACCGGGAAGTCAACGGCTTGTTAGCTTTTGGCCGCGCGACGGCTAGGAGCGGGGCGCAGTTTCGCCGACTTAGGCTTGTTCCCGGCCGGTGGGGACGCCGGTGCCGCCGACTTCCCTTGACCGAGCCGCCTACCCGCGTCACCAGCACGCACCTCGAATTCGAAGGCCACCTTGCCGTTCTTCTCCAGCTTCAGATAGGCAGAAAATGGTCTGCCTTTCTTGGAGATGAACTTGTTGAGCAGGTCGGTTTTGCCGGTGGCATGGAGTTTGACGACCTGGGCAGGATCAATTTCCCGCTGCAGGATCGTCCTGCCCATGCGGAAGGTGCAGGTTTTTTCCACTTCCGCGGCGAGATTGCAGATGTAAAACGCTTCGGTGGCGTAAACCTGGCCTTTCTTGCACACTGCGCAGCCGCAGAGCGGGGGGAGAGCGGAAAGGTCAACGGTCTCGGGGGGAGGGAAATCGAACTCCGCCTTTCCTTCCGGGCCGAGCTTGACGGCGGCCGAGAAAGGCCTGCCCTCCTTGCTCCGGAACCCCTCCAGCGGACCCACGCGGCCCTCCAGCAGCAAGGTCTTGATTTCCTCCGGGTCGAACGTGCGGCCGGCCAAGGACTTCCAGAAGACGAAATCGCAGGACGAGCAACGGAACACCCGGTATTCCTCTTTGAGCGGCCGGGTGCCGCATTTCGGGCAGCGCACGTCCAGTTCACCGAAGTCGCCCTCGACGGTGTCGCCTTGAAAATTCTTGGCCTTGTTGACGATGTCCTCCGTCAGACCGCGGATTTGCGCCATGAATTCCTTGCGCTGCAATCCGCCCTGCTCCATCAGCTTAAGCTTGAACTCCCACTCGCCAGTTAATTCCGGCGAGCAGAGTGCGGCGATTCCGATCCCCTTCAGGAGATTGATGAGGGACACCCCTTTGGCCGTGGCCACGAGTTCGCGTCCCTGACGCGAGATGTATTCGTCCAGGATCAACCCCTCGATGATCGAAGCGCGGGTCGCGGGCGTGCCGAGACCTTTTGCGCTGATCGCGGCGCGCAGTTCCTCGTCGTCGATAAGTTTTCCCGCGCCTTCCATCGTGGCAAGGAGCGTCGCCTCGTTGTACCGGGCGGGCGGCTTCGTCTCGCTCTGTTTGACTTCCACTTCGGCTGCGAGAGCGTTTTCGCCCTGCACGATGGGCACGAGGTTCGCGTCGGAACCATCGCCGAGCGTGGCTTCCCGGCCATAAACCGCCATCCAGCCTGGGTCTTTGATCACGCGGCCATCGGTCTTGAACACCTCGCCTTCCACCCGCGTCAGCCGAGTCGTCACCTCGAACTGCGCCGACGGATAGAATACCGCGATAAATCGCTTGGCCACGAGATCAAAAATTTTCTGCTGCGCCTCGTCCAGCCCCTTGGGTTCCACCCCCGTCGGGATGATCGCGTTGTGGTCGGACACCTTGGCGTTATCGAACACCTTCTTGGTAAAGCGCACCCAGTTGTTCGCCAAGGCCTTGCCGGCGTGTCCGGCGAGGATCGGGTCCGCGAAGCTGCCCATCGTCGCTTTGACGGTGTCGAGGTAATCCTCGGGCAGGTATCGGCTGTCCGTGCGCGGATAGGTCAGCACCTTGTGCTTTTCGTAAAGTTGCTGGGCCACTTGCAGGGTGCGCCGCGCGCTGAAGCCGAAGCGGCCGTTCGCATCGCGCTGGAGGCTCGTCAGGTCGTAGAGGAGGGGAGGGGCCTGGCTCGCCGGTTTCTTCTCCTCCGTGACGGTGCCCGTTTTGCCGAGACACTTGGCGCGGACGGCGTCCGCCTTCTCGCGCTCCCAAAGGCGCTCAGCCCGGGCATCCTCATCAGCACCCTTTTGAAATCTCTCGTCGAACCACCGGCCGCGGTAGTTCCCGGCCTTCACGTCAAAGTCGCCGAATACCTCAAAGTACGTCCGCGGCTTGAACGCACGGATTTTCTTCTCCCGCTCGACGAGGATGGCAAGCGTCGGCGTCTGCACCCGACCGACCGGGGTCAACTGGAAACCGCCCGCCTTCGAGTTGAAGGCCGTCATCGCCCGAGTGGCATTGATCCCCACCAGCCAGTCGCTTTCCGCGCGGCTGTAGGCGGCCTTGGCCAAAGGGAGCATCTCCTCGTCCGTGCGCAGGCGGCCAAACGCCGTGCGGATGGCGTCAGCCGTCATGGACTGGAGCCATAAACGGCACATCGGCTTGTGGACCCCCGCGAGCTTCACGAGCAGCCGGAAGATCAGTTCGCCTTCGCGGCCCGCGTCGCAGGCGTTGATGATCTCGGTCACGTCCGCGCGCTTCATCAGACGCTTGAGCATCTTGAAGCGATCCTCGTTCTTCTCGATGGGCTTGAGATCGAATTCCTCGGGAATGACCGGCAGGTTGGCGAACGTCCACTTGCCGCGCTTTTTATCCATGTCGGAGGGCAGGGCCAACTCCACGAGGTGACCGACCGCCGACGAAATGACGTACTGATCGTTCTCGAAAGTATCGTCCACCTTCGTGAAACGGCCAAGCGCCCGGGCAAGATCGGCGGCAACGCTGGGCTTTTCCGCAATGACAAGGCTTTTGGACATGAAAAAGTGCAGGTCTCAGCCTAACCGCACGTAATGCTTACCCGGAAGCTGCTTGATGACCTTCTTGAGTTCGAGAGCGAACAACGTAGAAGAGACCACCGGGGTTGGCAAACCGCATTTGAGGATGATGCGGTCGATAGGCGTCTCGTCACTGCCGACCGCATCGTAGACCGCAGCCTCGTTGGGCTTGAGTTCGACCGCAGCCTGACCGGAGAGCTTTGGGTCAACCACCGGGGCATATTCCGTCGGCGGCTTTTCCTCTGAAGGCACTGGCCAATCGTCCACAGCGGCTGGCATGGCAACGGGAGAAAGGTGCAGGCTCGGGAGCGCGGAGAGTTCCTCCAGCACGTCCTCGCTGCCCATCACCAGCTTGGCCCCCTGCTGGATCAAGCGGTTGGAACCCTGCGATGTGGGCCGGTCAATGGGCCCCGGCACCGCGAAGACGGAGCGCCCCTGCTCGAGCGCCTGGTTTGCGCTGATGAGCGCGCCGCTGTTGAGCCCGGCTTCGACGACGAGCAGGCCCTGGCTGCATCCGCTGATGATGCGGTTCCGCATCGGGAAGGTCTGCCGGTCCGGCGGCACCGACATCGGCAATTCGGACACCACCGCGCCATGGCCGTCCGCGATCCGCTCGGCCAGCCCGAAGTTTTCCGGGGGATAAATCTGGCTGAGTCCGCATCCGAGCACGGCGACCGTGCGCCCCTTGGCCGCGAGCGCGCCCTGGTGGGCGGCGGTGTCGATGCCCCGCGCCAGCCCGCTGAAAATCGTCAGCCCGGCGTAGGCGAGCTGGTAGGAGAGCTTTTTGGCGCTTTCGGTGCCGTAGAAGCTCGTCTTGCGCGATCCCACCACGCCGATGCTCTGGCGATCTCGCTCCAGCAGCTCACCCCAGACGTAGAGGACGATGGGCGGATCGTGAATCGTCCGCAGCAGCGATGGATAAAGCTTGGATTCCGCGGTGAGCGCGTGGACCCCGGCGTCGCGCATCCGGTTGAGTTCGGCTGGCAGATCGACATGCCCCTCCCATTCGGCGATTTGCCGGGCGATGTCGGGACCGATCCCCGGCACGGTAGCCAGACGGTGCGCGGGGGCTTGCAGGATGGACGGGGGATTGCCGAACACCTTGAGCAATTTTCGCAGGCGGACCGGCCCCACCTTGGGGATCATGTTGATGGCCAGAAGAGCCTCGGTATGGGTCACGCCGGGGAAGGGTTGGTTGCTTGTACCCGCCCGGACGCGATCCGGCAAGCACTTCTCACGCGGCCGGAGCGCGGATGGCTTCGATGGCGCGGCGGATATCCTCCAAGCCGACCTCGTCCGGCAGGCTGAGCCGGGCTTGGCCGATGGCCGGGGTCAGCACGAAACGCACGGCGCCGGACTCGAACTTCTTGTCCCGCCGCAGGCTGTTGAGGATGGACTCGGTCGAGATCTCCGGTGAGAGCGCCGTCGGAAGCCCGTATCGCCGGAGACTTTGCGTGATGAGGTCGCGGTCCCCGGAGGAAAGCCCGGCCCGCTCGGCGGACAGCCAGGCGGCGGCGACCATCCCCAGGCTGATCGCTTCGCCGTGCAGCATCCGGCCGTAGCCCGCCGCCTGTTCGATGCCGTGACCGACAGTGTGACCAAAGTTCAACAGGGCGCGGACGCCCAGGCGTTCGTACTCGTCCGCCGCCACGATCTCCGCCTTGATCTCCAGGTTGCGATGGATGATTTGCAAGAGCGCATCTTGATCGCCGCGTCGGAAGTCGAGGATGCTTCGCATTAAGGGACGATCCCGGATCACGGCATGTTTGATGATTTCCGCGAAACCCTCGTTGAACTCGCGCTCGGGTAGCGTCGCTAGCGTGGCCACGTCCACCAGGACCAGGGCAGGCGGATGAAAGCTGCCCAGCAGGTTCTTTCCCGATGCGGTGTTGACGCCGGTCTTGCCTCCAATAGCGCTGTCAACTTGGGAAACAACCGTCGTCGGAATCTGGACGTACGGGATGCCGCGCTGGTAGATCGAAGCGACGAACCCAGCCAGATCGCCCACGACCCCGCCGCCCAACGCCACGACGAAGCCGTGGCGGTCCAGTCCGTGGCCGATCAATTCCTCCGCCACGGCGGCGGCTTGCGCCATGCTCTTCGAGCCTTCTCCCGCCGGGAACACGGCCAGGTGCGGGCGGAAGCCCGCCGCGCTCAGGCTCTGTAGGACAGGTTCAGCGTGAAGGGGGGCAACCACGCTGTCCGTCACCACCACGCACCGCGCCCGCGGACGGAAGGCCGACAACTCGCAGACGCGCGCGGCCACCGTTGGGAGCAGTTCCCGGCCCACCAGCACTTGGTAGGGATGGCAGCGTGCTTGCACTTCCAGACTGACGGCAACAAGTGAGGTCGGCATCGCAGCAGGGATGGCTGGTCGTTTGGGAGGCAAGCTTCCTCGTGCGAGGCACAGCGTTCTCCCTCCGCCAGGAACCTCGCCGATGCAACCTCTCGGAGGCCCGGCAAAGTTCCTGGCAAGTCCCAGAGTGTGAAAACGCAAACCCTTCCGGCCCGCAGATGGAGCCGGAAGGGTCTCGCGCTGAGCGGATCGGCTTGCGTTTAGTTCGCCGGCGTCTCGTCAACCGTCAGGTAGCGGCTGCCGCCGTGACTCCACACCTTGACCAACGTCTCGCTGGTCGTCGGGTTCTCGGTGCTTTTGACGGCGTCCTGCGCGTTGCTGATCGGCTGGTGGTTGATTTCCGTGAGCACGTCGCCCTCACGCAACCCCGCCTCGTAGGCGGCCGAGTCCGGGTTGACCTCGGTGATCACTGCCCCTTGCAACTGCTCGGGGACCTTGATCTGCGCCCGCACGTTCCGATCCAAGTCGGCCACCGCGACGCCCGCCAGGGCTTCCTTATGCCCGTCGGCCTTGTCCGGCGCGTTCTCCCGCGCCAGCTTTTGCTCGTTGGGCTGGTTGCGCGTCGTGATCTCGAGGGTCTTGTTCTCCCCGTTGCGGATCACCTCCACCGGCACCTTCGTGCCCGGGGCGGTCTGAGCGACCTGGAGCTTCAACTGCGAGGCGTCCTTGATCGGCTGGCCATTGTACTGCCGGATCACGTCGCCGCTCTTGAACCCCGCCTTGTCGGCCGGGGCACCGGGAACGAGTTCGGAAACGAGCGCACCGTTGATGCGGTCGAGCTTGAACTCCTGCGCGAGGGCAGGGGTCAGGTTCTGGATCTGCACGCCGATGTAGCCGCGCTCCACCCGGCCGTTCTTGACCAGGCTGGTCATCACCCACTGGCAGAGGCTCGACGGGATGGCGAAGCCGATGCCCTGGTTGCCGCCGGTGCGGCTGAGGATCGCGCTGTTGATGCCGACAAGCCGCCCTTCGGTGTCCACCAGCGCGCCGCCGGAGTTGCCCGGGTTGATCGCCGCGTCCGTCTGGATGAAGTCCTCATCCATGTCGCCGAAGCCGAGCGAAACCCGGTCCTTGGCGCTGACGATGCCCTGCGTGACCGTCTGGCCAATCCCGAAGGGATTGCCGATGGCGAGAACGACATCGCCCACGGCGGTTTCCGTGCTGTCGGCGAAGGTCAGGGCAGGCAGCTTGTCCACTTTGATCTTGACGAGCGCCACATCGGTCTTCGGGTCGGTGCCCACCAGCTTGGCCGGGAACTGCCGTCCGTCGGAGAGGGCCACGAGGATCTCGCTGGCGTCCTTGATGACATGGTTGTTGGTCAGGATGTACCCGTCGGCGGAGACGATGACCCCGGAGCCGAGGCCGTGCTGGCGTTGCGCGGGACCCTCCTCGCCGAACTGATGCGGGTTGCCGCCCCGGCCGAAGAAACGGCGCAGGAGTTCGGACTGGTCGCCGGACATCTCGGGCCGCTCGGCCTTGGAGGTGACGAACACCTCGACCACGCTCGGGGCGACCTTTTGCACGATGGGCGCGAAGCTGCCGGCCGGCGTGCGGGCGCGGTCAACAGGGGCGTGCTCGACTTTCAGCTCCGGTGCCTGGGCCGGTTTGTCGGGGGCATCCGGGTTGGAGAGCGCGAAGGTGCTGGCACCGGCCAGGACGGCGGCACCTGCCAGGACGGCGAACACTGCGGCCGGCTTCAACCGGCTGCGTGGATCGGAAGGGAAGTCTCTTTGCATGCGCTCATTCTAGCGATCCGAGGATGACGGCAGCCTTTCACCACCATTACAAAACGGTAAGGATCCGCCAGGAAGTTTTGCCAAGGCGGGGACTCGAACCCCGACTCCTTGCGGAACCAGATCCTAAGTCTGGCGCGTCTACCAATTTCGCCACCTTGGCTTGCTTCATTTTCCCATCATGCTGAGCAACTTACGTCAGTATATAGGAAATTTCTGTGGTGCCTTTGCCACGCTTCGTGCTGCCGCTTCGCCGTGCAGCTGGCCGCCACGGCAAACGGCAGGCAGCGCACCGAGGCGCGCGGCAAGAGTTTCCTTCCGGTCCAAGATGGCCGCAAGCGGAAAATGCCCAGACGCTGGAAGCCGAGCGTAGCGGTACTACGTCCAGTCGCACATGAATTTGGGCAATGGTCGCGTGGCCCCGCGACGGTTGACCCCAACGCTCGCTGAGCAGATCTTGGCGCAGAAAAAGCCGGGCACACAAAGAATGAGTGGCAAGCCATGGCCCGGTAGCTTCCTTACTGGGGAGGCGTGCGCGCGGACGAGACTACTCCCTCCACTTTTCCAGGTAATCAGCGTAGGCTTGCCGCCACTCCGAAGAGCCTAACGCTCCGCTGCTCGCGTGGACGATGGCGATGGGCCAGGTGCCAACGGCCAATCCCTTCGCCTCGCAGGACCGGCAAAAATCCAGATCGTAGAAGTGATGGCCAAAGCGCGGGTCAAATTCCACGCCTGCCAGGCGAAGGGTTTGCACTTTCGCGGCGATGAATACTCCATCGATCAACTTGACGCCGCTCGGCGCGGGTCCATACGAGTCCACTCCGAAGGTGGAGTCAGCGATGTGGGCGACCGCCCCACTCAGAAATTCGAGGTCCCATTCGCCAGGCTCGCGGGCAAAGGCCCAGGAGCATTGCCCGGGCAAGCGGCGGCGGTTCCCCGCTACCCCAACGACGGCGTAGTGACGCAGGGCGTCGTCGAGCCGGGCGAGGAGTTGCCAGTCATCAATCCACACGTCGTCGTGCGTGAACAGAATCAGGTCCTCAACCGCTGCCTTCAGCCCGGCGTTGAAGATGGTCGGAAGCGGCTCGGCCGTTTGATAGGTGACATCCAGGTGAATCGGGCTGCTCCGATACAGCCTGGCGCTGGAGCGGAAAAGCAGCGATTCGCGCTCGAACGCCGTTTTGTCCAGCCGCGTGGCGGCGACGATTCTTAGCATGAAGTTGGCCGCCAGATTGCAAGTCTCAGAACGCCGTGTCAACGTCCACCGCATGAGCGAGTTCAGCATCGCGCAAACGTTTCAAGCTGCTTTCGCTTCGCATCAGACGGGACGGCTGGCGGAAGCGGAGGTGCTCTACCGGGAGATCCTGAAGGTGGCCCCCGACATGCCAAGCGCCTTGCATCTTCTCGGGGTGTTAGCTCACCAGACCGACCGGCACGAAGAAGCGATCGGCCTCCTGAAGCGTTCGCTGGCCGCGCATCCGAACAACGCCGCCGCCCTTTCCAGCCTGGGCGAACTCTACCTGACGACGGATGAACCGGACCAAGCGCGGGTCTGCTTCGACCGTGCCCTCGGACTGAACCCAAAGCTGGCACCCGCGCACCATCATCTCGGCACGATGCTGTTGCGCTCCCGACGTCTGGAGGAAGCGCGCGAATGTTTCGAGCGCGCCGTGGCTAGCCGGCCAGACTACTTCGAGGCGCACCGCCAGCTCGGGACCGTCCTGTTGGATCTCAACCGCCTGCCCGAGGCTCTCGTCTGTTTCGAACGGGCCGTGACCATCCAACCCGACCATGCGGAGGCGCACAACTGCCTGGGGATCGCGCTGGAGCGCCTGCATCGAAGCGAGGAAGCGTGCCGATGTTTCGCGCGGGCCATCGACCTGCGGCCCGACGACGCCGAAGCCCATAACAATCTGGGAAACGTCCTCAAGGGAATGGCGCAGATCCATGCCGCGGTGGCGAGTTATCGCCGCGCTCTCACGCTCACGGATGATTCCCCGGAGATCCACAGCAATCTGATCTACGCCTTGCACTTCGATCCCGAAACGGATGCCGCCACCCTCCGGGCGGAGTGCGCGCGCTGGGAACGCTTTCACGCCGCGCCTTTACGCCACAGTGTTCGTCCGCACACGAACGATCCCGACCCACTCCGCCGTCTGCGGATCGGCTACGTTTCCCCGGATTTTCGCAACCATCCCATCAGCAACTTCATCGCTCCGCTACTCGCCGCGCACGATGGCACCCGCTTCGAAGTCCACTGCTATTCGGACGTGGAACATGCCGACCAGGGCACGGCCCGGCTGCAAAGTCTCGCTGATTGCTGGCACCGCGTTTCCGATTTGTCCGACGATGCTCTTGCCGGGCAAATCCGTGCGGACGGCATCGACATCCTGGTGGATTTGGCTCTGCATTCCGAGAAAAACCGCCTGCCGGTTTTCGCGCGGAAACCCGCGCCGGTCCAGGTATCGTGGTTGGGGTACGCCGGTAGCTCTGGCCTGACAAGCATTGACTACCGCGTGACCGACGCGTTGATCGAACCGCCCGGCCTGGACAACGGGACGGACTGGCCGCCCGAACAGTCGCTGCGTTTGCCTGCTAGCTGGTGCTGTTACGAAGGCCCAGGTGATGCCCCTCCGGTCGGCAGCTTGCCCGCGCTGGCAGATGGTGGGGCGCACGGCGTGACGTTTGGCTCTCTCAACCAGTTCGGCAAATGCAACGAGCGCGTGTTTCGTCTCTGGGCGCGGGTACTGGGGGCGGTGCCCGGTTCGCGGCTGCTTTTGCATTGCCATGAGCCTGCGGCGTTGAACGCGGCCAGGTTGACCCTGGAACGTGAAGGCATCGTCGGCTCGCGCCTGCGGTCCGCCCCGTGGATGCCGAAGCGCGACTACCTGCGTTTGTACGATCAGATCGACGTCGGCCTGGACCCGTTCCCTCACAACGGCATGACGACGACATGCGAGGCACTCTGGATGGGAGTGCCGGTCGTCACGCTGGCGGGCACCCTGCCTGTATCGCGCACGGGGTTGAGCCTGCTCACCACCGTCGGATTGCCGGAATGGGCGGTGCGGAACGAGGACGACTACGTACGTCTCGCCGCCCAAGTGGCCGGGGACCTGCCGAGCTTGGCGGCGTTGCGCGACGGCTTACGCGAGCAAATGCGCCACTCTCCCCTGATGGATGCGCCGCGCTTTGTCGCCCATTGGGAAGCGAGTTTCCGTCTGGTGTGGCAACGATGGTGCATCCTTGCGACGCAAGAGGGTAGCAACGTGCGTCCGCGTTCGCCAGAATAAAGCGGTGCCGTGGGCCTAAGAGGCGACACGGTGCCGCCGCTTCCCGCTTGTCCAAAGGCGGCCGTCCATCTATAACCTGCGGATGCTTCCCCTCGGCCCGAAGGCTACCCGCACCGTGCGGCAAACCGTCCTGTTGGTTTGGACGGGTCTGGCCGGTTGCACCACCGGGGGAACCAACGGAGCCACTGCCCGCAACCGTGGCGAGATGGTGCAAAGATTAACCGCTTTTGAAGTGGCTGCCAGGCGCGCCGGGGTTCGTATCCAGGCGGACCAGTACGATCTCGGCCTGCGTAACGCCTCCGCCGCTGCGCCCGGACAGACGGCGGATGAAGTTTCCCGCCAGCGGGCATCGGCCGAGGCACTGTCCCGGGAGATCAGGGACTTGCGGCGGAAGGTCAAGGGCTACAAACGCGAACAAAGGCAACTGCGTGCCCAGCTCGGGTGAGGGCTGGTCGGCACTTGCGTTTGCCTGCAGTCCGCCACGATCAGGCTGGCAGAGCGGCCGGCGGTCGGCCCGGGCTGGCGGCGACCAGCACGGGCGGGTGGATGCGGGGCGAGACGCCCAAGGTGGGCAGGGCCCGAAAGTCCTGCGACCAGCACCGTACGGGAGCCGCGCCTGCCGCCAAATCAGCCGACGGCCACGATGGTGTTGCGGATCGTGCCGATACCGACGATCTCGGTCTCCATCACGTCGCCGGGCTTGAGCCACTCCGGCGGCTTGCGCGCGAAGCCAACTCCGGGCGGGGTGCCGGTAGCGATGATGTCACCCGGCTCCAGCGTCAGCCCGAGTGAGAGTTCGGAGACGATGCGCGGCACCTTGAAATACATTTCCTTGGTGTTTGCCTCCTGTTTGACCACGCCGTTGATCCGGGTGAAGAGCGGCAGATTATTGAAATCCAGCGCCTCGCTACCCATCCCGGAAGTGACGACGATCCAGGGGCCGAGCGGTCCGTGCCCATCCAGACTCTTGCCTTTGAACCATTGGCCGCCGTGCTTCTTCTGTTGGATGTCGCGCGCGGTGGTGTCGTTGATGACGGCGTAGCCGAGCACGTGATCCAGCGCGCTCACCTCGGGGATGTTCTTGCCGCGTTTGCCGATGATGATGGCCAGTTCGCCCTCCCAATCGATCTGGGTGGAAACGTTGGGGTCGTAAGGGATCGTGCCGAACGGGGCGTTGATGGTGTGTGAACCCTTGGTGAAAAACACGGGATGGTCCGGCAGTTCCTTCGGGGTGGTCGAGGCGTTACGCAGACCCTCGCCCTCCTTGAAATGGTCCACGTAGTTCCAGCCAACGGCATAAACGTTGCGCGCAGGCACCGGGATGGGTGCGAGCAGCTTCACGTCTTTCAGCAAGAGTCCGTCCCCCGCCTCGGCGTGCACGAGCAATTCACGTACTTCCGTCAGGGCAGAATCACCTGCCGCGATCAGCGATAGCATCTGCGAAGGGTCAAAGGACAATTTCTTTCCCTGCCGCTGGGCGGCTTCGCCCAGGTCCATGATCCGGTCACCGGACGGCTGCAGCACGCCCACCCGTGGCGAGCCCGGATGGTCAGGCGCGGCGAAGGTGAGCAGCCGCAACCCCGCCGCTGCCAGCGGGGGAGACACGATGGCCGATTGTGATTCCGGGGGCGCGATATTTTCCGAGGCTCGGGACACGGGTGGCAGGAGAGCACCGGCCAGGGTCACGGCACCGAGTTTCATGAAGTCGCGTCGGGTGTTGTTCATAGGGAAGAAACGAGGGAAGGCTGGGGATGAAGCGGAATCACCTTAGGAGCCTAAGCCTGATGGGAGCGATTTGCACCCGTGACGCTAATCTTTTGCATCCGCCCGCTTGTTAGCCCAGTGACAGCCCGATCAGTTCGTCGCGCGCCGCGCCACCACGCCGTAGAGTGGATCACCCCGGCCCGGAGCGGGCGACCGGTCCAACACCCCGGCCCGGTCCCAGAGGCCGTCCCCGACGGCACCGAAGAACGAGGCAACCAGTTCGCAGCGGCCGGCGTCGTCCAGCGCATGCCACACCGCGACCGCCTTGGTGGGAAAACACCGGTTGGAGAACGTGACCACCAGAGGCGCGCCGGGGCGCAAGACCCGGGCCACTTCCCGCAGCACGGCGACAGGATCGGTCAGGTAGTCGATGGAGACGCACAGTCCTGCCGCGTCGAACGCCGCATCGGCAATCGGCAGGCGGGGCTCCCGGTTGAGGTTTTGCACCACGAACGCCGACAGCCGCTTGTTGGCGGCGAGTTCGGCCGGGTTCATGCCCAACCCGACCACCCGGCGGTACGCCGCCTCCGGCGGCAGGTGGCTGATCCAACTGCTCATCAGGTCGAGCACCTCGCCGCCCGGAGGGAAGTATTCGCGGTACAGTTGCGTCACGGCCGCGATGGCCCCGTCATCGATGTGGGTGACGAAGCGCGGCTGGACGTAGAACGCTTCGTCCGAACTCTCGTCTGTGCGGCGGAACCAAGTTGGGGGCAGGGGATCGGCCATCAGCAAACGATTCGCTGCCGGAGGCAGGACAGATTCCGGCTTTGGGCCCGTTCCTATCGGGATGGCACCCGCTTGCTCCCCGGTCAGCGCCTGGCGATGGTTACTCTCCAGGTTCGCTCGAAGTGGTGGCTGGACGGGTCCGACGCCAGGCCAAAACTCACCGGTGGAACTGCGGTCAACCATCATCGCACGGAAACGGCGACGCGGTGCGCGGCGTTTCACCGCCCGACCGCGATACGATCCGGTCGCGGCGTGTTTTGCAGACGATCAACCGATTTAGCGGAAACGATCCTCTTGCGTAGAGGTCCACCCAACATCCCGAAACCTTTCACTTCCACCAATATGACTGACAACGACAAACCAGCTTCCAGGGGCGGTGACAGCAATCCTGATCCGATCACCGGCGAACCCGGTGCGCATCCTATCGGTACAGGGGTCGGGGCAGCAGGTGCAGGTGCCGCCGGCGCGGCCATTGGCGCGCTGGGTGGCCCCGTCGGCATTGTGGTTGGCACCACGGTCGGGGCGATCGCCGGAGGTCTGGCAGGCAAGAGCGTCGCCGAAGCTATCGATCCCACCAATGAGGATGGTCACTGGCAGAGAAGCCATGCCAGCCAGGTCTACGGCGACCACGCGAGCTACGAGCGATATAAAACGGCCTACCGCACGGGTTACGAAGGGGTTGGCCGCCACGGCCTCGACAAGGACTATGCCGATGTCGAAAGCGACCTGAAGACCATCTACGAGCAATCCCGGGAGAAGACCGATGTGACCTGGGATCACGCCAGACATGCGGCCCGGGCCGCGTTCGAGCGGGCGCGCGACGGGCTAAAAAAGCCCTGAGCGAGCCGGGTGGAGTTTTCACGCGGCCGAGATCAGCTGGACGGCTTCGCCGATCAGTTCCTTTTCGGTCGCTGCCGCTGTCTCAAGGCACGGGAATCCGCCTTTGTTCCGAAACCAAGTTCTCTGGCGCTTCGCGTATTGGCGTGTTTTGGTAGCGATTCTCTGTAAGCAGTCGGGCAGATCTATTTCGCCTCGCAAATGGGCACGGAGTTCCGCCAAGCCAATGATTTTGCTCGAAGTTGAGGAAAGTTGAGTTGCATCCAGCCGACGTACCTCTTCAATCACACCAGCTGACACCATCGCTGCTACGCGACGCTCAATGCGGCCACGAAGCGCTTGGTGATTCTGTGTCAGGAACCATCCATTGCACGTCAGTTCAGGCGCGTGATCTTGCCAGAGCGCGCGTGCAGCCGCCAGCGGTCGACCCGTTGCCTCGCAAATCTCGATGGCACGGATCAGTCGGCGCTTGTTGGCGGAGTCCACGAGGTCCAGTGCCTTGGGATCCACGGTTTGCAATCGGGTCTTGAGGGCAGCCAAATCCCAGGATTCCAGTTGCATCCTCAACTCCGGCCGGGACGGCGGCAGCGGTGACAAGCCGTGGGTCAGCGCCCGGACGTAAAGCCCGCTCCCACCCACGACGATAGCGGGCACGCCGCGGGCCGCGATGTCAGCCAAGCAGCGCCGGGCATCCTCCAGATACTGCACGACGTTGTATTCCTCCCACAAAGGCAGCACGCCGACCAGATGGTGCCTGACGCGGCGGCGCTGTTCGAGGGAAGGCTTGGCCGAGAGGATGTCCAAGCCCTCGTAGACCTGGAAGGCGTCAGCCCCAACGATTTCAGCCCCACAGCGCGAGGCGATTTCCACCGCGAGAGCGGTCTTGCCGACGCCGGTTGGACCCACGAGGTAGAACGGAGAGGGCACGGCAGCAGAAAACCCGGCTCATCGTTGCGATGGAGCCGGGTCGTCGTGAAAGCTTGCGGGGGTGAGGTTGTCAGGCGGCCACCCGCGGTGCGCTGCGGCCGTCCTGCTGGTCGGCGTTCTTTGCGCCGCTCACCACGAGGGGCCGCCCCATGAACGCCTTGTCGTGCAATTCCTCGACGGCGCGCTTGGCCTCTTCGGTCGTCTGCATCTGGACGAAAGCGAACCCCTTGGAACGCTGCGTGTGCTTGTGGCTGACGACCTCCACGTTCACCACCTGGCCGACGCCGTTGAAGAGTTCGGAAAGGTCGCTCTCCGTGGCGTCGAAGGAAAGGTTGCCCACGTAGAGGCGGGGAGTGGTCACTTCGACCGCTTCGGGCTTGCGCGAGGAGCGCGCGGCCCCGCCGGAGGATTTGGTCCGGCTAGAAACAGCCGGTTCGGCTTCGGGCTCGCTCTGGCGGGCCACGACAGGGACGGGCTTGGAACCGCCCCTTTTGAAGATGCCAACAATTTTCTGCCAGAAAGTGGGAGGCGCGGCCTTCGGACTGCCCGTGGAACGACGCTCGGAAGAACGTCCCGAGCGGCCTCCGCCCCGGTATCTGGAACCACGGCGCGAGCCTTGGGAGGAATGTGAACCTGATTGAGATTTCATGCTTTGCACTGCTGAATGGATGTTTGAACGCTGAGGTGGGGGCGAAGCGCATCGCAGACGATGCTCCGTCCGGGGACGGTCGGCTTCCAGGGAGCGGCGATCCCCGCGCAGGGCGCACTGGATGGCTGCGGTCATGGAGAAACTTCGCTGGTAACGATCAGGTGCTCCGAACACAAACTTTCGGTCAGCCGGGAAGTGGCCTCCCGTGCGCGTCGCCAGTGCGCCGGACAGGCCCGCAATGAGGGCGTGCCTGCGGGGACGGACGAGGGCGGCAAGCACCGCCATCAATCCCGGCAACACGATCCAATGATGAAGAACCAGCCAACCTAGACCCATGGGAGCACCCGATCTGGGCTACCACTAGGCCAGGATCAACCCCAAGGCAAGGCGGAACCGTCTTGACGGCACAGTCGAACGGTGCCTGCGCTCGGCACCGGCCTCTTCGGGCTCCCTCAAGCGGTGCGTCCGCAACAATTTTTGAACTTCTTGCCGCTGCCGCAGGGACAAGCCTCGTTCCGGCCGACCTTCGGCAGTTCCCGGCGAGCCGGGATTTCGAGGCGGGGTGGCTCCGGCTCGGCCTCGGGCATCGACGCATGCGGCGCGGGCTGGACGGGCTCGCGCTCCAGCGCCATCGCCTGCGCGGTGGGCCGAGCGCTCTCGCCGGGGTTTGAAACGCTTTCGTGCAGCAGCGTCATGGGCAAGCTTGCCAGGAACTTCTCGAACGCCTGCAAATTGGATGTGCTGCGGAACAGGTTGTGGAGAACCTCAAGCTTGATGCTGCTCATTAGCTCTACGAACATGGCATAAGCCTCGTTCTTGTACTCGACGAGCGGGTCCTTCTGACCGATGCGCTGGAGTTGGATGCCCTCGCGCAAGGCGTCCATGGCGAAAAGGTGCTCCTGCCAGAGGCGGTCCACCGCGTTGAGCACGATGTAACGTTCCAGCCCCCGGACCGCTTCCGGGTCCTCGTGGCTGCACTTGCGGTCGTAGGCTTCCGTGATCTTCTCGACCAGAAACCGGGCGTTTTCCTCCTGGCTGCGAGTTTCGAAGGCGGCTTTCTCCGCCGTCAGGCCGACGGGGAAAGTCATGTTCACCCAGCCGAGCAGCCCGGCGTAGTTGGGCTCCTCGCCGCTCTCGGCTTTGAGGTATTCCGCCACCTTGGCGGGGATGGCCTCCGAGATGACCTCGTCAATCAGGTGGCGCGTGTCCTCGGAATCGATGGTTTCGTTGCGGTAGCCATAGACGACCTCGCGCTGCTTGTTCATCACGTCGTCGTATTCCAACGTGTGCTTGCGGCTCATGTAGTCGCGTTGCTCGACCCGTTTCTGCGCGTTCTCCACGCTGCGGTTGAGCAGGGGATGCTCGAGTTCCTGCCCGTCTTCCAGGCCGAAGGTCTCCATAATGCGGGTCATGCGGTCGGACGCGCCGAAGTTGCGCATCAGGTCGTCCTCGAAGCTCACATAGAAGCGCGACGATCCCTGGTCGCCCTGGCGCGCGCAACGGCCGCGAAGCTGCCGGTCGATCCGGCGCGACGAGTGGCGTTCCGTGCCCATGACCATCAGGCCGCCCAGCGCCTCGACGCCTTTGCCCAGCTTGATGTCCGTGCCGCGCCCGGCCATGTTCGTGGCGATGGTGACGACCTCGCGCTGCCCCGCCCGGGCCACGATCTCGGCCTCTTGGCGATGGTACTTGGCGTTGAGCACGCTGTGCGGGATTTTCTCGCGCTTGAGCATGCGGCTGAGCAGTTCCGACGCCTCGACGCTGGCCGTGCCGACGAGCACCGGCTGGCCGTGCCCGTGGCGCTCCTTGATCTCGGCGACGACGGCGTTGTATTTCTCGCGCCGGGTCTTGTAGATGCGGTCGTTGTGATCGGTGCGGTGGATGCCGCGGTTCGTCGGGATGACGATCACGTCCAGCTTGTAGATGTCGTGGAATTCGTTGGCCTCTGTTTCCGCGGTGCCGGTCATCCCGGCGAGCTTCTGGTACAGGCGAAAATAATTCTGGATGGTGATCGTGGCGAGCGTCTGCGTTTCGCGGTCGATCTGCACGCCTTCCTTCGCCTCGACGGCTTGGTGCAAGCCGTCGCTCCAGCGGCGGCCCGACATCTTGCGGCCGGTGTGCTGATCGACGATGACCACCTTGTTTTCCTCCACCACGTACTCCACATCCTTTTCAAAGAGGCAGTAGGCACGGAGGAGCTGGGAAATGTTGTGGATACGTTCTGCTTGCGTGTCGCATTGGGCTTGGAGCTTGGTTTTCGCCTGCTCTTTTTCCGCGTCCGACAGGTCGGTGCGGATGTCGATCTCCGCGAAGGAGGTCATCAGGTCGGGCAAAACGAAGGCTTCGGGCTCGTCCGGGTTGAGGAAATCGCGGCCTTGCTCGGAAAGGTCGGCCTCTTGCGCGCGCTCGTCGATGGTGAAGAACAGTTCTTCCTTGAGCGCGAAAAGCTCGTCTTTGCGGGTGTCTTGGTAGAACGACAGTTCCGATTTATCGAGCGCCTTGCGGTTGACCGGATCTTCGAGTAAGCGCAGCAACGATTTGTTGCGCGGCTGCCCGAGCTTCGCCTTGAAGAGCAGCAGGCCGGCGTCGTCGATCTTGCCGTCATCCAAGAGGCACTTGGCCTCGTTGACCAGACGGCTGCAAAGCATCGACTGCTTGCGGACCAGTTGCTCAATGCCGGGCTTGAACTTGTCGTACTGGTGAGTGGAAACGGTCGCCGGGCCCGCGATGATGAGCGGTGTTCGGGCCTCGTCGATGAGGATGGAATCCACCTCGTCCACGATGGCGAAAACGTAGTCGCGCTGCACCTGCTGCTCGCGCGTGGTCGCCATACCGTTGTCGCGCAGGTAATCAAAGCCCAGTTCGCTGTTGATGCCGTAGGTGATGTCGCAGCCGTATTGCTCGCGGCGCACGTCGGGCGATTGGTCGTGCTGGATGCAGCCGCAGGTCAGACCCAGGAAGCGGTACAACTCGCCCATCCACTCGGCGTCGCGGCGGGCAAGGTAGTCGTTGACCGTCACCAGGTGAGCGCCGCGGCCGGTCAGGGCGTTGAGGTAGAGGGGGAGGGTGGCAACGAGGGTTTTGCCCTCGCCCGTGGCCATCTCGGCAATGCGGCCCGAATGGAGCACCATGCCGCCGATCAACTGCACGTCGAAATGCACCATGTTCCACGTCAAGGGCTGGTCGCAGACAGTCAAGGTCTTGCCGCAGAGCCGTCGGGCGGCGTTCTTGACGACGGCGAACGCCTCCGGGAGAATCTCGGTGAGGATCCGCTCGCGTTCCTGAAAGCCGTCCACCGGGGCCAGCCTTTGCTGCCAGGCCTTGGTCTTGGCGCGGAGGGCACCGTCCGAGAGCGACTTGAATTCCTCGTCAAGCTCGTTGATCCGCCGGACGATGGGCATCATCCGCTTCAGCTCGCGCTGGTTCTTCGAGCCAAGGATTTGTTTGAGGATCCAATTGAACATAAAAAGTGAAGCAGCATCGGCCATTTTCGGGCGAAAAACAAGTTGCCGGCCCGAGGGCCCAAGGCCTACGCGCCAAAATGAAGCTGGACTTGCAGTGGCTGGCAAGCTGGCAGCATGGACAAAGCGGCTGCTGCTTTCGGTTTACTGAGCGTTGCGTTGAAAACTTATCACCGAAGGTCGAGTTTTGCGCCGCCAAAGCAAGCCTGGCTGACCGCCGCCTGCGAGATGCCCAGAGCCTTGGCGATGGCGTGCTGGCTCCAGCCTTGGACGTGCAACTCGAAAGCGCGTCGACGCCGCGCCTCGCGCCAGTGCGGCGGCTTGGGTTTGGAGCTTTGCTTCACCCGCCATCATCGCTCAATCTGCCGGTGAGGACTGATAAGTTTTCATTGCAACGCTCAGTAATTGCGCAGGCACTGGAGCGTGGAGAACTCGCTGCACTGGCGTCTAGACGTGATCTTCCAAGAAGACCGGTGCCGGGCACGCACGCGCTTTGCCGCCGCCAATCTGGCGGCGTGGCGCAAGCTCGCCCTCAACGCGGCCCGCGCGGACCAAAGCGTGAAAGACGCTGTCAAAGGCAAACTTTTCCGCGCAGCCATCAGCGATGACTTCCGCCTTCACCTCTTACGCGTGAATTTTGGCGCGTAGACCCTGCCGAGGGCCAGCGCCACCGCCGACGGACGCTTATTTACTGCCTGGTTTGCTGGCGGGCACGCCGACCAAATCGGCCGGGATGTGCTCGGCATCAAACGTTTCGACCTCCAGCTTCAAGAGGCTGTAAAACGGACAGCCGAAATCGGGTGTGGTTTCGCTGCGGTCCACGAGGACACCGACGCCTGCCACGATGCCGCCGCATCCCCGGACGATGTCGATGGTTTCCTGCACGCGCCCGCCACGTGTGACCACATCCTCCACGACGAGGAATCGCTCCTCGGGTGCGATCTCGAAGCCACGGCGCAGGACGAGCCTGCCGTCTTCTTTTTCCGCGAAGATATGGCGTTTGCCGAGCGCGCGGCCTACTTCATGACCTACGACAATCCCTCCCATGGCCGGGGAAATAACTGACTCGCAAGCTAGGTCGGCGAGTTTTGAGGCGAGTTCCGCGCAGATGCGCTCGGCGGTTTTAGGATGTTGCAAGAGCATGGCGCATTGGAAGAAGCGGCGGCTATGCAAGCCCGAGCGCAGAAGAAAGTGGCCTTCGAGCAAGGCGTCCGAGTTTTTGAAGCACGCAAGGATTTCGTCGTTGGTCATGGTAGGCAGTTTTATACACAAACTGTGCAGCGCGTGGAATCGCCGTACGCGGTGTTGAGCACGTTGCAGCGAAACCACGCACAAGATGACACTCGCAACGTGACGAACGACGGTGCACATAGGCCGGAATTCCGCGATTTCCACAACGAAGGAACGCGGCGGTTCACAACTTATTCCCAGCAACGAAAGAGCCTCGGAAAAAAGGACATAAATAAAACATCATACAATAAATGTAATATAAATTTTTTATGAGTTCCCTAGGGAATCGCTGATTTAAGGTGTGCTACCCGTCTGTGAGTTTGGTAGCCTCGCAGGCATGGAAAACCAGACCAGCTTTGCGCAGGCGGAGTAAGCGGGCAAGAAGAAGCAGACG